>JAFZMO010000031.1 GCA_017551165.1 Lachnospiraceae bacterium
CTTGACCTGTACGTAGCTTACAAGGCACATGCAAATGATCCTCGTATCCCTGAGGTTTGCGCTGACATGGCAGCTGAGATGGGTGAGGGTTGCTACTATCCTGAGATGAACGAGCGCATGGCACAGTTCGAGCTTACGCTCCTTGACTGGGCTGAGCAGCACAAGGGTTCCCGCAAGTATGTTGCTTTCGCTGACAAGTGCTGGCCTGCATTCCCCGAGACCTTCGGTTTCGAGCCTTGCTACGTAAACAGCCGTCTCGCAAGCCGCGGTATCCCGGTATCCTGCGAGGTTGATATCTACGGCGCACTCTCCGAGTACATCGGCGCTTGCGTATCCGGCGATGCTATCACCCTTCTTGATATCAACAACTCCGTTCCTCAGTACATCTACGATGAGGACATCAAGGGCAAGTACGACTACAAGCTTACCGATACCTTCATGGGCTTCCACTGCGGTAACACGCCGTCCTGCAAGATGTGCAGCGACCGTGCGATCAAGTACCAGCTCATCCAGCACCGTCTTCTTGAGCCGGAAGGAAGCGATCCTGATTTCACCCGCGGAACGCTCGAGGGCGACATCGCAGCAAGCGACATCACCTTCTATCGTCTGCAGTGCAACAGCGACGGCGAGCTTGTTTCCTACATCGCTGAGGGCGAGATCCTCGACGTACCTACCCGTTCCTTCGGTGGTATCGCAATCTTCGCTATCAAGGAGATGGGACGCTTCTATCGTCACGTGCTCATCCAGAAGAGATATCCTCATCACGGCGCAGTAGCATTCGGTCACTATGGCAAGGCCCTCTTCGAGGTATTCAAGTTCCTCGGCATCAAGGACATTGCTTACAACCAGCCGAAGTCGCTTCCGTACCCGACCGAGAATCCCTGGGCTTAATCCTTAAGACTGCACGAATGTTGAAGGCCGACTGTCTCCGGACAGCCGGCCTTTTCCACCGTCATTCGGAGGTGCCATCATGTTTGACAACAAACGGGGAACCGTGCGCAGCGGCGTGACGAATTTTTCGATCTGCTGCATCGCTTCCCTCATCTACTGCCTCGGCGTCAATTTTTTCATCATTCCCGGCGGATTGTATTCCGGCGGGTTTACGGGTATTTCCCAGCTGTTGGCACTGCTGGCGAAGGGGACGCCTCTCGAGCCGTACAATATCCGCGGTATTCTCTACTTCATCCTGAACATTCCGATCGTCATCCTCGGCTGGCGCGTACTCGGCGGCAAGCCGATGATCAAGGCGGGTTTCACCATTTTGCTTGAGAGTGCTCTGATGTCCCTCCTCCCGATCCCGAAGGAGCCGATCATCTCGGACACCCTCACGAACACCATCGTCGGCGGTTTCTTCGAGGGCATCGGCAGCGGTCTTTTGTACATTGGCTTCGGTTCCGGCGGCGGCACGGACATCATCGGCATCGTGATGAGCCTGAAATTCCGCTCCCTGACTGTCGGCAAAGTCTCCCTTGCCGTAAACATCGTCGTGTACGCAGTCTGCGCGCTCATCTTCAATCCGGAGGTTGCCGTGTACTCCATCATCGCTGCGTTCTGCTGCTCGCTGATCATCGATAAGATCCATCTGCAGAACCGCGCCGTTACCGTCAACGTCTTCACCAACCACGACAAGGAGATCGGCGACTGGATCCGCGACAATATCAACCGGAGCGCCACGATCTTCACCGGCACCGGCGTCTACTCCGGCGCGGAGCGCAGGCTCGTCATCAGCGTCATGTCGGAGTACGAATACCACCGCTTAAAGCATGCGCTGCCCGATCTGGATCCCAAGGCATTTGCCAACGTCTACCCGTCGGTCGCCGTGCTCGGAGACTTCGAGAAGCGGTTGTCGTAGGAAAATGATACTGAAAGCGAAGGGGCTGTTAAAAAAGTCCTGAAATAGGAGCAGGTCACCAGGCTTTAGCGCTTTGGTGACCTGCTTCTGCGTTTTTAAATCGTTTTTCCTATCGTGA
>JAFZMO010000032.1 GCA_017551165.1 Lachnospiraceae bacterium
GAAACAAACAATGGATAAGGGTAAAATAATTTTTTTAAACGGAGTGACGAGCTCCGGTAAGACTTCGATCGTCGAAGCGCTTCAGGAGCGACGAGATCAGTTTTTCTATGTTGTTGCGAACGATCTGTTCGCGGAGATGGTCGGTGAGCAATACTTAGAGGAGAACTACTGGAAGTATCTCGCGGACGTGATCATCATGATGTATCACACGGCGAAGCTGTACTCCGATCTCGGGAAGAATGTGCTGATCGACGGCATCCTTGTTGAGCGTGACGAGATCAAACCGCACTATGAGAAACTCATGGAGATCATGAAGGACAGCCCGCTTAGCATCGTGGAGGTGTACTGTCCGCTTGATGTGTGCAGACAGCGAAACATCGAGCGCGGCGACCGCTTTGAGAGCCAGTCGGACGAGCAGGCGGAGCTGATGAGCACGGACATCAAGTACACGATGCGCGTGGACACAAGCGTGAACACTCCGGCGGAGTGCGCGGAGCAGATTGTGAAGGCGCTGTTTGGTTGATCAATGATCAGGAGGAACAACACTATGGTATTATTGGCAATCGATCTTCAGAAAGGGTTGGTTGTTGAAGATCTTTATAACTTTGAAGGGTTTGTTGCGAACATGAAGAAGCTTCTCGCGGAGGCGAGAGCGCGCGGCGTGGAGGTGATCTACGTGCGGCACGACGCAGGCGAGGGAAGCGGCATGAGTGAGGGCGACGAGGATTTCGAATTTTACGAAGAGCTGGCGCCCATGCCCGGAGAGAAGGTGTTCGTGAAGACCGTGAACAGCTGTTTCAGCAACAAGGAACTTTGCAAATACCTTGAGGAGAAGGGTGAGGAGACGGTGATCATCGCCGGCCTTCAGACCAACTACTGCATCGACGCGTCGATCAAATCCGCGTTTGACCGCGACTACGGCGTGATCGTGCCCGAGGGCTGCAATTCCACATTTGACAACGACTATATGACCGGAGAGACCACGTACCGTTACTACAACGAGGATGTGTGGGAAGCCTTCGCGTATCTGGTCAGCATTGAAGAAGCATTTGATATCGAAGAATGAGCCATGGGGACGGGGTTAGTGGTCCATAATAAAGGAGATGAAACAATGAATCATATAATTGTACCGCTTCCGAAGGAGGAGTGGAAGGGAGTTCCGATTATGCTTCGTTACACCACGGAGGAGTATTTCGACGTGGAGATTACGGAAACGCCGGACGCTTATGAGGCGAAGCTGGTAAAGAAGAAGTTTGAGACGCCGGTGACACACACGCCGGAGGAGTATGATTATCCGGACGGTCTGTACCAGGACCACTGGGAGAAGGCTGAGGCGTATGGCATGTACACCGAGGAAAACGGTGAGCGGAAGCTGTTGGCCTGCATCGAGGTGTGTCCCGAGGAGTGGAGCAACCGGTTGATGGTGACGGAGCTCTGGGTGGACGATTCCCTGCAGAGACAGGGCATCGGCACGGCTTTGATGAACAAGGCGAAGGAGATTGCGAAGGCGCAGGGGCGTCGGGCGGTCATTCTGGAGACGCAAAACTGCAACGTGAGAGCGATCGCGTTCTACAAGAGCCAGGGCTTTCAGCTGTTAGGCTTTGACACCTGCTGCTACACGAACCGTGACATCGAAAGACATGAAGTGCGCATCAACCTCGTGTATTTCATGGACAACCGAGAGGGCCGTTTCTGAGCCATGGGGACGGGGTTAGTGGCTCATTTTCAAAGGCAGGAAACGGAGGCAGTATGATCACGACAAAACAATTTCAGATATTGACCGACATCGACCTGGTGTGGAAGTTGATGACGCAGGTTTATGATCACGAAGAGAGCAACGGACCTGCGGCACCGTTTTTCGAGTATGCGATCACGTCGCCGTGGCACGACCGCGATTACGACCGTCTGGACCGGTTCTGGATGGACGGGGATGTGCCGGTTGCATTTGTCTTCTACGAGACGTCGGCGGACGAGCTCTATTTCGTGCTGAGGCCCGGCTACGAGGCGCTTGCGGACGAGATGATCGAGTACGCGGACACAGCGTATCCGAAGTTCGAGGATCCGACGGAGTTCGTGCTTGGAAGCCGCCAGACGGCGCTGATCGAGGCTGCGAAGAAACGCGGGTATCAGCTCGTGTATGAAAGTTCGGATCTGTATTTCGATTTTCGCACAGGAACGCTTGATTATCCGCTACCGGAGGGGTATCATTTTACAAACCCGAAGGAAAATGATCCTCTCAAGGTCGCCAAATGCCTGTGGGACGGCTTCAACAAGGCGGAGCACGGCGAGTTCAAGGACTGGGAGACGCCGGTGAAGAACGGCGGGATCAGTGCGCATGAGCTCTATCAGAACGTGCTTGGGGCAACGATCGCGCCCGCACCGCATGCAACTTACGACTATACCACCGTAATTGCGGATGAGAACGACAACTACGTCTGCTTCTCCGGAATGTGGTGGGTGCCGGAAAATAAACTTGCCTACATGGAGCCTCTCTGCACGGTTCCCGAGCATCAGCACAAGGGACTCGCGGCGGCTGCGCTTGCGCACCTCGAGAAGGTCTTACGGCCGCTCGGAGCGGAGATCATCACCGGAGGCAACAACGATTTCTACCGGAAGATCGGATACAAGGGCGTCTATGTGCTGGGGCACTATACGAAGTGAGCCATGGGGACGGGGTTAGTGGCTCATTTTCAAAGAAGGGTGTATAAAAGATGGATTATGTAACTGAAAACAGTAAAATATGGGATGACCGGTCCGCGAATGCGGACCAATGGTCCGTCCCGGTTACAAGCGCGCAAGTTGCGCTTGCAAGACAGGGTGAGTGGAGCATCGTGCTCACCCCGACGAAGCCTGTGCCGCGGGACTGGTTTCCGCAGGAGCTGGCCGGGAAGGATGTGTTGTGCCTGGCGAGCGGTGGCGGCCAGCAGGGTCCGATCCTCGCCGCAACGGGCGCAAACGTGACAGTGTTCGACAATAGTAGAACACAGTTAAATAAGGACTTGTACGTTGCCAAGCGAGACGGGCTGACGATCGCGACGGCGCAGGGAAATATGCAGGATCTTTCTGCATTTGCCGACGAAAGTTTTGACCTTGTGGTTCATCCGTGGTCGAACAGCTACATCGATAATGTGCTTCCGGTGTGGAAGGAATGCGCCCGCATTCTCAGAAAGGGCGGAATTCTGATCGCAGGTTTCAGTAACGGGGTCGAAAGTATCTTCGACCCGGTGAAGATTGAGCAGGGTGAACTCAGTGTGGCGTACAAGCTGCCTTACGCGGATGTTGACCATCTGGACAATCCGGACATAAAGCGGATTGCGGAGGCCGAAGGTTACATCTGGGGGCACACGCTCACGGACCAGATCGGCGGGCAGATCGACGCCGGCTTTGCGATC
>JAFZMO010000033.1 GCA_017551165.1 Lachnospiraceae bacterium
CATGCTCCTTCGCCTCGATCGCCTGGTGCAGACCGTCGCTGTAACGGCGGCCCGGCAGGATACGACCGGTGAAGTCATCGACGATCAAAACCTGATCGTCCTGTACGACGTAATCGTGATCGCGCTTGAAGAGGTTGTGCGCCTTCAGCGCGAGGTTGATGTTGTGCTGGATCTCAAGGTTCTCCGGATCCGCGAGGTTCTCGATGCGGAAGAACTGCTCCACCTTGCGGACGCCCTCCTCGGTGAGGTTGACGTTGCGGTCCTTCTCATCGACAACGAAGTCGCCCGTCTCCTTGGTCTGCTCGCCCATGAGCATGTCCATCTTGGAGACCTCGGTCTCGGTACCCTTCTTGAGCTGACATGCGAGGATATCGCACATCTCGTAGAGCTTCGTCGACTTTCCGCTCTGTCCGGAGATGATGAGCGGGGTGCGCGCCTCATCGATCAAAACCGAGTCGCACTCGTCGATGACTGCGTACGGAAGCCCGCGCATTACAAGGCGTTCCTTGTAGATCACCATGTTGTCACGGAGGTAGTCGAAACCGAACTCGTTGTTCGTTCCGTAGGTGATGTCGCACGCGTACGCCACGCGGCGGTCATCGTTCTCCATGCTGTTTAAGATACAGCCGACCGTAAGGCCGAGGAAGCGGTGGATCTGACCCATCCACTCCGAGTCACGCTTGGCCAGGTAGTCGTTGACCGTGACCACGTGAACACCCTTGCCTGCCAATGCGTTCAGGTATACGGGAAATGTCGCGACGAGCGTCTTACCTTCACCGGTTCTCATCTCGGCGATGCGTCCCTGGTGAAGCACGATACCGCCGATCAGCTGCACGCGGAACGCGCGCTGTCCGAGCGTTCGCTTGCCGGCCTCGCGGACCGCGGCAAATGCCTCCACCAAAATGTCGTCCAAAGTCTCCCCCTCAGCGAGGCGCTTCTTGAACTCGTCCGTCTTGGCGCGGAGCTGCTCGTCGGAGAGTGCTTCGTACTCCGGTTCGAGCGCCTCGATCTTGTCCACGAGCGGGTTGATACGCTTCAGTTCGTGCTCGCTGTGCGTGCCGAAAATCTTCTCAATCAGTTTCATTCAAATCTCCTTTATCCGGCCGAAAAATACGGCCCGGGCATTTTAGCCCGCATTCTAAATCATGATAGCACAAAACCCGCATAAAATCAATGTTTTTTGCGCTCCGAAGCCTCCTCGGAACGCCTGCATCGCGTTTCTCTCTCTTCCTCGGATAATATAAAGGGCGGGTGCACCGAAAAATGATGCCCCCGCCTGATACGTGAGTTGTGTGTGATTTTGCTTTGCTTGTTTCAAATTGTCTGACAATTCATCTGTCAACCTAACAATTTAAATCCCCGCCGTTTTCGTCATTTTTTACGTTTCCGACAAAACAAACTTTCGATTTTCCGAACAGTGTGATTGTACTACATATGTTGAAAGAAAAAGTGGATAACGTTGATAACTCTGTGAATAAGCCACGAAAACCACCGATTTTCGCTGTTTTTCAACGTGGATAACTCAAGTTTCGGAAAATTTATCAACATTTCGGGCTGTTATTCACAATTCATTTTTTGATGAATATTGTGCAAGGTGACAAAAGCTTTCGTTGTCAAGCCCTATTTTTCGTTCTTGCGAAAAATATGTTTTCTGAAAATTTAGCTTATTTTTCACACACTTTTATACTTTAGTCGACACAAGCGAACAATGTCTGTCACTGACCGATCACGGTCGTCTCCTCGTCGATCTCCAGCTGCCAGATCTCCGGGCATCCGGACAGGTCGATCTCGCTGAGCGGGTTGCCGTACGTAAAGAGCACGTGAAGGTTCCCGTTGTTGCTGAGATCCAGCTCGCTGAGGCCGCAGTACGTGCACAGAAGGTCCGTCAGCTGCGTGTTGTTCGAGACGTCGAGCGTTCCGATCTCATTCCAGCTGCAGTCGAGCCAGATCAGGTTCGGATTGTTGCGAACGTCGATCTTCGTCAGCTTGTTGTTGTAGCAGCTGAGATTCTCCAAAAGCGTCAGCTTGCTGAGGTCGAGCGACTTCAGCTCGTTGTCATAGCAGTAGATCTCGTGGATGGGCGCCTTCGGACTGAACTTGATCGTCGTCAGCTTGTTGCCGAAGCAGTACACCTTCTCCAGCTTGGTGTTCGCGCGAAGGTCAAGCGTCGTCAGCTTGTTGAATGCAACCTCTACCTCCCTGAGGTTCGTGTTCTTGCTCAGGTCGACGGAGCGAAGCGCGCACTCTGCGCAGTAGAACTCCTCGAGCTTGCGGTTCTTCGAGACATCGATCGACGTGAACTTGTTCTCACCGCACCACAGGCTTGTGAGCTCGGTGTTCTTGCTGACGTCGAGCTTCTTCATCCCGTTGTTGCGAACGTCGAGCATCTGAAGCTTGCGGTTCTTGCTGACATCGATCTTCGCCAGCTTGTTGCCGCACACGGAGAGATACACCAGGTTCGTGTTCTTGCTGACATCGATCTGCGTCAGTGCATTGAACCCGCACCAGATCTGATCCACGTTCGTAAAATACTCGATACCCTTGATGCTGCGGATCTTCACTTCCTCCGGCGCATCAAAGCTGTTTTCCATGCAGAACGAGGTGACACCGAGGATCTCGCGACCCTCCAGGCGGCCGTTGTCGTTCCAGTCGGCATGCCAACGCACCTGCTCGCGGAACAGTTCATCCGGAAAATTCTTTGCATTCAGGTCGAGGTAGCAGCACAGCTCCGCCTCATCGCTGATGATCTGCGTGCCGCCCCACAAGTCGGTCACTACGCAGCGGAAGCGATAGCCGTCGTACTCCGCCTTCATGTCCACCGTGAGCGTCGCGCCTCTCGCGCCGAACCCCGCACAGTTCTTCCAATCCTCATTCGGCTCACAGTACTGCCACTGGTATACGGCCCACACGCCGCCCTTCGCCTTCACTGTAAACCTTGCATGACCGCCGATGCGGCCTTCATACGACGCGGGCTGTCCCGTGATCTCCAGCTCCCGCACCGCCGTCTCCGCCGTCTCGCACGCCGAAACATGCGAAACCGCCTTCACATCACTCGCCGCATACGCGCGGGCATTTCCGCCCGTCCACGCAAGCGTCATCGCACCGATCGCGGCCATCCCCACAGCAGCTGCGCTCTTCCACACACGTCCCCTACACGTTTCTTTCATCTGTTTACCCCCTTCATGGTATAAAATGGCGTTCTCCCCCTGAGAATCGCCGATCTATTTGACATCCGCGCACGGCTCACGTCCCGTGCGCGGCGATGTCCGAATCCTTAACGACACCAATCGTACGTGGTCTCGTCCCTTCTTCCGTGCACGATCACGCTGTTGTTCAGCCGAACCTCGCTGAGCTTCGTGCACGTGGTCACATCAATCTCCCGAAGATGCTCATTGTACTGGATCCACAGCCTCTCCAGCTTGGTGCTCGCGCTCACATCCAGCTTCGTCAGCTCACAGTAGTGGCAGTCGAGCTCCGTCATCTCGGGATTGTTTAAAACGAGCTTCTCCAGCGGATTTTCCGAGCAATTCAAGATCTTCAGCTTCGCATTCCCGCTGACATCCAGCTCCTTAAACCGGTTTTTGTAGCATATGACATGCTCGAGCTTCGGACATGTCCCGAAATCAAACGTCGCCAGTTGATTGTCGTAGCAGAACAGCAGCACCAGCGGCGCCTTCGGATCCACGGTCAGCTTCTCCAGCTTGTTGGCGAAGCAATACAGCTTCTCCAGCTTGGTGAGACCGGTCAGATCGAGCTCCGTGATCTCAGTGAACGTGACCGCCAGCTCCGTCAAAGCCTTGTTGTTGCTCAGATCGATCGTACGGATCGGCATCTCCTCACAGCTGAGCTGCGTCAGCTTCGTGTTCTTCGAAACATCGAGCGAAGTCAGATCATTTTGCGTAAGAGCCAGCTCCGTGAGCTTCGTGTTGTTGCTCAGATCGAGCACGGTCAGCTTGTTGTTCCGGGCGTCAAGATGCGTGAGCTCCTTGTTCCCGCTCACATCCAGCCTCAACATTCCGTTCGAAGAGCAATCCAGATAATCCAGCTTCGGCTGTCTGCGAAGATCGAGCTCCGTGACTGCGTTCCAACTGCAGTTCAGTTGCCGGATCTCCGTAAAATACTCAATTCCCCTCAGGCTTCGGATCTTCTTCTCCTCCGGCCCGTTGTACTCAGCGGCCAGATACATCGACGTGCAGCCCGCAGCCTCCGCCTGCTCGAGCACACCGTTTTGGTTCACGTCATACTCGCGCACTCGCTCGCGGAACAGGTCATCCGGAAAATACTCCTTGGTGATCGGGACGTCCCCTTCCTTGATCTCCGGCGTCGGCTTTCCGCTCGGGTCTTCGCCGGCGCTGATGTACAGCCGGATCGCAGATCCCTTCGTCACCTTGCCTGCCGTCTCATCCGGCGTCTGCGAGACGACAACTCCCGCCTCGACGGTATCACTGTAAACACTCTCCGTAGTGTAATTCAACTTAGCTGCGGTCAGTATTGCCTTGGCATCAATCTCCTTCTTTCCGACAACGTTCGGCACGGAAACCATGTCCGAGTTGCCCTGGCTCAGGACAAGGATCAGCGTGGAACCGACAGAAACGCTCTCGCCGGCCTTCGGCTGCGTCTCGATCACGTGGTTTTCCTCGACCGTATCGCTCGCCGCCCAGTCGATCCTCAGAAGAAGCTTGTCATCAAGCGCCTCACGCACCTGATCCTGCGTATAGTTCCTAAAATCCGGGATCACAATCTGTTCCCGCGTCACCGGCACCGTCGGCGTTCCGGCAGGCGGCGGAGGCGTAGGCGACGGCATATCCTGCGGCGTCGGTGTGACGGAAGGCTTCTCCGGCACCGGAACCGTCGGCTTCACCGGCAGCGTCGGCGAGAGTGTCGGTGTGGGCGTCGGCGTTGCGGTCGGCGTCACCTTGCCGTTTGCGGTTTCCTTGCGATACGAATGGATCCAAACGGTCAGCAGCGTCACAGCCGTGATCAAAACAACCACGAGCAGCGCGGCCAACCGGAACGAAAGCCGGCGTCCCGCACCGCGTCTTCCGAACAGTACGCGATGGGTTTCTTCCTCGACGACCGGTTTCTGCGATGTCGCCTCCTGACGGATGGCAAGGTTTCGTCGGATCCTCGCATCCGCGTCCTCGGTGAGCGATGCCGATGTCTGTCGCAGGAGATTCTCGATCTCCCTCTTACTGTATTTCTCGCTCATATGAAATTCTCCTCACTGCTTACGCCGAAAAACTGTTGCAATTTCCGCAGCGCCTTGCGGTACTGCCGGAACACGGTCGCGGTCGACGAGCCCGTAACCTTTGCAATCTCCGTGTACGTCAGGCCCGCCTCCGCATGCATCGCCACAATCTGACGATCCTCCGCGGAGAGCGTTGCCATCGCACGGTCCACATCACTCATTCCCCCATTTCCGGAGTATCTGCGATACACCTCCGGATTCTCACAAGCTGTTTCCCTGTCTCTCATACGAAGCTTCTTCAGCGCTTCGTTTCTCACCATCTGGAAGAGGTAGGCCCTTCCGTTTTTGATGCGCCCGGTCTCGCGGATGCGCAGAAGTGAGAGAAACGCTTCCTGCACCACGTCCTCCGCATCCTCACGGCTGATCACAATGCGGTAGGCAACTGCGTACATCGGTTGTTTCATTTCTTCATACAGCTCGCTCAATGCGTTCGGATTGTCCGGCATCTCGCGCAGCCTGCGCTCGATCCAAGCGTTGCTAACGGGCATGAGTACCTCCCCCTCCTTTCGTGAATGGAATGATACGAAAGGAGGTCGATTGCACGAGGATCACGCAGTGCAATCGGGTAACGCGAAAAGCGCGGAGCGGTTTTCGCATACTTCCTTTCGTGAATCATTTTCGTTCTTTTGTAAACTATGAGTCGGGAAAACAGCGGAATTTTTCATTTTTCGAAAAATTTTTTAAAAATATTTTTTCGCGGATAAAAACACAGGCAGAGTCGTACACTCTGCCCATGGAAAATGCTTTGTTTTCCGGCGTACCGCCGAGCGTCCTGCGCTCAGCCGCCGCGCTTCTCTCACTGCTCTGCCGCGAGCTCCGCGAGATACTGCTCCACGTGGTACACCGCGTTCGCGCCGTCCGCCGCTGCCGTCACGATCTGGCGAAGGTCCTTCGTGCGGACATCGCCTGCCGCATAAATGCCGGGCACCTGCGTCGCGCAGTCCTCGCCCGCGAGGAAGTAGCCCGATGCGTCGCACGGGATGCTGTCCTGCCAGCCGAGGTTCACGGGGTTCGTGCCGACCGCGATGAACACGCCGTCCGCCGGAACGACCTTGTACTCGCCGGTGCGTACGTTCGTGAGCGCCACGCCCGTCACCGCGTCCTCACCGCGGATCTCCGAGACGACGCAGTCGTACGCGATCTCGATGTTCGGAGTCTTCTTCAGCGCCGTCACCAGCGTCTTGGAAGCGCGGAACGCGTCTCTGCGGTGAACGATCGTCACCTTCTTGCAGCCGCGCGCGAGGAAGATCGCATCCTCCACTGCCGTGTTGCCGCCGCCGACAACCACAACCTCGCGGTTGCGGAAGAACGCGCCGTCACACGTCGCGCAATAAGAAACGCCCATTCCGGCAAATTCGTCCTCACCGGGGCAACCGAGCTTGCGCGGCTGTGCGCCCGTCGCAATGATGATCGTCTTCGTCTCGACCGGATCTTCCGAATCGAGTCCGATCCGGAAACCGCCGGCGATCTTCTCGAGGTCCGTCACCTCCGCCATGCGGATCTCGGCGCCGCAGTGCTTTGCATGCGCCTCAAACTTCTCCGCGAGGTCGAAGCCGCTGATCTCCGGAAGGCCGGGATAGTTGTCAACGTCCGAGGTGTTCAGCACCTGGCCGCCGCTCACGCCCTTCTCCAAAACAACAAACGAAAGCTCCGCGCGCGCCGCATAGATCGCAGCCGCCATTCCGGCAGGGCCGGAGCCGATGATCACAAGGTCATACATAGTCATTCATTCCTTTCACGAAACATTCCATCCCAGCCGTGTGGCCATTTCCATGACAACGACCAGGCCGATCAGCACAAGAATCGTAACAACAAGCGGCGCGGTAAACATGTCGCGCAGCGCACGCATCCGCCCGGGGGTACGCACGTCCTCCCGGATCTGCACCGTCGTTTGGTTCCGATACGCGATCTCCCCATACAGGCGGTAGGCGATATACGTTCCGATCACCGCCACAACACCGTAGGAAAGCAGGTTCTTCGGGGTGAGCTCCGCCGCCTCGTTCATCGCCTGCTCAACCGTCTCATTGACGGCCTCGGCGCCCTCACTGCCCGTCAGCTTCGCCATCCACTCGGCGCCGTAATAGACGATCACAACGGAGCTGCAGTTGACAAGCGCGTGCATCACCATCGACGACACCGTCGAGCCCGTCGCCTCATCGACCATCGCAAACACAAAGCCCATGACAGCCGCATACGCCAGCTGGTTTAAGTTGCCGTGCATCAGACCGAAGATCAGGCCGGTCAGCACCGCGCCCATCAGGATCGAGCGCTTGCGGTAGTGGCCGTACATAAACCCGCGGTACGTCAGCTCCTCGCCGACCGCGGGGATGATCCCCACGCACAGCAGTGAAACGATGAAAGGATAGTCCGCGATGCGGTCAACGATCTCCTCCGAAGCCACATAGCTCGTGACGAACTGCGACAGCAGATTGATCAGCGTGAGCAACGGCATCAGAAACAGCATCATCAGCGCGACCAAAAGAAGCGTCGAGATCTTCACCTTGCGGATGCGGTACGTGTCCGCGAACGCCCTTCCGACCGACATATCCTTCTTTCGGAAAATGACCGTCGCCGCGATTCCGGGTGCGAGACAGAAGCACTGGATCAGCACCAGCTGTACCGCAGTCTCATTGATCAGACTGATGAAAATGCTGCCGATCAGATATGAGAGAAGCGTCAGCAGGACGATCATGTTGACTTTGCTGTTTTCATTTCTGTCCCACTCTTCCGGCATCCCCGTTCTCCTTTCCCGACAGTGTGCGTGTGCACGGAAAATAGTACCACATTTTCCGTGCTTTGACAATGGCGCGAAGAAACTTCTTTCGCTTTCGCGGGACGCGTGCTATACTGTAGGCAGCCGTTCGCGAAGGCGCGAACCACGATAACGGAGGGACCTGACTATGATTCAACTCGGACGCACACAACAGTTAAAGATCGATTCCATACAGCCGCACGGCGCCTACCTGGTGGACGCAGGGGCGGAGCTGCCGCCGCTGCCGGCCGCCTATGACGGTGCATCGCTCGCGGTCGACGCTCCCCGAATTCTTCTGCCGACCAACCAGCTGGAGAGCGAGGCTGTCGGCGACCTCGTGACCGTGTTTGTGTACCGGGACTCCGAGGATCGCCCGATCGCCACCAAGCAGCTTCCGAAGGCGGAGCTCGGACTTGTGGCGCTTCTCACGGTGACGCAGGTCAACCGCGTCGGCGCATTTCTCGACTGGGGGCTTCCGAAGGATCTTCTGCTGCCCTATCGCGAGCAGACGCGCCCCGTCGGCGAGGGTGACTCCGTGCTCATCGCGGTGTATCTCGACAAGAGCAGCCGCCTGTGCGCGACCATGAAGCTCTACCCTTACCTTCGCACCGACTCGACGCACAAGAAGGACGATCGCGTCTCAGGCCGCGTGTACGAGGTCAGCGACAATTTCGGCGCATTTGTCGCCGTGGAGGACTGCTACTCCGGCCTTGTCCCGAAGAAGGACCTCTTCTTCCCTCTCTCGCCGATGCAGCAGATCGAGGCCCGCGTCGCGGGTGTTCTCCCGGACGGCAAGCTGACGCTCTCTCTCCGCGAGAAGGCGTACGCGCAGATGGACGGCGACGCCGCCCTGATCCTCTCCGCGCTCCGCTCGGCCGGCGGCTTCCTGCCCTACCATGACAAGAGCAGCGCCGAGGCCATCAAGGCCCGCTTCAGCCTCGGCAAGAACGCCTTCAAGCGCGCCATCGGTCACCTGTACCGCGAGCGCCTGATCACGATCGAAGACGACGGCATCCGGCTCGTGGACCGATAACCCCCGCGAGGCAGGAATCTGCCACGCGATCCCGTCATACATACCCGCTGCCGATGCAGATCGTCGCGACCATCACATGCTCCACGCCGGTCGCTCTCAACACAGTGGAACACGCCTCCAGGGTACTTCCCGTCGTATAGATATCATCGACGAGGATCACCCTGCGGGGCGTTTTTTGTTGCTCTTGAAGCCGCCGTGCCTGCCGCCCGGGCTCCAGGGCGCGCATCAGGTTTCGCACGCGCTCGTGGTTGCTCAGCTTCTTCTGCGGCACCGTGTAGCGGTTTCGGCGCAGATAGTCCGCGTACATCGGAAGCTCCAGCCCGTCCGCCAGCTCGCGGGCGATGCGCTCTGCCTGGTTGTAGCCGCGGGAGCGCATTTTCCGACGATGCACCGGGACGGGGATGACCGCGTCCGGCTGAAATTCCCGAAGCGTCCTCCCGTGCATCGACAGTAGCTCCCTCGCGTACCAGGCGCCGTACTCCTCGCGGCCGTGAAACTTGAACCTTACCATCGAATCGCGGATGTCGCCCTCGTACAGAAATACCGACACGCCGCGCTCAAACGCGCTCTCCTCCTTCGAGGCGCAGTCGTAACAAAACTCCGCTGCCCCCTCGGGCACCGGCTTCCCACAGTGCATGCACGTGTCCGTGCCGACCGTCTTCAGCTTCTTCCGGCACGCCGGATGACACCGCGGCGCGCGCACGGCAACAAGCCCGTCGCACACCGGGCAGCGCGGCGGGAACAACACATCCAAAATGAAACTCTCCATACCTTCCCCCATAGAACCGTAAGACAAAAAGACGCAGTCTCCTGCCCCGCGGTTTCCTGTTCAATTCTTTCATGGATACTCAGCCTTTCGGCATACGGCGAACGCCGCAACAGACGCGGTTCTGCCGCAGACTACGGCAGAACCGTGTGAGATTTCGGAAAATGATACTTCAGATCCGGGTCCGGCTACATCGCCCAATCAGCGGAACGTCGACTCCGGATATACGCCCTGCGCGATCAGCTCACGGATGCACTTCATGAACACCGGCTTGTCCTCGGCGTACGTCACGCCGAACCAGCGATCCGACGTCGGAAGGACTGCTACCTTCGCGATTCCCTCATCGATCATCGTGCCGACGATCGACGGGAGAAGGAACTCCGACTTGAGCGGGTTGGCAACCGCCTCATTGTCCAGGAAATTCTTGAAATAACCGTTCAACTGCGGCAGGAAATCCGGCGTGAAGCCCCAGCAGTTCATCGACACCGTCGAGTTCGGGTCGATCTCCACCGGCGTGCCGTCCTCCTTGCGGCCCACAACGACATCGCCCTCGCGGCGCAGGTCGAACATCTCCTCGACGCCCGTTAGGCAACCGTCCTCAACGATGCAAGCACCGCGCGTCACCTTGCCGTTGTCGCTCAGGGTGTTGCCGAGCACGAAGCCCGCCATGCAGTACTGTCCCTTGCTGTCTGCGGGAAGGCTCACCAGATAGTCGTGCATCGCGCGGAACGCTTCCTTGCCGTAGTAGTCATCCGCGTTGATGACGAGGAATGGATCGTTGATCTTGCCGAGGCAGGAGAGGATCGCATGACCCGTGCCCCACGGCTTGCCGCGCCCGTCGGGAACGCTGTAGCCCTCCGGAAGATTCTCCAGTTCCTGATAGACGTACGTCACCGGGATGTAGCGCTCGATGCGGTCGCCGATCGCCTTGCGGAACGCGTCCTCGATGTCACGGCGAATGATGAACACGACCTTGTCGAACCCCGCCTCCTTCGCCGCATAGATCGAGTAGTCCATGATGATCTCGCCGCTCGGGCCGACCTCCGCCAACTGCTTGATCCCGCTTCCGAACCGGCTTCCCATGCCGGCCGCCATGATAACCAATGCTGTTTCCATACTGTCCTTTCCGTGCCCTGCCGCCCTGTTTGTGCGGCTCCTTCGGCACTTTCGATGTTTTCTCTCCATATCGTTCACCGTCCCGTGTGCTCGCGCAGGCAGCGGCACAGGCCCGTGTAGCGCTTCATTTCCTCGACGTTGTCCACCATCGTGTGCAACGCCCCCTCGTCCCCGAGGATGGTGACGCAGTTGATCGCACGCGTCACGCCGGTGTAGAGCAGGTTGCGGTTCATCAGCATGCGCGGCCCCCGCAGCAGCGGGATGACCACCGCCGGATACTCGCTACCCTGCGCCTTGTGGATCGTCACCGCGTAGGCGTGCTCGAGGTCCTCCAGCAGCTCGTAGTCGTAGTACACGACCTTCGTGTCGTCGAAGACGATCTCCATCTGCTTGGCGAACTCGTTGATCCCGCGGATCACGCCGATATCGCCGTTGAAGATCCCCTCGCCGCTCTCGATCAGTGTGTTGTGGGCGCTCCGGACCTCCCACTCGAGCCGGTAGTTATTCCGTGTCTGCATGACCTTGTCTCCGACTCGGAATATGACTCCGTGCGCCTCGTACTGCGGCTTGTCATCGGCCGGCGGATTGAGCGCCTCCTGCAACAGCGCGTTGAGTGCGATCACTCCGAGGTCGCCCTTGCGCATCGGCGTCAGTACCTGAATGTCCATCGGCGTCGCGTGGATGTACGACGGCAGCTTGTCCTTCACCAGCTGCACCGTGAGGCTGCGGATCGCGCTCGCGTCCCGGCGCTGCAGGAAGAAGAAATCCTTGCTCTTGTTGCCCAGGTCGGGATACTCACCGCGGTTGATACGGTGCGCGTTGATGACGATGTCGCTCGCCTCATCCTGGCGGAAGATCTTCTCCAATTTGACTACGGAAAATGCCCCGCTCGCCATGATGTCGTGCAGCACATTGCCCGGTCCCACGCTCGGGAGCTGGTTCGCGTCGCCGACCAGGATCAGCGATGTCATGCCGGGCACGATCGCCCGAAGCAGGGAGTACATCAGGTGCATGTCCACCATGGAGACCTCGTCGATGATCACGACGTCCGTCTCCAGCGGATACTCCTCATTGCGGCGGAATTTCGGCAGGGAGACGTCTCCGTCATCCCCCATGTTGGTGACCTCCAGAAGGCGGTGGATCGTCACGGCGTCACGCCCCGTCGTCTCGGTCATCCGCTTCGCCGCACGGCCGGTCGGTGCCGCCAGGACAACCTCGCGCCCGATCGCCTCGCACATGCGGATGATCGTGTTGATGGTCGTCGTCTTACCGGTTCCGGGACCGCCGGTCAGCACGAACACGCCGTGCTCCATGGCCTCCCGCACCGCTCGCTCCTGGATCTCGTCGAGGTCGATGTCCTCGCGCCGCTCGACGTCCTCCAGCATGCGGTCCATGCCGGCGACCACCTTGCGTCCGCCCTCGTCGATATCAAGAAGCATCCTCGCGATCGCCTGCTCCGTATGGTAATACACCGACAGATACACGTGTGTCTGCGGTGTTCCGTTGTCATCGTACATCTCGACGGTGCGCATTTTTCGCTCGATCACGAGCGCAACGAGCGCGCGGTCCAGAGAATCCTCATCCATCTCCGGGATGAACTCCTGCGCGTGCGTCAGAAGAGACTCCTTCGGCAAATACGCGTGTCCCGCCTGCGCGCCGAGCCGCATCACATGCAGCAGACACGCGCGGAAGCGGTTGTCGGAATACTCCATTCCGCCGATGCGGCGGGCGATCTCGTCGGCGGTCCGAAAGCCGAACCCCGTGATGTCCTCTGCGAGCCGGTACGGATTGCTTCCCACCACATCGATGGTGTTCTCCCCGTAGCGGCGATATATTTTCAGACCCTGATTCAGGTTGATCCCCAGCTGCAGCAGATACATGACCACACGGCGCATGTTCTGCTTCTCCATAAACTGCTCGTGGACCGACTGCGCAATGCGGTCGCTGATGCCGCGGATCTCCGCCAGCCGCTCCGGCTCACGCTCGATGATCCGGAACGTATCATCGCCGAACTTCGCGATGATCTTGATGGCGGTCGCCATGCCGATCCCCTTGATCGCGCCGGAGCCTAAGTACCGCTCCATCGAGTCGGCGTCCGTCGGCTGCGTGATCTCATAACTGTCCACCTTCAGCTGTTTGCCGTAGATATTGTGCTGCGTCAACTCGCCGCGCACCCGGATGTATTCCCCTTCTTCAAGAAGAGGGAAGCTACCCACGCAAGTGAGCTCTTCCCCCGGTTTATCTCCGGATAACGACAGTACGGTGAACCCGGTGTCCGGACTGTGGAACCGAATGCTTTCCACGTAGCCTTCCCGTTCTTCCATCTCCCGTCTCCTCTGTTGTGCGGCATGGTGTGCCGCTATGTCCTCGCGCGGTGTTCGCGCGTCACGACTTCTTCTTTCTGCGGTTGCCCATCTCGATGTACTTGCCGGTGCCCATCGCCACGCAGCGCATGGGATTCTCGGCCGTCATCGTGTGGATGCCGGTCCTCTCCTCGATCAGGTCCTCAAGGCCGTACAGAAGAGCACCGCCGCCGGTCAGCACGATACCGCGGTTGGCGATGTCCGCCGCAAGCTCGGGCGGGGTCAGCTCCAGCGCATCGTGGATCGCGTTGATGATCTGCGCCGTCGGCTCGCGAAGTGCCTCCTCAGTCTCCTCCGAGGTGAGGGAGATCGTCTTCGGAAGACCGGTCACAAGGTTTCTTCCGCGGACTTCCATCGAGAGCGTCTCCGGTCTCGCGTAGCACGCGCCGATCTTGATCTTGATCTCCTCGGCCGTGCGCTCACCGATCATGAGATTATGCTTCTTACGCATGTATTTGACGATCGCTTCGTCGAAATCGTCACCGGCTACTTTGACCGACGTGCTCACCACCGCGCCGCCTAAGGACGTCACCGCGATGTCGGTCGTGCCGCCGCCGATGTCGACGACCATGTTGCCGCACGGCTTGTTGATATCGATTCCCGCGCCGATGGCTGCCGCGATCGGCTCCTCGATCACGCGCACCGAACGCGCGCCTGCCTCATAGGTTGCATCCTCCACCGCACGCTTCTCCACCTCCGTGGCGCTGCAGGGAACGCAGACACACACGTTGGGCTTGCGGAATCTTCTGCGGCCGATGGACTTCTGTATAAAATACTTGATCATTCGCTCCGTGACGGAGTAGTCCGAGATCACGCCCTGCTTGAGCGGGCGGACCGCCACGATGTTGCCCGGCGTGCGCCCTAACATCTGGCGCGCCTCCTCGCCGATGGCCTTGATGCGCGATGTATCGCGGCTGTATGCGACAACCGAGGGCTCCTCGAGCACAACGCCCTTGCCCTTTATGTAAATGAGCACGTTGGCCGTGCCCAGGTCAATTCCGAGTTCTGTATGTAATCCAAACATAGGTCATATCCTTCCATTCAGCGGGTTGCTCCCCGAACCGACACGGCTGATCCGCGTCCCAATAAGTATAGCATAGCGGCGCCCTGTTTTCAACCGCGGCGAAAAAGAAAATAACCCCGCAGGCGTTCCTGCGAGGTTACTCTATCGTTCCCGATGATCGTTCAATTACAGGGGCTTAACGTTGATCGCGCGAAGCTTTCTGGAATCCTTAGGATCCTGCTCCGTCTCGAACGAAACCTGCTGACCCTCATCAAGCGTCTTGTATCCGTCCGTCTGAATAGCGGAGAAATGTACGAATACGTCCTCGCCGCCCTCAGCGTTGCTGATGAAGCCATAACCCTTCTGTGCATTGAACCACTTAACTGTACCAGTCATCAACCAGTACCTCCTTAAAAATTATACGCATCATCCGGTTGTTTTGTTCTCCGGAAACAAGTCCTTAAAACAAAAGCAAACTGCTCAAAACAAAGAAGTCCTAAAGGTGGGCTGTTTGCTTGGCATATCCTGACTGCTTTTATTAAATTACCATAAAGCGTGCCGTCCGTCAATAATTTTACATTTATTTTTTAATAAAATTTTCACGGAATTTTCACGATTACGGCTACTTGCAAGCACGGATAGAGCGCTTCACCGCGAGCACGGAATTCGGTGCCACGGACAATTCATCCACGCCGATCGCGATCAGTTCCTCCGTCGCCGTGACGTCAGCCGCCAGCTCGCCGCAGACACACACCTTGACCTGCTTCTTGTGCGCCTCCTCGACCACATACCGGATCACGCGCGTCACCGCCTCGTGGTGCGGGTCGAAATACGGTGCCACCGCAAGGTTCTGGCGGTCCGCCGCCAGCAGATACTGCGTGAGGTCGTTCGTCCCGATGCTGAAGAACTCCACGTACTCCGCGAGCCGGTCGCACAGGATACCCGCCGCCGGCGTCTCGATCATGACGCCGCGCTCCACCTCGCCGACCGCCGTTCCCGCGGCGATGAGCCGCGCTCTCTCCTCTCGGAAAATCTCATCCACTCTTCGGAGCTCCCACTCCGCCGAGATCATCGGATACATCACGCGGACCGTGCCGAACGCGCTCGCGCGCAGGATCGCGCGCAGCTGTGCACGGAACGGCTCCTCGTCCGCAAGGCTGATACGGATCGCGCGGAACCCGAGCGCCGGGTTATTTTCCTTCGGAAGATCCAGGTAGGCAGCACATTTGTCGGCTCCGAGATCGAACGTGCGGATCGTCACCGGCCAGCCGCGCATCGTCGAGACAATGCTCCGATACGCCTCATACTGCTGCTCCTCGGACGGGTATCCGTCACTGCCGAGGCACAGGTACTCGCTGCGGAACAGACCGATGCCCTCTGCCCCGTACTCCGCCGCCAGCGCCGCATCCGCAGCGCATCCGACGTTGCACAGGATCGGCACATGCCGCCCGGACAGCGTCTCGCTCGGGAGCGGAAGCAGCTCGCGGAGCTCCTCCTCTTCCTTCCTGCGCGCGTCCAGCTTGTTCCGGTACGCTGCGACCGTCTCCTCGTCCGGGTCGACGATCAGAAGACCGTTCTCCCCGTCCACGATCGCCTCGTGACCGTCCCACTCGGGCCGCATCACAACGCCCGTGATCGCGGGCATGTTCATCGTCCGCGCGAGGATCGCCGCATGCGAGCTCTCTGACCCCAGGTGCGTCACGATCGCTAAGATCATGTCGTGATCGAGTTGCATCGTCTCGCCGGGCCCCAGCTCCTCCGCCATCAGGATTACGGGCTCCGTCAGCTTCGTCGTCTTTCCGCCGCCTGTGAGCGTGTCCGTCAGACGGTCCGTGATCTCGCGGATATCCGCACTCCTCGCCCGAAAATAGGGGTCCTCCATCTGCGCGAGCATCTGCGCATAGTGCCGCCCCGTCGCCGAGACCGCATACGCCGCGGACACCTTCTCGCTGCGGATCATATTTTCCACCATGCCGCTGTATGCCTCGTCCTCGAGCATCATCGCATGGATCTCAAACGTGTGTGCCAGCAGTTCGCCGACCTTGGCCACCGACTCGCGATACAGCGCGTGCAGGCGCGTCGTGACCTCCTCCTTCGCGGCGCGGTACGCCGCAAGCTCCGCCTCCGGATCCTCCGCGATCGTGCGCGTCAGCTCCGCCCGTCCCTGCGACATGCAGGCGAGCTTACCGATGGCAAGCCGGTTGTGTATTGTCTTCCCCGATACCGTGATCATTTCCCCTTCTCCTTACACCGATCAGGCGCGTAACGCCGACCCAAACCCCTTACATCGATCATGCATTTTATGCCGATCATGTATATCCTTCAGTATACCTTCTGCGGCTCGGAAAAGCAATGATCCTGTGGGTTGTGTTTTGGCGCAGAGGCTCATTTTTCGCATATTAGGCATTGACATTTTACATCAGATAGCCTAAAATGAGTCTCGTTCCGGGGTATTAGCTCAGCTGGGAGAGCGCTAGGTTCGCAATCTAGAGGTCAGGGGTTCGATCCCCCTATGCTCCACTTTTCGAGAACGCTAATGGAATAAGGGTTTTCAAGAGAATAGGCAGAGATGAATTGCTTGCAATTTGTCTCTGTTTTTTTGTTATTCCATCACTTATTCCATCATTTTCAAAGGTTTTGTCTTGAACCATCCGAAGCAAACCAACTTAAAGCTCAAGGAGGAGACCATATGCAGACACAG
>JAFZMO010000034.1 GCA_017551165.1 Lachnospiraceae bacterium
ATCCAGTACGGTGAGATTTCCACCTATCCGGGCGGTTATAAGGAAAATGCAGGTATCTTCACGCACAACAACGCATGGATCATCTGTGCGGCTGCTTACGCGGGACAGGGTGACCTCGCATTCAAGTACTACTCCGAGATTGCTCCGGCATTTACCGAAGAGACCAGCGATATCCACAAGACCGAGCCGTTCGTTTACGGACAGATGATCGGCGGCAAGGATGCCGGTTCCGATATCGGACGTCCCGGCAAGAACTTCGGTCAGGGCAAGAACTCCTGGCTCACCGGTACCGCAGCGTGGAACATGGTTGCGATCTCGCAGTACATCCTCGGTATCATGCCTGACTTCGACGGCCTGAAGGTGGATCCTTCGATCCCGGCTGAGTGGGACGGCTTCACCGCAGTGAGACAGTTCCGCGGCGCGACCTACAACATCACGGTCAAAAATCCGAACCACGTATGCAAGGGCGTCGTATCGCTCACCGTGGACGGCAAGGCTGTTGCGGGCAACGTTGTTCCGGTTCTTGTAGCAGGCGCACACGACGTAGTCGTGACGCTCGGCTAAATTGACACCTCACGAACCTCGAGAAAGGTTCAAGAATATTATGAAACGTCGAGCTGCGTTCTGTCACGCGGCTCGACGTTTTGATTATCAAAGAATGAGGATTTTCCATCATTTTGCGTTTTAGGCTCCTCTGCCGATGGAAGGGAGGATTTTGCCTGTCGACCGGCGACGTAGTTTTCGTCAGCCTGAACGATTATATAAACGGGCTTCTGATCGGCGTCAAGACCGAAGAAAATGCCGCTGTTGTTAAGTCAATAACAAACAGCGACATGTTCACAGTTGATGTTGTCGGAAATGTAATGCCTGCCGATTAATAAGAAAGGCGCATCAATCCCACGGCTTCAGCCAGATGTCGAGGTCGCAGGAGCCCTTGACGCCGGGCACCGTGCCGGTGCTCGTGTACTGCCAGATGTTGAAGTCGTAGCGGTACGTGACGTCCTTGCCGTAGTACGCATACCAGAACGGATAGTCCGCGAGCTCGTCGCGGTTGACGCTCAGGATCGACCAGCGCGTGCTCGAGTACAGCATCGCCTGGTAGCCTGCCTGCTTGATGCGGTCGAGGAACGCCTTCGCGACCGAGGTGCGCGTCTCGCGGCTCATCGCGTTACCGCGCGCATTCGGGCGGTTCTCGTAGAGCTCGGTGTCAAATACGATCGGCCAGTTGATATCGTAGTCCTTGATCACGTTGAGCACGTACTCGGCCTCGGCGATCGCCTCCGCCTCCGTGATGGCCTGCGAGTAGAAGTACACGCCGACGTCGAGATGGTTGGCCAGAGCGCCCTCAATGTACTCCTTCGCCTTCTCGTCAGGCTCCAGCGTACCCTCGCCCGGGCCGCGGAAACCGACGCGGATGATCGCGAACTCGATGCCGGAGTCGGCAACCTTCTTCCAGTCGATGTCGCCGTCGTGCTTCGAGACGTCAATGCCCATTCGGGAAATGATGGTCCCCTCATCGTTCTTGACGTAGCGATAGCCCTTCTCGTCCTGCCAGTAATGGTCCTTATCAAAATTGAACGTGTGCTTGGCAATGCGCTTGTACTCCGGCAAATACAGACTCTCGCCGGTGCCGTTGCCGATCACAACGGGATTCTCGATATAGTTCACGGCCGGCGCGCTCACGCCGTTGAAATCCGCGTCATCATAGTTGAAGCTCACGTATGCGCCGACGCTCGCGTTGCTCACCTTAAGCATACCCTGCACCGGAAGCACCGTCGCGGTGACCTCGCCGTAATACTCGCCCTCGCGCACGTACAGAGGCGACACGACGTGGATGCCGTCCTCCGCGATCTCCCACGTGAAGCGGTCGCCGAAGGAGAGCGCTTCACTGCCCTTCTCCTTGACTGCGGCAAGCACTTCATCGGATGCGGAAAATGCATACCGGTTTCCATGCCCCGTCGTCAGCATCACGGTCTTTTTGAGATCCGTCGCGTTGATGTTGCCGGCGCCGTCCGCGTCATTGTCAGAGATGTTAGCCCACGCCTCCTCGCCGGGCTGCAACTTGAACCAGTTCTTCACGGCGTCAAAGCATCCCTGCTCCTTGCCGACGTTCATCTGGCCGGGCTCCAATACCACGACCGAGGTCGGCATGTCGTTCTTCTTCTGTACGAAGAGGACGTATTTGGTGCCGCCCATCACGATTGGATCGGGTGTGAGAATGTTCCAGTCGTCTGCGAGCGTGTAAGGCACTTCGTAGTCGATCATCTGGGACGTCGCCATCCAAGAGCCGTACTCGCCTCGATCGGCGTCCTCCTTGCTCTCATACTCGTTGCGGTACAAAAGCGTGTACTCCGGATTGGTCGTTCCGCCGTAGGAAAATGCGACGTACTCCTTGTCCATCACAACCTTCAGCGAGGCGGTGTAGCGCGAGTTGCCCGCATTGTATTTCTGGATCTTGTCCTCGACATTGTCGCAGACGCGGTACGTCTTCTTCACGGTCTCCGTGGGCTTCGTGGTCTCCGTCGTGCCGCTGCCGCGATACTTCTTGACGGTGTACCAGAACACGCCGCACACCGTGATCAAAACCGCCGCGATCACGATCGCCAGGATCATCCACAGCTGCTTGCGCGAGCGAAGCGTCTGGTTCAGCTCATCCAGCTCGTCGCGCTCCTCCTCAAGCTCGCGGAGCGTGCGTTTGCCGGACTGCGTCCGGAGCGCCAGTTCCTCAATGTCGTAGCCTCTCTCGTAGGCTTCCTGCTCGGTTCTCTCTCTATCGTCCATGCTGTTTCCCCAAATATTATGCTCTCTGTCGAGCGTCCCGCGAACGGGCGCACATCAACAACCAACAGTATAACAGAATTTTCCGTATAAGACAATAATTTGTGATTGACAAACCGCGCGCGAAATGTTTATAATGTCGCCAAGACAGATGCAACGAAGGAAACCAGTACCGTTCCCACGAACCTACAGAAAGTCGCCGGTTGATGAGAGGCGCAGGGGACACGAGCGGGAATACATTCCGGAGCATCGCACCGAACGCCGGTCCCCCGGCCAGTAGGCTGCGACGGCCTGCCGCCGTTACACGGCAGAGTATTATCGGTTTTGCAGGATTGACCGCGATACTCACAAAGGTCACGGGTGTGAGCCCGCGACGAAGAAAGGTGGTAACACGAGCGCGCCCTCGTCCTTTTCGG
>JAFZMO010000035.1 GCA_017551165.1 Lachnospiraceae bacterium
GCTGCCGGGCCAGCTGCTGCTACAACAACGCCTGCTGCTGCGCTAACACCGAACTCCTCCTCGCAAGCCTTAACAAGATCGTTCAGCTCAAGAACGGTCATAGCCTTGATTGCATCAATAAATTCCTGATTTGTCATGGTAGTTAACCTCCGTAAAATAATGTGTGCGGGCTGACAAATGCCCTCGGACCGTGGTCCGTCATGCCGCTATGCGGCGGGTGCGATCACTGGATTCAGGCAACCTCGCCCTGCTTTTCTGCGATCTGCTTGAGAATGCGCGCGATGTTCGCGATCGGGGACTGCAGACTTCCAAGAAGCTTGGAAATAAGCACTTCCTTCGAAGGGATCGTCGCAACGACCTGGCAACCCTGCGCATCGTAGTACGTACCGTCAACGACGCCGCCCTTGAACTCGAGCTTGTCTGCCGTCTTCATTGCGTCTGCAAGAAGGCGAGCGGGTGCGGTAGCATCATCAATGCCGAAAGCAACTGCGGTAGGTCCGTCAAGGTGCTTAGCAAGCTCCTCGTAAACCGTGCCGGCAAATGCTCTCTTGAGGTAAGTGTTCTTGTATACCTTGTATACAACGCCACCCTCACGCAGAGTCTTACGAAGCTTGGTATCCTGCTCCACCGTCAGTCCACGGTAGTCAACCAGAACGACAGCCTTAGCGGCTTCCACATTCTTGCTGATCTCCTCGATGATCGGCTGCTTCAACTCAATCTTTGCCATGGGAATTACCTCCTTTGTAGTTTAACGCCGAAGCCCGCGCACTTGAGCGAAAATAAAAAAACCGGGAATCCGAACGGAAATCCCAGCACATGAAAATCGTTTCAAATGAGCTGACATATCCTCGGCAGGCGTCGGACCTAAGTCCTTCTTACACCAAATGGTACCTGCTGTCTTCGGCAGTCGAGTACTTTTATATCACATCCCCGTCCCCTTGTCAAGCGGTTTTTGCGAGAAATGGACGGTTCTTTTTATCGAAAAATGATCCCCGGGCAGCTTCCCGCCCGGAGTATCCATTCAGCTATAAAATCCGCGGTCATACTCGTACATCACAAGCGCTGCTGCCACCGCGATGTTGAGCGATGACTGCCCCTCCACCATAGGGATCTTCACGTAGTCCGTACAGCGGTCAAGGATCTCGCGGCGGACGCCGTTGCTCTCGTTGCCGACGATGACGGCGATGTTTTCCGTAGCGAAGCTCATGTCATAGAAATTGCTCGCGGAGAACCGCGCGCTCGTGCCCCAGATGCGGAAGTTGTGTTCCCGCAAAACATCCATGAGCGCAAAATCGTCGCGGCAGAAATAGATCGGGATCCGGCCGACGGCTCCACGCGCGCCGCGGATCGCATTTTTGTTGAAATGGTGTGTCGACGGGCTCAACAGGATCACCGCGTCCACGCCGGACGCATCCGCCGTGCGCAGCACCATGCCGAGGTTGTCGGGATTGGCAATGCCGTCCAGGATCAGGAAGAAATTCCGCTCCTTCGAAATGATCAGCTCGCTCTCGTCGCGGGCACGCACGCGCGCGCTGCAGAGAATGTCAGGCACCGGGTTGGTCGTCGTCATCGCAGCAAGGATGCCCTGGCTCGCGCGGTAGTAAGCAATACCGTTCTTCTCGCAGAGCTCAGCGACGAGCTGCTTTGTCTCGGCGTCGACGGAGTCCGCGTACACAACCTTCTCCACCGCGAGGTTGTCCTTAAGCGCACGGGTGACCGTGAGCGCTCCCTCCATCACGACGCGGCCGGTCTCGACGCGCGCCTTCAGCGTCGTCAGCTTCTTGAACTCCGCCACGACGTCGGCCTTCTTCGACTCGATGAACCGCTCGCCGCCCTTGCGGTTGAGCACGACGACATCCGAAGGATTGGACCTGCGCTCTCCCGTGAGAACGCACGGCTCTGCCTCGAGCCCGTCGCGGAACAGATACTCCTCCGCCACGGTTTTGTATATCTCGTCGAAAATGAATCTCCGCTTCACGCCGTTTGGCACGCACCGCATGAAATCCCGGAACGTCCGCTCACACGAGGCGACGATCAGGCACTCCGCCTGCGCCTCGTCGACGACCATCGCGCCGCGCGCCACGTGGATCACGCTGATGTAGTACACAAGGCTGTGATCTCCCTGCCGCAAACGCGCAAGAAACCGCTCTGCAGCGCTTCGATACGTTTCGCCCTGAGCACTGCCGTCCGCGCGCTCGCACGCGGCAGCGAGAAGCCCCGCGATCTCATCATATTTTTCCGACTGAACTGCCATAAACTCTCCTGAAACACGCCCTCATACAGGCGCTGTATTATCGATCGGACATGACGCTCGGATCATAATCCTCCGGTCAAAATAAGCACGATCGAATATGTGCCGATGACAACCAAATCCGATGGTTGGAATCTCTTGCCCTTGCGATAGATCATGTACGCCACAACGATCATGATGATCCTGAACAACACCAGATCTAAGATGATCGATTCTCCCAGTGTTGCCACTGCCATGATCGGGATCAGGGTGCGGAAGCCGAACCAGGAGTCGGAGATGCCGTCGACCTTCTCTGTCCGCCTCCTCTGGAAGAAAACAAACAGAAGGACCGTTGCCGCCACACATATAACCGCATTCAGTGCGAACGGTCCGAGGATCGACGTTGCAGTCCATCTTTCCATCTCATAACGATATCCGTAGAAATCCTCCCCTCCCGGGATCAGGATACTCCGATAATGACCTGTGATCTCTTGCATGAGTGAGTAGAGTGACCTGAACTCCTTGTCTTCGAGCAACCATATGTTCAGCACCATCGGAAGCATTGCATAGTCCATGATGAACATGCA
Source organism: Lachnospiraceae bacterium (assembly GCA_017551165.1). GTDB lineage: Bacteria > Bacillota > Clostridia > Lachnospirales > Lachnospiraceae > ISDg. The sequence continues at coordinate 2,818 of JAFZMO010000035.1, forward strand.
CCCGTCCGCGGTGTTGTTCGCCTGTGTAAACACAAAGCAGAAGAACCCGTACAATAACATTGTGGCGAGTTCCATGAGCATGAAATAGGTGAACGCTCCACCCCAATCCGTGCACTTCACCTCACTGAGCGCCGTCGCTACAAACGAGAACGCAGTCAAGACAACTGCCGTTACGTGGATCGCACCGTTAATGTAATGCACAAGCGCCAGCTTCCAGCGATCGATCGGCAGAGAGAACCAGGTGTCAAGATTTCTGCGGATATTGAACTTGCGGAACTCCAGCACCGGGATCAACAAAGCCGCACCGAAGGACAGTCCCTCCATTACCGAAAAATCGACGTACTGGAACAGATCCCCGCTCACAAGATTGAACGAGCACACGCAGACGAACATGATCAGGATGCCGAGACGAAAAAGTGTCTCCTTAAAATGATACCAGAAATACCGAAGCATCATCTCCGATCACCTCCTCCTGCCAGCTCTTCCATAGCGCCGAGAAGGTTTTCGCCCGGAGCGATCTCCAGACGGTCAATTATCAGCGGATGCAGTTCCTCCAGCTCGGCGCGCACCTGCTCCTCCTCGCCCTCCACGAGGATCGTCGCAATGCGCCCCTTCTTCTCAAAATGATGCATTTTCAGATCGGTGAACCATGCGATTGACGGCTCCGTCTCAAAAGCAATCTGATATTTGAGCATGTTGCTCATCTTCTGCGACATCTGCTCCGGCGGGATCAGCTGTGCGCCGTTCAGGACCAGATAGTTGTCACAGAAGCCTTCCAACTCCTTCAGCGCGTGGCTCGAGATGATGACGACCGAACCACGTTTGGCCACGTCCCGCACCTTCTTCTTGAAACGCTCGCGCGCCAGCGGATCCAGCCCGTCGAACGCCTCGTCCAAAAGCAGATACTTCGGCGCGATCGCGAATGCAAGCGCGATGAACGCCTGTCTGCGCATTCCCTTGGAAAATGACGACAGCGCCTTTCGTCTCGACAGCCCCGCATACCCCATCATCTCCACATACGTTGCTTCATCGATGTGCGGATAAAACGTCTTATACAGCTTGAACAGATCGTCGCTGCTCGTACCGACATCATAGAACGGATCGTCCGGAAGGAAGAACAATTCCTCACGCGCAACGCCGAGCGAGACAGCCTTTCCGTCGTACAACACTTCCCCACACTCCGGCGTCAAAACTCCGGAGATCAGGCGAAGAAACGTGGATTTGCCGGAGCCGTTGACTCCGATCAAACCCAGGATCTCACTCTCTCCAACCGTCAGGTTGATGTTGCTCAACACCGGACGGTCGCCAAAAGAGTGCGACAACCCCCTTACTTCAATCATGTGATTACTCCTCCATTCATTTCAATAACGTCCCCATTTCGTTATCCAAGCGGCCCCCACAAGCTCGCCGCTTCCTGTAATTATACTATATTCCGGCAATTTATTCAATCCTTCCGGTTTTCCTCCCGCGGTTGCAAACTCACAGACAATGCGGTACACTTGTCTTCGGAAAATAAATCCGACATTTTCCGACACTGATTCGTTATCCTTATGGGAGGGAGCAATTCATGCAAAGCAGCTCTGCGCGGACCGACGCGGATTTCGAGGCATTGTACGAGCGGCACTGGCGGTATGTGTATCGTCTGTGCTTTTCTTACATGCGCTCTGCCGCCGACGCGGAGGACTGCACCGAGGACGTGTTTGTGAAGATCCTGACCGGGAACCTCACGTTCGCGGACGAAACACATGAGCGCAAATGGCTGACCGTCGCCGCGTGCAACCTGTGCAAGGACCGGCTCAAGAGCTACGGCCGCACGCACACCGACTCGCTCGACGAGGAGGACGCGCCGGAGATTGCGGCGCCGGAGGAGGAAGACAACAGTGACGTGCTCGAGGCCGTGCTGGCGCTACCTCCGAAACTCAAGGACGTCGTCTGGATGTACTACTACGACGGCCTGCCGACGGAGGAGATCGCAACCGCGCTCGGCCGCCCGCCATCGACCGTCCGCAACCAGCTGCGGGACGCCCGGGGAATCCTACGGACCGTCCTGGAAAGGAGTAACCGATGAACGATAACGAACCGAAGATCCGCGAGGCACTCGATTCCATCGAGCCCGAGGAGGGCGCGCGGGATCGCATGCTCGCCAACATACTGCGCAAGGCGCAGGAGGAGAAAACCAATGCATCAGCGGTTACGACCGGTGCGGAGGAGATAATGACCCGCACCTCAAAGATCAGCCGCCTCGCACGCTGGGCTCTGCCCGTCGCCGCGTGCCTGACCATCGTGATCCTTGCGGCGATCAAGCTGAACGGAGCCGGCAAGAAGCCTGCGACCACGCCGACGACCACCGTCACACCGTATACCGCGGGCAACGAGAACGATCCCACCGGGACCGCGGGCTCCTCGTACCCCGATTCCCTGACTACTTACGAGTCTGCCGCCGAGCTCAAGGCCGCGACCGGATTTGGCATCGACGCACCGCAGGGCTCCGAGGATGTCATCTACGCCTCATTTGGGACCGAGATCGCCGAGGTTTCCTTCACGGTGGACAGCAAACAGTTCGCGCTCCGCGCCTCCCGGCGCAAGGATGATTTCTCGGGTCTCAGCGGGGAGGTGTTCTCCTCCGCAATGCTCGACGGTGCGACCGACGCCACGATGTATGTTGTGCGGGACGGCAACACAGACTTCTACAAGGCCGTCTGGAACGATCCGAATGACAATGACGTGTGCTATATCCTGACCAACGCCGACAGCGCCGGTCTTCAGGCAATGATGAATGTATTCCGCTCCGTGTGGTCCGTGCAATAGACCTGCAAAACGCAAACAAGCTATAAAACAACTGCTGAAATCATGACCACCAGCTGAGCTGGTGGTTTCCTCTGCGGCTATAAGCCGCTGTTCCCTGCTTGCCTCTAAAGAGGCTCTGAAGAATCGCCAACCGCACTGCGGTCACGGGCCGGCTCTGAAGAGCCTCTTTTTAATTGCC
>JAFZMO010000036.1 GCA_017551165.1 Lachnospiraceae bacterium
AAATGCAGCTGTTCTTGCCGAGTATATGGCGGCAAACAATACCGGCGTTCAGGTTATCGGCTGCCCGAAGACCATCGACGGCGATCTTAAGAATGAGGATATCGAGGCTTCCTTCGGTTTCGATACCGCAACGAAGACCTACAGCGAGCTCATCGGTAACATCGAGCGCGATGCGAACTCCGCGAAGAAGTACTGGCACTTCATCAAGGTTATGGGCCGTTCCGCTTCCCACGTAGCACTTGAGTGTGCACTTGAGACGCAGCCCAACATCTGCCTCATCGGTGAGGAAGTTGCTGCGAAGAAGATGTCCATCGCACAGATCACCAACTACATTGCCGACGCTGTTGAGAAGCGCGGCAACAACGGCGAGAACTTCGGCGTTGCGATCATCCCCGAGGGTATCGTGGAGTTCGTTCCCGAATTTTCCGCATTGATCAAGGAGATCAACGAGCTCCTTGCAGGCAGCAAGACGGACGAGTTCAACGCTCTTCCGGACTGGAGCGCTAAGTACGATTACATTAAGAAGGGTCTCACCGCGGAGTCCTTCCAGGTGTTTGATATTCTTCCTCAGGGAATTCAGCAGCAGCTGTTCCTTGAGCGTGACCCTCACGGCAACGTTCAGGTTTCCCTGATCGAGTCCGAGAAGCTGTTCTCCGAGCTGGTAAAGAACGAGCTCGACAAGAGAAAGAAAGCCGGCACCTACAAGGGCAAGTTCGGTCAGCAGCATCACTTCTTCGGTTACGAAGGACGTTGTGCATTCCCGTCGAACTTCGACGCTGACTACTGCTATTCCCTCGGCTACAACGCATTCATGCTGATCCAGTACGGCTACACCGGTTACCTTTCGAAGGTTTCCAACCTGTCCAAGCCGGCTGAGGAGTGGAACGCAGGCGGTATGCCGATCACGAAGATGATGAACATCGAGCGTCGTAACGGCGAGGACAAGCCGGTTATCCGCAAGGCTCTGGTAGAGCTTGACGGCAAGCCGTTTAGGTACTTTGAGGCACATCGCGATGAGTGGGCGGTTAAGACCTGCTTCACGTATCCCGGTGCTATCCAGTACTACGGTCCGTCCGAGGTATGCGATCTGACCACCAGAACGCTTGCTCTTGAGAAGGGCTGATCCACCTACAATCTGAACTATGGGCCCGGAGCGGCAACGCTCCGGGCATCTTGATATTTTTCGCGCGCACGGGAGGATGGCCATGAAAGAACGATTCGAGGAACTGCTGCGCATCGCGCAGGGACACACCGTATGCATTCAGCCGCACGATTATCCGGATCCCGACGCACTGGCGTCGGCGTTCGCGCTGCAGGAGCTGCTGCGCAGACGGGGGATCGAGGCGGGGATCGGCTACTTCGGCACGGTTGACAAGGTCAACATCCGTCTGATGATGGACGAGTTCGAGATCATTCCGATCCCGGCGGACAAGATGGCGGAGTTCGAGGAGGACGCGGTCGTCATCAACGTCGACGTCCAGAAGAACAACTCGAACCTGACGGACATGCGCGGTGAGGAGCTCGTGTGCATCGACCATCATCCGTGGGTGACGGACGTAAAATACGACATCGTGATCCATGAGCTGGTCGGCGCGTGCGCGACGATCGTGACCGAGCTCTACGCGGAGCTCGGGGAGGAGATCCCGCGCAATGTCGCAACAGCGCTTCTGTACGGCATCAAGATGGACACGCGCAACCTCTGCTCCGGCGTGACGGACAAGGATCTCGCGGCATTTTCCATGCTGCACCGCATCGCGGACCACGACATCATCCGCAGGCTCGACAACAACAGTCTGCAGATCTCGGACCTTCGCGCGTACGGCGCGGCGATCCAGAACATCGTTGTGTACGGCGGCATCGGCTTCGTGCACATTCCGTTCGACTGCCCCGACGGGCTGATCGCTAGCGTGTCCAACTTCATTCTCGCGCTCGACGCGGTGACAGTCGCAGTCGTGTATGCGGACCGCAACGGCGGCATGAAGTTCTCCGTCCGCTCCGAGATCTCGGGTGTCAACGCAGGCCACCTCGTGAACCTTGCGCTGCGAGGCGTCGGCAACGGCGGCGGCCACATGACGATGGCGGGAGGCCTTCTGTACAAGGAGCGCACCTATGAGCTGGGTGCGGACCCCGACACGGCGATCCGCAAGCGTTTCGTCGATGCGCTCGCCCATGTGAGAGAGTGACATTTTCCGAGAGAAACGTCCCGAAAGGAGGAGCCCATGAAGAAACGAATTCTTGCATATCTTGCGAAGATCGATCAATTGTTGAAGCATCCGCCGATCGCGGTGAACTACGAGGATGAGGTGAAGAAGCACCTCGTGCAGATCGGATTTTTCATGCATGAGCGTCTGATCCACCTGATCGTGACAGTGCTGTTTGCGATCCTCTCGGTCGGCGTGGCGCTGTACTGTGTCGCGGACCCGGGCATCCCGATGTTCCTTCTCTTCGGAGCGCTGCTCGTCCTGCTCGTGCCGTATATTATGCACTACTATCTGTTGGAAAATGGGGTGCAGAAGATGTACGAACAGTACGATGAGCTGCTCGCGCGCAGCGAGGATCAGAAGAAGGAGGCGACCTTCCGCGAGACATTCCGGGAGGATGCGGCGTTCGGAGAGAACGTGAAGTCCAAAGAGGGCGTGACGTTCGACGACGAAATGAGAAAATAGGTTTGTGCGTATACAGGCAAAACAACACGAAAAAAACCGCGCAAGCGGCATCGGAGGAATTATAAATCATGAGTGACAACGTAAACACAACAAGCGCGCCGGAGGCAGAGTGCACGCACGATTGCTCGACCTGCAGCGCGAACTGCAGCAGCCGTGAGGGCGCAAAGAAGGAGAGCTTCCTCGCGGCGGCCAACAAGAACAGCCGCGTGAAGAAGGTCATCGGCGTAGTCAGCGGCAAGGGCGGCGTCGGCAAATCGTTCGTGACCGTCAATCTGGCCGTTTTGTTGCAGAAGAAGGGATATCAATGCGCGATCCTCGATGCGGACATCACCGGTCCGTCGATCCCGAAATCGCTCGGCGTCAAAGGACCTGCGCGAGGCAATGACGACGGCATCTGGCCGATCGAGAGCAAGAAGGGCATCCGCGTGATGAGCATCAACCTGCTCCTTGACGAGGAGGAGTCTCCGGTCATCTGGAGAGGCCCCGTGATCGCGGGAACCGTGAAGCAGTTCTGGACCGACGTATGCTGGGGGGATGTGGACTATATGTTCGTGGATATGCCGCCCGGAACGGGCGACGTGCCGCTGACGGTGTTCCAGTCGCTCCCGGTCGACGGGATCGTGATCGTGACAAGCCCTCAGGACCTCGTTTCGATGGTCGTTGCGAAGGCGGTCAACATGGCGAAGATGATGAACGTGCCGATCCTCGGTATCGTGGAGAATTACAGCTATTTTACGTGCCCCGACTGCGGCAAGAAGCACGTGGTCTTCGGCGAGAGCAAGATCGAGGAGGTTGCGGCGCATCACGTGCTTCCGGTGCTCGCCAAACTGCCGATCGATCCGGACTCCGCGAAAGTCGTGGACATGGGTCTTGCAGAGCAGCTTGAGGTGCATGAACTCGATGGTGCAGTGGAGCGGATCGAGGCTTCTTTGCCCGTCGCAAAATGATATTTTCCGTTGACATCAAGGGTGCTGTAGTCTATAATTGTAGACGGATGTTTATGCGTATAATTATGACGACTTACGCCCGAAAATCGGTATTCGGAGGACGGATATGCGTGTGATTGCCGGCACGGCCAGGAGGCTGTTGCTCATGACCCCGGCCGGGACCAACACCCGCCCGACGACGGACAGGATCAAAGAGACACTTTTCAACATGTTGCAGCCGCATTTGGCGGGGCGCGATTTTCTGGATCTCTTCGCGGGAAGCGGCGGGATCGGGATCGAGGCGCTCTCGCGCGGCGCACGATACGCCTGCTTTGCGGACAGTTCGAGGGATGCGATCGAGTGCATCAAGACGAACCTGACGCACACGCATCTGGCGGACCGCGCAACGGTCTACCCGATGGATGCGATGGCGGCAATCGCGAGAATGCACAACGAGAAGCGGAAGTTCGATATCGTGTTCCTGGATCCGCCGTACGGCAAGGGATTGGAACTGCAGGCGTTGGCTGCGATGCGTCGGTGCGGCGTTTTGGCAGAGGATGCGACGGTGATCGTCGAGACCTCGGCCGACAGCGATCCCGAGGCACTTGCGGCAGCGGGATATCGCATTGAGCGGATCAAGGACTACAAGACCAACCGGCACGTATTCCTGACACCGGAGAGCGGACAGTCATCGGAGGGAACAGAAGAGATATGAAGACAGGAATCTATGCAGGAAGCTTTGACCCGATCACACTGGGACATCTCGATGTGATCCGCAGAGCCGCCCGCATCACAAAGCGGCTGATCATCGCGGTGCTGAACAACAACGCGAAGAATCCCGCATTTTCCGTGGAAGAGCGCCTGGAGCTCATCCGCAAGGTGACGAGGGACATTCCGAACGTGGAGGTCATGTCGTTCTCCGGACTGACGGTCGATTTTGCGAAGGAACAGAACGCGAACGTGCTTGTCCGCGGACTTCGCGCCGTGACCGATTTCGAGTACGAATTGCAGATCGCACAGCTGAACCACAAGCTGAACCCCGAGGTCGATACCATTTTCCTCACGACGAGCGTTGAGTATTCGTACTTGAGCTCGAGCATCGTCAAGGAGATTGCGAGCTACGGCGGGGACATCAGCCAGTTTGTGCCGGAGGAAGTCGTCGAGGACGTGTACAATAAATTGTATAAGCCAAAGGAGAATTGAGAATGGGAGCAACGATTGAAAAGACCATCGAGGAGATCTACGATTTTATCGAGTCGTGCAAGACGTCCGGCTGGGGCGGAACGAAGGTGTCCGTGCCGAAGGATGAACTGTATGAATTGCTGGCGGAGCTGAAGGAGCGTACGCCGGATGAGATCAAGCGCTACCAGAAAATCATCGCAAACCGCGACAGCATCATCGCACAGGCCGAGGAGCGCGCCGAGGGCATCATCAAGGACGCTAAGATCAAGGCAGAACAGCTCGTGAGCGAGAACGCGATCGTGCAGCAGGCATATGTGAAGTCGCAGGAGATGATCTCTCAGGCATCCGACGAGGCAGCTGAGATCCGCACGAGTGCGGAAAATGATTCCGCTGCGATCCGTTCCGGCGCACTCAACTACGCAAACGACGTGATGAGCGATATGGAGCGCATCCTTGCGGACGCGTTCAACAACACGAAGAAGCAGGCGGAGGGCCTGATCAACACGCTCAACGAGAGTTACACGATCGTGGCTGCAAACCACCGCGAGCTCAACGCGCAGATCAATCCGCAGGACGTATACTACGACGATCCGATCGCAACCGTTACCGCGGACGACGACAGCTACAACGAGAACACCTTCCTCGAGGGTATCGAGGAGTAATCTCCGGCAATCAAGCGAAGACAATAAGAATCCCCGGGCAGGCAACTGTCCGGGGTTTTTTGTGTCATAGGACTATGAAAAGAGGTTGTCGTTTGGCCTCGCGATCACACTGTCAGAAGCCTCCGGTGCGTGTCCTCGCGTACGATGCCGCTCTTGCGGAACAGCACCTGCGAGTAGAGCGCCGAGGCGCGAAGGTCGGTTGCGAGAAGCTCAGCCGCGTCGCCGGTAAGGCGCGAGGAGTCGCGCAGGAAGCGGACGAGCAGCGGGAACGATGCGGACCTCTCCGCGGCGGAGACGATGTCCTCAGCGCCCTTGCGAAGGCCGAGCACGCGCAGATACGGTGTGGCGCTCTTGAAGCGGTCGGCGGCGTCCTGTGTCAAACCGAGAAGGCAGTGGCACAGCGCGCGGTCGATGCGGCTTCTCGTGTAGGCCTTGCATTTGACGGACTCGGCGAGCGAGGTCCACGTGAACGGGCGCTCCGCCTGCTCGAGGATGCGGTTTGCAAGGTCCGCGGGGACATCGTAGACCTGCGAGAGCGAGTCTGCTGTGTGCTGCGACAGCGCCGCGAAGAGTATGTCGCTGAAGTCATCCGCTGTCACGGCGGTCTTTGCGGTCAGTTTCTCGTAGAGAGGGAGAACTTCCGCTGGAACGGCTTCTGCAGGGACCAAACCGCCCTCGGCGATGGCGCCGCGGATGGCGGTTGCGGAGCATACGCTTCCGACGGTCGTGTCGTGGTATCCGAGGTCCGAGCGGCCGATCGCACAAGTCGCGAGGTTGCTGCCGGTCGCGAGGATCGCCTTCTCGTACTCGACCGCGAGAATGTTGTTCGGGCGGGAGAGAAGCGTTGCTGCCTCGGGGAAGAAGTCGGCGAGAGCAAGAGAGCGCGCTTTGGCATAGGAGTTGCCCTCGTGCACGTAGGCGAGCAGCTGCTGCTTGAAGGCGCCGGGCTCATCGAGAAGAAACTGCGCGATCGTACGGAACGTCTCCGTGCCGCGGTCGGCGTCCTCGGCGCCGTACGAGACGACGTCGACGCAGCCAAGCCCTGCGAGAGCACGGATCCCGGCGAGCGCAAAATCCTCCGCGCTTGCGGTGGCGCCGTACATCGGCAGCTCCAGCACAAGATCGGCACCGCACCGGAGAGCAGCCTCCGCGCGGACGAAGCGGTCCGTGACCGCGGGAACGCCGCGCTGCACAAAGTCACCGCTCATCACGACGACAACCGCGTCGCATCCGGTGATGCGCCGCGTCTCTTCGATGTGGTAGCGATGGCCGTTATGGAACGGATTGTACTCTGCGATGATGCCTGCGATCTTCATTTCATTTTCCTTTTAAGAGAAAAAGCCGGGCTTCCGTATGGTTGCCCGGCTTGTGTTACTTACTGCGCAAATGCCTGATCAGCACTTGACCGGTTCCGGATACTCTACGCCGAAGGTCTCTGCGGTGACGGTCTCCATCACAACGGGAGCGAGCGGCTTGTCGCGGAAATCGGTGCGGACGCCGGCGATGGCATCCACAACGTCAAGGCCCTCGATGACCTTGCCGAATGCGGCGTACTCACCGTCGAGGTGCGGGGACGTCTTGTGCATGATAAAGAACTGCGAGCCTGCGGAGTTCGGGTTCATGGCGCGAGCCATGGAGAGAACACCGGGCGTGTGCTTCAGACCGTTGGCAAATCCGTTGTGCGCGAACTCGCCGCGGATGCTGTAGCCGGGGCCACCCATGCCGGTGCCGTCCGGGCAACCGCCCTGGATCATGAAACCGGGAATGACGCGGTGGAAGGTTAGGCCGTTGTAGTAGCCCTTGTTCACAAGCGAAAGGAAATTGTTGACGGTGTTCGGCGCAATCTCCGGATAGAGCTCGGCCTTCATCACGGAACCGTCCTTCATGGTGATGGTTACGATCGGGTTTTGCATGGGAGCCTCCTTGTGTCGGCGCTCGCGGCGCCTTGGTTTAGTTTACTTCTGCACAAAAGCGTTGTAGATCGCTGTCACGGCGGTCTCGAAGTCCTTGCTTGCAACGCCGATGATGATGTTGAGCTCGCTGGAGCCCTGGTCGATCATGCGGATGTTGACGTCGGCCTGGTCGAGTGCGCGGAAAATCTTCGCCGCAGTACCGTGGTTGCTCTTCATGCCGCGACCTACGACGGCGATCAGTGCGAGATCGGTCGAGATCTCGATGGAGTCGGGGTTGCAGAGCTTGTGGATCTCAGCAAGGATCGACTGCTCCTTCTCCTCGAACTCGGACTGGTGAACGAAGACGGAGAGCGTGTCGATGCCGGAGGGCATGTGCTCAAAGCTGATGCCGTTGTCCTCGAACGCCTGAAGCACCTTGCGGCCGAAACCGATCTCGGTGTTCATCATGTCCTTCTCAATGTTGATCGCGGTGAAGCCCTTCTTGCCGGCGATACCGGTGATGGTGTATGCGGGCTTGCGGGACGTATTTTCCACGATGAACGTACCTTCGTCGGAGGGACGGTTCGTGTTCTTGATGTTGATCGGGATGCCCGCGGTGCGGACCGGGAAGATCGCATCCTCGTGGAGAACGCCGGCGCCCATGTAGGAGAGCTCGCGGAGCTCACGGTAGGTGATGGTCTCAATGACCTTCGGGTTTTCAACGATGCGGGGATCGGTTACGAGGAAGCCGGACACGTCGGTCCAGTTCTCGTAGAGGTTCGCCTGCACGGCGCGTGCCACGATGGAACCGGTGATGTCGGAACCGCCGCGGGAGAACGTCTTCACGCGGCCGTCCGCGTAAGCGCCGTAGAAGCCGGGAACCACCGCATGCGTCATGCCTGCGAGCTTGGCCGAGAGCTTCTTCTGCGTCGTGCGGTCGTCAAACGTGCCGTCCTCGTGGAAGAAGATATACTGAGCGGGATCGACGAACTCGAACCCGAGATAGGCTGCGAGAAGCGTGCCGTTGAGGAACTCACCGCGGGAAGCCGCGTAGTCCTTGCCGGCCTTCGCCGCAAAATCCTTCGCGATCGTCTCAAACTGGGAGTCGAGCGTGACGGTGAGCGACAGACCGTCGATGATCTCCTGGTAGCGTGCCTTGATCTGAGCGAGCGCCTCGGAGAAATCCTCACCGTTCTCGGCGAGAGCGTAGCAGCGGTAGAGCATGTCCGTCACCTTCGTGTCGGAGCTGTCGCGCTTGCCGGGTGCGGACGGAACCACATAGCGGCGGTCGGGATCGGAAAGAATGATGTCTTTTACTTTGCGGAACTGCTCGGCGCTTGCGAGAGAACTGCCGCCGAACTTGACAACTTTAACCATAGATACCTCACTGATGATTCGGAAAATAAGACTGTTGCGGTGTCGGAGCGTTCCGCCCCGGCCCACACTTTCGACAGTATAGCACACAACGCTTCAAATGAAAAGAAAAAGTTGATGTTTACATAACGCGGGCGCTGTGCTAAAATAACTGTGTATGTCAAAGGGGCGTGTGTGGCCCCGGAATCAGGTGAGAAACTATCGTGAAGAAGATCATTACTTTGTTGGAAGAACGCATGGGCGACGCATTTGTCGCATGCGGTTATGAGAGACGCTACGGCGTCGTGTCGGTGTCGAACCGGCCGGATCTGTGCCAGTATCAGTGCAACGGTGCGATGGCTGCCGCAAAGCAGTATCACAAGGCACCGATCGTCATCGCGAACGAGGTGCTCGCGGCCCTGGAGGGACGGGAGATGCTCGCGATCTGCGAGGCGGTTGCACCGGGATTTATCAATCTGAGTGTAACGACGGAGTTCCTGGCGGACTACGTGCTTGCGATGGGACGCGAGGAGCGTTTCGGCGTGGAGCAGGCGGAGAATCCGCAGACCGTTGTCATCGACTACGGCGGAGCGAATGTCGCGAAGCCTTTGCATGTCGGACACATGCGCCCGGCCGTCATCGGCGAGTCGGTGAAGCGCATCCTCCGGTATGTCGGACACAAGGTCATCGGCGATGCTCATCTCGGCGACTGGGGAACCCCGATCGGTCTGATCATTACCGAGCTTAAGGTGAGACAGCCGGATCTGGTGTACTTTGATCCGGACTACACGGGCGAGTACCCGAAGGAGCCTCCGTTCACGGTCTCCGAGCTGGAGGAGATCTATCCCTATGCGAGCAAGTGGTCGAAGGAGCATGATGACTACCGCGAGGAGTCCCGCAAGGCGATCCTCGAGCTGCAGCAGGGACGCAGAGGCTACATGGCTCTATGGGAGCATATCATGCGCGTCTCCATGGAGGACCTCAAGAAGAATTATGACAATCTCGGAACCGAATTTGACATCTGGGGCAAGGAGAGCGACGCGCAGAAGTACATCCCCGACATGATCAGGGACATGAAGGAGAACGGCTACGCGTACATCAGCGAGGGCGCCCTCGTTGTGGATGTCAAGGAGGAGACCGACACGAAAGAGATGCCGCCGTGCATGATCTTAAAGTCCGACGGCGCGACACTTTATAACACGACCGATCTTGCGACCATCGTGGAGCGTATGACGAAGTACGATCCCGACCGCATCATCTACATCGTGGACAAGCGCCAGTCGCTGTACTTCGAACAGATTTTCCGCTGCGCGAAGAAGACGAAGATCGTGAAGCCGGAGACGGAGCTGATACACATCGGTTTCGGCACGATGACCGGCAAGGACAGCAAGCCGTTCAAGACGAGAGACGGCGGTGTGATGAAACTCTCGATGCTCATCGACCAGATCGTCGAAAAGGTCCGCTCGAAGATGGCCGATCGCGACATGTCCGACGAGGAGAAGGACACGATCGCGAAGAAGGTCGGACTCGCGGCATTGAAATACGGCGATCTCTCCAACCAGGCGACGAAGGATTACATTTTCGACATGGAGCGGTTCACCTCGTTCGAGGGCAACACCGGACCTTACATTCTCTACACGATGGTCAGGATCAAGTCGATCCTTGCAAAGCTCGGCGAGCTGCCGGAGGCGGCGGTGAGCGCGGGCGATTACGAGCGCGGCGCGGAGGAGACGGGACTCCTGCTGACGATCGCGCGGTTTGCGGATATGGTGGAGAAGGCGGTCGCAGAGCTCGCACCGCACAAGGTTTGCCAGTATCTGTACGAGCTGGCGGACAACGTGAACGGGTTCTACCACGCAAACAAGATCGTCGGTGAGGCCGACGAGACCAAGCGAAGGGAATGGATCACCATCCTGCGGATCGCGCTTGCGATCTTTGCGGACGGAATTGCAATGCTTGCATTCGAAGCACCGGATCGGATGTAGAAAGTGAGGAAGAAATATGCATCGTAATGTTGGTTTGGCGAAACGTGGTTTGTTCTGTCTTGCCGTGTTGGCAGCGGCGATCCTGTTTGCCATGCTGCCGGGCATGATGCGCGCGGCGCATGCGGAAGGCGATGACACCGAGATCAAGACGGTCGACACGTCGGAGGACAACATCAACAAGCAGCAGTATCTGAACGGATACTACAAGGGCAAGATCAATAAGGACAGCAGTGCGGTACGCGAGAAGCCCGGTTCGAAGGACAAGGCGACCGGTGAGAAGAAGGACGATATCCTCAAGACGAGCACCGGCAAGCAGGTTCTTTTGAAGAAGGGAACCGAGGTCATCATCTTCGGTGAGCAGAGCGACAGCGACGCTGACGTGTGGTATCACATTCAGGTTACGTTTGAGAAGGAAGTTTTCACAGGTTATGTGTTCAGCGGCCGTGTGACGCGCGAGAATACGCAGATCACATTCACGCCCACGCCCACGGAGGAGCCGACGGCTACCGACACGCCCAAGCCCACCTCGCCGCTGGAGGAAGGCGACGGCAAGGGCGAGTTGAAGGAGCCGACGAAGGCCGTTGATAATAAGACCTCGGATATGGTTAAGACCGCAGAGGATGACTCTCTCGGTATTTTGAAGTATGTGTTGATCCTTCTCGCGGCGTTCGTGGCATTTATCGCCGTATACATGATCGTCAACCATTATGCGGAGAAGAAGATCGACGATGAGATGAAACTCACCTCGAAGCGCGACGATGAGATCGAGCAGCTCGAGGGCGAGTCGGACGAGGATTTTGAGTCTGCGAGACGCAAGACCCGCAAGAAGTCCGTGGCGCGCGACTACAAGGATCAGCGCCAGCGCAAGCTCTCCGAGGAGCTGGAACTCGATGAGGAACAGAACGCGGAGATCGATGATTTCGACAATTTCAAGATCAATATGGACGGTGTGTTCGATGACTACACTGACACGCGGGAGTCCGTGTCCGCAGCGGTGACCGAGGCGGTTACCGAAGATGCGCGCGAGATCGAGGAGGTTTCCTCCAACATCGGACGCGATGTGAAGTCTGTGGAGGAGTGGAGTGCAGCGGATGACAATCTTCTGAGAAGTCTTGCGGAGAACGCGGACGCACAGGAGAAGGAGATCATCCAGCAGATCGCACCGAACTACGTACAGTCGGCAGCACCTGCGAAGCCTGCAGCGACCGGCGATGCAGCGTCGGATGAGATCACGTTCACGCCGGAGGAGATGATCCTTCGCCGCAAGCTCGACGAGCTGAAGGAGCAGGATGTCCTGATCCACAGAAAGCGCGGCGTCGGCGAGGTTATCGACAACAGCGACCCGAATATCATTCAGGTGCGTTTTGACCGCGACCTGTGCTTCCTGAAGAAGGACAAGCTGGTCAAGAAGAATCTGGTTCGTTTACAATAATGCACTTAGCGGAAGGAATGGCGCCAGCCGCCATTCCTTCTTGTGTGTGAGGTATCATGAAGAAAGTCATCAAAAAAGACCTGAAGGATGTGCTGCCGTCCGCAGCGATGATGGTGGTCACGTTCGTCATTCTCGAGTGCGGACTGCTGGCCGGCGTTGTCGTGCGCAACGCGAAGCTGATCAGCACCTGCATCACGATCGCGGCGTTTGCCGCAGCGGTCACGCTGGTGTATCATCTCTACTCGCTCGGGCGAGTGTTGCTTCGAAACCTTCGCGAGCGGCAGTATTTCTACGATCTGTGCAACGAGGGCGTCGACAAGTACAAGGTCGTGATCTGGAAGCTTACGTACACGTTTCTATCGCTGATGGCGTTTGCGGTGCTGTACGTGGGAGCGCTGTATCTCGACATCCGCCTGTTTATGTGGGCGTTCCCGTCGGAGCGGGAGGGCCTCGCGAAGTTCGGTGTTCGGAAAATGATCGTCGGCGACGGAGATTCCTTCGTTCCCGCGCTGTTCTCCACCATCTTTGAGTACGCTACGGCAGGACTTCTGCTGCTCACACTGGTGCTCGCGGTCGTGACGTTCACATACAAGCTGTTCTGGCGCTCGAAGTTGTGTGGCTTCAATTGCGTGCTTGTCTATCTCGTGATGTTCGGCGCATTTCTCAAGGTGTATTCCGCGACGATCGCCGGCAAGAGCGGCATCGCGCTCCACATGATCGCAGGGGTGATGCAGCTGGCGCTGTCCGCCGTATTTTTCGGATTTGCGCTCTATCAGATGCGCAAGATCGTGCCCGACACGCCGACGCCGGAGTCCTGACGGCGCTGACATTGTATTCGAGGCAGGAGATTTCTCAACGTAAAAACTGCGGCAGATGCCGCATGGGAGGATAAAACAATGGCTGATGTAAAACCGTTCCGCTGTGTCCGTCCGACACCGGAGCTCGCGTCGCGCGTAGCGGCGCTTCCGTACGATGTATATAACCGCGCAGAGGCGAAGGTGGCTGCACTTGCAGAGCCCCTGTCGTTCCTCAATATCGACCGCGCGGAGAGCAATCTGCCCGATGACGTCGACACGTACGACGACCGCGTGTATGCGAAGGCGAAGGAGCTTCTCGATGCGCGCGAGGCCGACGGAACGTATCTGACGGACGCGCAGGAGTGTTACTATGTCTATGAGCTGATCATGGACGGCCGCTCGCAGACCGGTATCGTTGCGTGCGCGTCGATCGACGACTACGCAAACGGCGTGATCAAGAAGCATGAGAATACCCGCGAGGAGAAGGAGCAGGACCGCATCCGCCACGTCGACACGTGCAACGCGCAGACCGGCCCGATCTTCCTTGCATATCGCTCGGAGCCCGTGATCGCGCAGATCATGGAGAAGTATCAGGCGACGGACGCTCTGTATGCGTTCACCGCGGATGACGGCATCACCCACAACGTATGGCGGATCTCGGATCCGGCGGATGTTGCGGCGATCCGTGACGCATTTGCGAAGATGAACGCGATCTACATCGCGGACGGCCATCACCGCGCAGCTTCGGCCGTGAAGGTCGGTTTCAAGCGCAGGGCAGCAGCCGGCGAGTACACCGGCGAGGAGGAGTTCAACTACTTCCTCTCGGTATTGTTCCCGGAGGACTGCCTGATGATCCTTCCGTACAACCGTGTTGTGAAGGATCTGAACGGACTGACGAAGGAAGCGTTCCTTGCGGCAGTTGAGAAGCATTTTACGATCAAAGAGGTCGGCACGAAGGCGGTTGCCCCGGCAGCGAAGGCAACGTTTGGCATGTTCCTCGATGACGTATGGTATGAGCTTGCGGCGAAGGAGGAGCTCACGGCGATCACCGATCCGGTGGCTTCGCTCGACGTCTCCCTGCTGCAGGATTATCTGCTCGGACCGGTGCTCGGCATCGGGGATCCGCGCGTGGACAAGCGAATCGATTTCATCGGCGGCATCCGCGGACTCGGCGAGTTGGAGCGGAGGGTGCACAGCGACATGAAGGTTGCATTTTCCATGTATCCGACACAGATCACGGAGCTGTTTGCCGTAGCGGACGCGGGGCTGTTGATGCCTCCGAAGTCCACGTGGTTTGAGCCCAAGCTGAGAAGCGGTCTGTTCATCCACAAATTATCGTAAAGGAGTGTACCGGCGGATGCGGGAAAACCCTGCGTCCGCCGTTTTTAACATGAGTATTTTGACGGTCGAAAATCTGTCCCACGGGTTCGGCGATCGGGCCCTGTTCCGGGATGTGACGTTCCGTCTTCTGGCGGGGGAGCATATCGGACTGGTCGGCGCGAACGGCGAGGGCAAGAGTACATTTTTCAACATAGTCACGGGCACATTGATGCCGGACGAGGGAACGGTCACGTGGGCGAAGAACGTCCGCGTCGGCTACCTCGACCAGCACACGGTGCTGAAGCCCGGCATGACGATCCGTGACGTTTTGGCTTCCGCGTTCTCCTGGCTCTACGAGAAGGAGGAGGAAGTGAACCGCATCTGCGAGAAGATGGGCGATGCGGACGAGGAGACGATGACGACGCTCCTCGAAGAGATGGGAGTGCTGCAGGAGATGCTCGAGCAGCACGATTTCTACACGATCGACACGAAGATCGACGAGATCGGTCACGCGTTCGAGCTCGATGCGCTCGGGTTCGACAAGGACGTGAGCGAGCTCTCGGGCGGGCAGCGAACGAAGGTGCTGCTTGCCAAACTGCTCTTGGAGAAGCCGGACATCCTGCTTCTCGACGAGCCCACGAACTACCTCGACGAGCAGCATATCGACTGGCTGCGCCGCTACCTCTCGGAGTACGAGAACGCCTTCATCCTGATCTCGCACGACATGCCGTTCCTCAACAGTGTCGTCAATGTGATCTGGCATGTGGAAAATGCTCACCTCGAGCGTTACCCCGGCGACTACGACCACTTTCTCGAGGTGTACGAGATGCGCAAGGGCCAGATCGAGGCAGCGTACAACCGGCAGCAGCAGGAGATCAAGGAGCTCAAGGATTTCGTGGCGCGCAACAAGTCTCGTGTGGCGACCCGCAACATGGCCATGTCGCGCCAGAAGAAGCTCGACAAGATGGACGTGATCGAGCTGATGAAGGAGAATCCGAAACCGGAGTTCCGCTTCAAGGAGGCTCGCGTTCCGTCCCGCGTTGTCGTGGAGACGAAGGACCTTGTCATCGGCTACGACAGGCCGCTGTCGCGGCCGCTCAACATCCACATCGAGCGCGGTGAGAGAGTGATCCTGCGCGGTGCGAACGGTATCGGCAAGACGACGCTATTAAAGAGCATCCTCGGATTGATCCCCGAGATCTCGGGCGAGGTCATCCTCGGAGACTATCTGGCGACGGGGTATTTTGAGCAGGAGCTCTCGGGTGACGGCTCGAAGACATGCATGGATGAGTTCTGGGACGAGTACCCCTCGTACACGAACTACGAGGTGCGCGCGGCGCTCGCCAAATGCGGCCTCACGACGAAGCACATCGAGAGCCAGGTGCGTGTTCTCTCCGGCGGCGAGCAGGCCAAGGTGCGTCTGTGCAAGCTGATGAACCGGGAGAGCAACCTGCTGATCCTCGACGAGCCCACGAACCACCTGGACGTCGACGCGAAGGAAGCGCTTCGCGAGGCACTTCTTGAGTATCGCGGGACCATGATCATCGTTTGCCATGAGGCAGAGTTTTACGAAGGACTCGCGACCCGCGTCGTCGACTGCGGAGAGTGGAGCCTTCTCGCGTAACCTCGGACAATTGTTTGCAACGGATAAGAGGAAAAATGATGAAAAAAGCAGGATTATGGTGTACAATACTATTATTATGTGCCGTGGCTTTGAGCGGCTGCAAGGAGGATGAAACGATGAACAACGAACCTATCACAGCTACGCCTGCTGCTACCGAAACGCCCGCACCGACGGCTACGCCCACGGTGAGTGTCGCGGAGAAGTGGAGCAAGGTGTTTGCGGATATAAAGAAGGCAGATACGCTGAAGCTGCCGATCTACAACAACCCGCTGATGGTACAGCGCCTCGGCGCGGATCCTTACGCGCTCGTGTATGACGGACGCGTGTACATTTACATGACGGGCGACGTGATCGAGCAGGGCCCCAACGGCGAGAAGAAGTCCAACAGTTATCAGAAGATCAACACGATCAACGTGATCTCCTCGGACGACCTTGTGAACTGGACCGACCACGGCTGCATCAAGGCGGCCGGCATCAACGGCGCGGCCAAGTGGGGCGGCAACTCCTGGGCACCGGCAGCGGCATGCAAGGAGATCGACGGGAAGATGCAGTTCTTTCTGTACTTTGCAAACAGCGGCAACGGCATCGGCGTGCTCCGCGCGGACAATCCGTGGGGACCGTTTACCGATCCGATCGGCAAGGCGCTCATCAACCGCAACACGCCGAACTGTGCGAGCGTGACGTGGCTCTTTGACCCGGCGGTATGGGTGGATGCGGATGGTTCCGCGTACCTCTATGTCGGCGGCGGCGTTCCCGGCGGTGCGGAGCCTTCGGCAGACCAGATCGAGCATCCCGGCACGGCCCGCGTGGTCAAGCTCGGCGACGACATGATCTCCCTCGACGGCGATCCGATCGCGATCGATCCCCCGTTCCTCTTCGAGGACTCCGGCATCAACCGCATCGGCGACACGTATTACT
Source organism: Lachnospiraceae bacterium (assembly GCA_017551165.1). Taxonomy (GTDB): domain Bacteria; phylum Bacillota; class Clostridia; order Lachnospirales; family Lachnospiraceae; genus ISDg. Next base: position 16,758 of record JAFZMO010000036.1, read on the forward strand.
ACAGCTACTGCAGCAACTTCAATGTGGACGGTCATGCAAACGCATCCAAGTACAACCTTCACAACGGTCAGATCTGCTACATGACGTCGGACAACCCGTTCGGACCGTTTACGTATCAGGGAGCGATCCTCAGAAACCCCGGTGACTACTTCGGACCCGGCGGCAACAACCACCACTGCATTTTTGAGTTCAACGGCAAGTATTACATCACCTACCATTCGCAGATCCTCGACCAGCCTCTCGGCACGGGCGGCGGCTACCGCTGCACACACATCGACGAGCTTGCGCTCAACGAGGACGGCACGATCTCGATGGGCAAGGGTACGAAGAACGGTGTGAAACAGCTCAAGAACTTCGATCCTTATGTGACCGTTCCAGCGGCGACGATGCGCACGATGGGCGGCATCGAGACGAAGCAGTACGGCGACACCGCGAAGAAGTACGGTTCGGGCGACATGGTCGTCACGTCGATCGACGAGGGCGACTGGATCTGCCTCGGTGACGTTGACTTCGGCGAGGACGGCGCGAAGACGTTCACGGCAACATTTTCCGGATGCGGGAATGCAAGCGGTGCGATCGCGATCCGTCTCGACGGGCTTGGCGGCGAGGACGTCGGCTATGTTGAGGTGAACGGTGACGGCATGGTGACGGTCGAGCTTCTGAAGACCGTGACCGGCGTGCACGACCTCGTATTCCTGTTTGCCGGCAGCGGCTACGACTGGAATTCCTGGAGCTTCGGAAAATAATTTTCCGCGAGACGAAAGAAAAAGTAAGAAATCTGATTCCGGAGGATTGTGCATGCCACAGTCCTCCTTTTCCGTGAAATCAGGACACTAAAAGTAAACTGATTTACCCTCAAACGACCAAAAAGTAAAATGAATTGACTTTTTGCAAAAAATGTGGTACATTATCAACAAGCAGCATTTTACTGCGGTAACAAAAAACGGAAGTGTACACACTATCAGGGGGTAAAACACCATGAAGAGAGCAAGACTGTTTTTGTTAGTGCTGGCGATCGCGGCAGCGGTTGTGTTAAGCGCATGTGGCGCGGAGAGCACGGATTCGGATGATACGACGAAGTCGTCGGAGTCCGGTGACAAGGGCAACGCGACGGACAAGCAGGCAGGCACGAACGAAACCACGCCAGGCACGAATGAAACTACGCCGGGTGCGGACGAACCAACGCCGACCGCGAGCGTGTCGATCAATGCGACCGCGAAGGGTTCGGTGTTCACGGATTACAACGGCAAGACCGTCGATGAGATCGTGGAGAACATTCAGAAGATCCGCACGATTGACAAGGATGATACGATGGAAAACTACGGAGAAAGATTTGACTACGCTCCGGACACCCCAAGTATCGAGAAACAGTTTACCCACAACGCAACGTACTACTGGCAGTCGGGCAAGGACGGCGCTACGGAGTATGTACCGCTGATCACGATCCATTGCCGTACCGGTGAAGATGACAAGTTTCAATTGGATGAGGGTAGCTCTGCTTCCATCATGATCGAGTTTAAGGACAAGGAAACGGCCATGGCAGTATATGACAGGGTTTGTGCCTTGCTTCAGGCGGAGCACGGAGAGATTAAAGATGACGGTACATTTGAGCCCTGGAATCCGATCGACAATCGCGATGACGAAAGCTGGCAGACAGTGTACGGTGCCCGCCACATCGGCCTTCACTGGCCGAGTGAGACCAATGACCATTATGAGATGTACACCATGATCAACTTGAGAGCCGCCACCAAATAAGCGGCCGGGTTTGCGTGTATTTCGGACGATAAACCTATCCCGGATAGGAATAAAACAAAAATAAACAAAATAAGGCTTGACTTTGTCGCGTTAAAGCGTTACACTTTCAATCGGCAAAGTCAGGCCCTTTTTGTTTGTCTGCCTTTGCATATACTCGAGTATATCTCAGGACGGCCGACGGGTTGTCCGAAACAGGGAGGAAATCATGCCGATTACTGATTTTTTGGTGCGCAATGCGCAGCTGTACAGCAACGAGGTCTGTCTGGTAGAGATCAACCCGGCAGAGCAGAAGAGCCGCACATGGCGCGAGTACGAATTGATCGAGAGCGACCGTGACGAGAAGTATCGCCGCGAGATGACATGGGAGGATTTCGACCGCAAATCTAACCGGTTTGCGAACCTTCTCTTGAGCCGCGGCGTGAAGAAAGGCGACAAGGTCGCTATTTTACTGATGAACTGCCTTGAGTGGCTGCCGATCTACTTCGGTGTTCTCAAGACAGGAGCATTGGCTGTTCCGATGAACTACCGCTATACCGCGGATGAGATCAAGTACTGCCTTGACCTTGCGGACTGCAGCGTTCTCGTATTCGGGCCGGAGTTTGTCGGCCGTGTTGAGGACATTGCGGAGCGCATCCCGAAGGTGAAGGAGATGTTCTACGTCGGCGAGGACTGCCCGTCGTTTGCGGACAGCTATGAAAAATACGCGGCGTACTGCACGTCGAAGAACCCGGGCATCGCGCTCACGGATGATGACGATGCTGCGATCTATTTCTCGTCGGGCACGACGGGATTCCCGAAGGCGATCCTGCACGCTCACAGAGCACTTGTGTCGTCCTGCCTGACCGAGCAGAACCATCACGGTCAGACGCACGACGATGTATTCCTTTGCATTCCTCCGCTGTATCACACCGGCGCGAAGATGCACTGGTTCGGCAGTCTCCTTGTCGGAGGCAAGGCCGTTCTGCTGCGTGGCGTAAAGCCTGAGTGGATCCTGGAGACGGTATCCCGCGAGAAGGCAACGATCGTATGGCTTCTGGTGCCGTGGGCACAGGATATCCTCGACACGATCGATCGCGGCGAGATCGATGTCACGAAGTATGAGCTTTCCCAGTGGAGACTGATGCATGTCGGAGCACAGCCCGTTCCGCCGAGCCTGATCAAGCGGTGGAAGGAGCATTTTCCGAATCATGATTACGATACGAACTACGG
>JAFZMO010000037.1 GCA_017551165.1 Lachnospiraceae bacterium
CTAAGAACAATCCGAGCACGATCAACTGCAGAACCATCTGATCCTTGATATCCTTAAACTGCTCGTTGAACAGATCGTTGGGCGTGATCACGCCGCTTGCAACCTCCACACCATTATCCCTCTTCACGTTGATATCCGAAAAATGAGCCTTCAGATATTCGAGCGTCTTATCCGGGTCCGTCGAATGAAGCCGGTAGTACTTCCGCACATCGTGGTCGCTCTGCCACGGCAGTTCCGTCACATCTTTCTTCTCCGTATCGTACGCCGAAGCACTTCTGGTGTTGGCTTGTGTGATCCACACGCTCGTCTGTGCGATCCTTGTGCTTCCCTCCTTGAAATCCTCGGTGTTTACAACGATGTACCGCTCCGTGTTCCAGTATCTCTCGCCGGTGTATTCATACGTGCCGCAGATTCTCGGGAAAGCCTCCGCTACGGCGTCTCCGATCTTGTTCCGCCGCTCGATCTCCGCCGGATGCATCTCCTCCTTGTATTCATCCGCTCCCCTTTCCTTCTCGGGAACATGGATGTCAAGGATCTCCTTCACCTTGATCGAAACACCGCTGAACATCGCGGTATCTCCGACATCGTAGTTGAAGGATTGATCTCCGTCAGGCTCATGCACCATGAGGATCAGCACCGCGCACTCCCCTCGCTGAAGATGGAAGTAATCGTTGCTGTCCGGGATCACATATCGCACCGAGCTGCTTTTTTCTATCAGACCGTCCTCATCTACGTAAATGGCATTCTCATCGGAGTCAACAATCCCGACAATGCGAAGTAGGATGACGTAACGGAAAGCATAATCCAAGCGGATTCCGAGGAGGTCCTTGTAGTCCTTAATGAACCCGTACGCACTGTTCTTCAAAAGCCGGTCGGCCACCTGCGTTGTGATGATCGCATCATTCATATCCGCAATCTCGCCCTTGCCGCACACAACCTTCAATCCCTTGCTCAGCGCTTCCGGCAAGACCACCGTCTGAGTAATGTCAGAATACGGAAGCTCATATCCGTCATCACTCATTCCGAGCGTCTCAAAGAGCGCGTAGTTTACAAAAGGAATATCCATCACCGAACCGACATCCACATAATCGACAGCTGCAGCAGGATCCGCTTTTGCCTCTGCGATGCGATCGGAAATATCCTTGCCGGTTCCCTCAACGTAAAACGTGCGATCATTCAGCTGTTCGCGGATCTGCCGGATCTGGACAAAGCTGACGCCGAACTTGGCCGCAAAGATCACCAGCATAGCGCCGAACAAAAACAGGCACGTAACCAGCACGCTTCGCTTTTTGCTGTCCGAAATATTCCGGAAATTCGCGCGGAAGCCGCTCTTAATGCTGTCTCGCAGACGGAACAGTCGTCCGTAATCGCTTCCCTCCACGGAAGGCAGCTTACTCATATCAACCAGCGCCGCCTGTTCTTCCGACTTGCGCTCCGCCTCAAACACGCCGTTGCGGAGTTTCACCTCGCTGCCGGCATCGAGAACCGCGACCTTCTCGGTGTCCACACGCAGGAACAGTCTTCCGTTGTGGTTGACCACCGTGATGTGTACCGGTTTCTCGGGTATCTCACCGTAGAAATCCACCTGCGCGCTGTCGTTGCCGCACTCCGTCTTCTCCAGTTCTCCGAGGAAAATGTCATTGCGGTTTCTCTCCACGTAACCGTTTGTGTTCTCGTTTGTGCGCACGCCTACGATCTTGCCGTCCGAGAGCTCGTATACCGTGTCACAGTAGTAATCGACAAGCTTCTCCTCGTGCGTCACTAGCACCACAAGATGCTCTCTCGACATCGTCTTGAGGATGTCCATGACGAGGATCGTGTTGGCCTCATCCAGGTTTCCTGTCGGCTCGTCCGCAAGGATCACGCGGGGATTCTTGACGATCGCACGCGCGATCGCAACGCGCTGCTGCTGACCTCCCGAGAGGGTGTCCGGCAGGCGCTTATAGTATTTTTCCATGCCGACGTTGGCAAGGGCCGCGAGCACACGTTCGCGGATGACCGCCTCGTCGGTGATGCCGCACAGCCGTAGGGAATCCGCGACATTTTCAAACACGGTCTCAAGCTTATTCAGGTTGTAGTTTTGGAAGATGAAACCGATGTCACGGTTTCGGATCCGGTCGGTGTCCTGCGCTATCGACGTGTCATCGTAACGCACCTCGCCGGACGTGGCGTTATCCAGACCGCCGAGGATATTGAGAAGCGTAGTCTTACCGCATCCGCTCGGTCCGAAGATCGCACACATGCCGTGCTCCGGAAGCTCGAGCTCCACATTGTCGAGCACATGCAATTCATTTTGCTTATTCTGATTGTAATACTTGTTCAGTTTATCGGTACGGATCATGCCTTCTCACCTCCCCGCAAAGACGCTTTCACGCTGGCGCCGAACAGATTCCTCACCTGCTTGCGCGTCACACGCCAGGTAATGTAGACAAGGCCGAGAACGATCAGAATGTAATGGATCGGAGACAGGAAATGTAAGACTTCGTCCAGGATCCGCACGTGGTATACAAGATACGCAAGGATGGGAAGAAGCACCAGCGCCGGTATCATCGCCAATCCCATTCGCACGTACATACCGATCTTGATCACCTGCACCGGGATCCCCATGGAGCGAAGGATCGCCATATCGCCCTTGAACGCATCCACGGATCTGTGCGAACACAGTTTGATGAAAAATACGAGGAAGATCACAACAGCAACCCAGACAGCCAACAGTGCACAGCCCTCAAAGACGAGCTCCACCAGCGTCGGCGCATCAGGCGAGTACGTGGCGTCGGTCGTCACTGCCGTGTAGCCCTCATCGCGCAGCGAGTCCACCTGATTTTTCGCTTCCTTGTCGGAATCGAAAAACAGGCTGACCTGTGTATAGTTTCCTTCCATGCACTTCTCAAACAACGTTCTTGCGACATTGACGCCGACCACGATCACGTTCGAGTCGCCGGTTAGACGCAGCTTCTTGTCTGTGCCGATCTGATCGGTAAAATCACTCTTGCCGAGCTTGAGGATGCCCTCGTGATCCTTTTCCTCAAGGTTCTCAAGCCCTCCCATACGGGACAGGTTTTTCAGACTGACGTTCGCCTGAAGGCTCAACTCAATGGTATCGCTCTCGCCGATCAGTGTTTTGAGCTCCTTACTGTCACAATACACCTTGTCCGGGTCAACTGCTCTGCTCACATGGACATAATGATAGTTTCCGGTGTAGACTTCACCGTTGACCAAAACATTTTCCATATCCACGGTAAATCCGTTTCCCGAAGTGGCAAGCCCAAGAAACGCGGTTGCCTCCAGCAAGCCCTGCCGCGTGAATGAGCATGTCGGCATCTTCCTGGTATCGACATAATACTTGGTACCTACGATCGTAAAAAACATACCGCCGAGCTCGATCTCTTCGATCGGCAATCCGCTCGGATAGTCGGGGTCCTTGAAATAATACGGCAGACAAAGGAACACCTCCGAGCTTGTCTGCGGATACCGCCCGTAATCCGGCTCACCGAAGTCCTGATCGTACACGTAGCGCAAATGACCTTCGTGTGCGACATCCTCACCGGTGAACGAGTAGCTCGTGAGCATGCCGAAGTAGCCGCCGATGGCCGTAACGTCCATGAGAAAGTCGTAATGCAGGCTGTCCTTTGCACCGTGCTTCGCCGCAAGATCGGAAAGCTCCCTGTCGGTGATCGGCGCGTTTTCCTGTCTCACGAGCACAAGCCGTCCTTCGTTCGGAACAAACATATAAAACTTTCGGAACATATTCGTAAAACCACCGCACAACGCCGTGATCAAAAACAATCCGGTAAGACCGAGGACCAAAAGGAAGCAAAGGAAACAGCTGAGGTTCGGCTTCGCGGTAAACAGCGTCTTGCCGAGAAGAAATCCGTTTTTCCACTTTGACTTGATCACGGTCTCCGCGGACTCCTCCGTCGCATCCTGCTCCGGCTTAGCCACAGTGTCCTCCTCCGCGTTCTCTGCCTTTGCATTTGCTGCAAGAACACGGTCGGACTCCACAGCGCCATCGAAGATGCGCACATGGCGTGTGGCGACATTTTCCACAAGATCGAAGTCGTGCGTCACGATGATCAGAAGCTTGTCGCGGGACACCTCCCGCAGCAGCTCGATGATCTCCTGCGCAGTCTTCGAATCCAGATTGCCGGTAGGCTCGTCCGCAAGGATGATCGGGCTGTCCTTCGCGAGTGCACGCGCGATGACCGTGCGCTGCTTCTGTCCGCCGGACAGCTGGCTTCCCTTGTGCTTCATGTGGCTGGAAAGCCCGACGCGCTCGATGAGCTCCACGGCGCGCGCACGGCGCTCCTTTGGGTTTTCGATGGTCATCAAAGCAAGCTCCACGTTCTGCAGGACCGTGAAGCTGTCGATGATATTGTAGTCTTGGAATATGAATGAGATATACTTCTGCCGATACTGCTCCCAGTCCGGCTGAAGATAGTGAGACGTGGGCTGCCCCTCGATGAGAAGCTCGCCCTCCTCGTAGGTGTCCATACCGCTGATGACGTTGAGAAGCGTCGATTTGCCGGAACCGGATTCACCGGTGATCGCGACAAGCTCGCCGCGGTCAAACGACAGATTGACCCCGCGGATCCCTACGGCTATGTTCCCCTCGGAAACATAGATTTTCCCGACATTGTCCAGCTTGAGCAATGACATGATCCTTCTCCTTCACAAGTAACTGTTGCCCGAAGGCATTCACCCCAACATCGTACGGCGGACTGTCCGCCATTTCCCAAATACACACAAAACCGCGTTCGCGGTGCTCATTCTTTCTTCAATTACTTCATCTGCAGGATTTCCCGGATCCTCGCCGCAATGACCTCTGCGGCTCTCTCGTGCGAGATATGCCCCGGGTGCATCCGCGATCCGAATGCCTCCTTCGTCGTGTCCGGCAACCTGCAATAGCTGACTCGCTCATCCCCGCTCTGCGCGCGATACGCATCGATCGCAGCGAGGATCGGTTCTTCCATGTCTGCACCGAGCATCCCGTACACCCACAACAGGTATGCGTTGCCGTTCCTCTCGCGCAGCTTCCCGAGAAATGCTCTCACAGCATCTCCGAACACCTTCGCGCTCTCCGCATCGAGCTTGCCGTCCTCGCCCTTCGACAGCTTGTACTGTCTTCCGGTCTCCGGGTCCGTGTAGCTCTCTGCTCCGCACGCTCCGGAGTCGTTGGTCCCCAGATTGATGACCACAACATCCGGCCGGAACTTCGCAAAATCATAGGCTTCCCACGAGCCGAGCACGCCCGCTCCGTCCGCGGAAACGATCGAACACACGGTGTCGTAGATCCCCGGTATGTTCGAGTGGATATCATTGTTGTACCCGCAATATACGCCCCATCCGCTCTGCGAAACGACCTGATAGTCGGCACCGAGCGCCTCGGCTGTCTTGTATGCGTAATTGTCATATGCGGAGAACAGCTGCGCAACCCAGTCCATCTCGCAGTGTGCTCCGATGCCGCCCTCGCCCGAGGTGATGGAATCCCCGACGAACTCGATCCTGCAGGCAGGCTCCGCGACCGGTTCAAGCGTTCCGTCCGTCTCGATCTTCGTGAGGCGGATGTAGTTTGCTCCGTCGCCGCCCATCGGCTGCACTTCCTTGAGGATGCGGACATTTTTCACAACCGAATCCATGCGGTTGCGGAACACGATCACCTCGTTGTCCCCGCGAAGCAGGGGCATACGGCACAAAAGCGCGCCGTTCACGAGCACCGCGATCCACTGCTCCTGCATCCCGTACGCCGCCTCGATGTGCACGTTCAGGTTGGATGCTTTCACGTTCATCTCATACCGGCTTCCGGTCCAGAACAGCACATCCGGCGCTTCCTGTGAAGTGCGTCCGAGTATTTTTATGTTGCTATCCATCGCTGGTTGTCCTCATTTTACGAAAAATAGATCATCGGATCAGCAGGCTCCTTCGCCGGCACCATGCGCGTGATATACAGCACGACGCCCTTGCCCTTGTACTCGCGCATGCGCTGTACATGGACGTCCGCCGTGATCTCAAACCACATGCGGCTGCGAAGCGACTCCGGTGCGACCGTCACGGGCAACTTGGCCATGAAGCCGGAGAACTGCGTGTCCTCCGCGCAGCATGCCATGACCATACGGCCGGGCACGATGAAGCCCTTGGGAAGCCTCGGCGACACGTACAGCATCGCCAGAAAATGAAGTGTCTTCCCCTCGTAATGCTCCGGATTCTCCGATGCATCCATAAACCAGATGCCGTAGTCCGCATCCGTGATCTCGATCTCCTTCTGCGAGAGGTCGTACGGCAGTTCGTCCTCGAAGTCTCCGGCCACCTGACCGTCGGCGCGCTCGTAGGAGATCTGCGTCTTGCGATTCACTGCTTTGATGCTGCGGCGGATCTGGGATCGGTCGGTGTTGTCGTCGCACCGGTTCACGATCACGACGTCTGAGTACCGCACCTCGTCGAGGATCATGGCGCGCATGTTGGCCAGATACATCGGAAATGTCGTGGAATCGACCATCGTGATGATCTGTCCGAGCATCCAGCTCTCCGGCATGTCGAGTTCCAGCAGATCGGTGAGTTTCCACATACCGTTCCACTCGATCATGATCATGTTCGGATCGTAAAAATCATCCAGTCCCAACAGGAATTCTGTCGTCAGCTGCTCCTGCTCCTCCACCGTGATGATACTCACACCCTTCTTGGAGAGTTCGATCTCATCGTACTCCTCCTCGCCCTCCTCGGTGAGGATCAGCAACAGCTTGCCCGAGGCAAGAAACTGCGGATCGTTGAGCGTGTCCCGGATGAAGGATGTCTTACCGCTGTCCAGAAAGCCGTTGATGACAAAAACAGGCTTTTCCATATCGCTGTTTCCTTTCTGTCAAACCGTATCAGTCAAGCTCAAACAATTCGCGGATCGCATCCTCGTTCATCTTGCTTCCGATGACACAGATACGACCGATGATGTCCGGTGAACCCTCGCGGATCTCATACTCACCGGGCGTCAGATCAAAGTAATGCCACTTGCCCTCCGCATCGGGAAGCATGCCCTTCGCGCGAAGGATGATACCGTACTCTTCCGAGTTTGCAAGCTTCTCGAGGATATCGCGGAGCGTGTGCTCATCGTACTTGCGTACTGTTTCACGACCGAAGCTCGTGAACACCTCGTCCGCATGGTGGTGATGATGGTGGTGATGTCCGTCATGATCATGGTCATGATCGTGGCAGTGGCACTCCTCGCCGTCCTCATGGTGGTGATGGTGATGATGCTCGTGTTCACCCTCGTCATCGTCATCATCATCGTCGTGATGATGGTGGTGATGCTCATGCTCGTCCTCATCCTCGTCGTGATGATGGTGGTGATGCTCATGCTCGTCCTCATCCTCGTCGTGGTGATGGTGATGATGCTCATGTTCATCGTCATCATCGTCATCATCGTCGTCATGATGGTGATGATGGCAGCACTCGTCCTCGTCGTCATCGTCATGATGATGTCCGCAGACAGGGCAGACGTCCTCTTCCTCAAGGAGCATCTTGGCGAGGTCTACCTTCGTCTCCATCGCCTTCAGTATCTGCTCACCCGTGAGCTCATCCCAGGGTGTCGTAACGATCGTAGCATCGGCGTTCTTCTCGCGGAGAAGCTTCACACACGCCTGCAGCTTGTCCTCGGATACGAACTGGCTGCGGCTAAGAAGGATCGTGTGTGCACACTCCACCTGGTTGTTGAAGAACTCGCCGAAGTTCTTCATGTAAATGCGGCATTTGCCGGCGTCAACGACCGTTACAAGGCCGGTGACGACCATCTCGGGATCGCCGATCCCCTCGATCGCGCGAACGACGTCAGACAGCTTGCCGACGCCCGAGGGCTCGATCAGGATGCGGTCCGGATGGAACTGCTCCTTCACCTGCGTGAGCGCCTTGCCGAAATCTCCGACAAGCGAACAGCAGATGCAACCCGAATTCATCTCGGTGATCTCGATGCCGGCGTCCTTCAGAAAGCCGCCGTCGATGCCGATCTCACCGAACTCGTTCTCGATCAAAACAACCTTTTCTCCCTTGTAGCCGTCAGCAAGAAGCTTCTTGATCAACGTAGTCTTGCCGGCTCCGAGGAATCCGGAAAATACTGTTACCTGAATCATGATATTATCTCCGTTTCTATCTATAGTGCGCTTTTTTTGTTAAAGCGTTTCACTTTACGTGCAATTTTTATTGAACGCCGGTCGTGCCGAAGCCGCCGCGCGAAGTGCCGCCCAGGTGCTCAACCTCCTCGAACACCAGCTTCGGCTGATTGCGCATGATACGGAACTGGCAGATGCGGTCGTTCACATGTATCTCCGTGTCGCGCATCGCAAGCACGGGATACTTCCACTCGTCCTCATCGCCGCAGTAGCTGTGGTCGACAACTCCCATGTGGTTCGTCTGAATGATCCCGAAGTTGCGGAACGTCGAGCTGCGCGGTACGATGTGTGCCTCATAGCCCTCCGGAAGCTCCACTGCGATGCCGAGACGAATCAACCGGGACTCTCCGGCTTTCAGAACCACATTCTCCGCGCTGCGAAGGTCGATCCAGTCGGACTTGCCATCGATGTACCGTAGCTTCTCGATCTCATGGCTTATGTATCGTATCTTGAGCGTTTCCATAGGTCTCCTTACAGTGCGCGGTAGAATGCAAGATAGCCCTGCAGCGCCTCGTACAGGTCCGCCTTGCTGATCACTTCCCAAGGCGCGTGCATGTTCTGTACGGCTACGCCGCAGTCGATTACGTTCATGCCGTAGTTGCCCATGATGTAGGCGATGGTACCGCCACCGCCCTGATCAACCTTGCCGAGCTCTGCGGTCTGGAACGAAACGTTCGCGTCATCGAACGCCTTGCGGATCTTCGCAAAATACTCCGGGTTCGCGTCGTTCGAACCGCTCTTTCCTCTCGAGCCGGTGTACTTGTTGAACACAAGACCGCATCCGAAATATGCGGCGTTCTTGCGCTCGAACACGCCCGCGTAGTTCGGGTCGTAGGCAGCGCTCACGTCCGACGAGAGCATCACGGAATTCTGCATGGCGCGGCGAAGCTTGAGCTCGCTGTAGTCGCCCATGCGATCCAAAAGCTCCGCAACCGCATTTTCGAAAAATTTTGAGTGCATACCGGTCGCACCGACGCTTCCGATCTCCTCCTTGTCAACCAGAAGGCACACAAGCGTGCGATCCGGAACGGCTGCGTTCTTCTCCGACACAAGGCGGAACATCGCCTCTGCGGACGGATATGCGCAGCAGCGGTCATCATGGCCGTAGCCCATCAACAGGGAGCTGTCGATGCCCATGTTGCGAGCCTCGCCGGCAGGAACGATCTCAATCTCCGCGGAGAGGAAATCATCCTCCTCGACGCCGTATTTCTTCGAGAGCAGCTTCCATACGTTCGCACGGACCGCGTACTCCTTCTCACCCTTCAGCGGGATCGTGGCAAATGTTACATTGAGGTCCTCGCCCTCAACCACGTTCGCACCCTTTTTCTGCAGCTGATCCGCTCCGAGGTGGATCAACAGGTCACTCACGCCGAACACCGGATCACCGGGCTCCTCGCCGATATTTACCTTGACGGTTGTGCCGTCCTTGCGGCAGATCACGCCGTGCATCGCAAGCGGAATCGTCACCCACTGATACTTCTTGATGCCGCCGTAGTAATGCGTGTCCAAAAGTGCGATCTCCGTGTAGTCGTCCTCGTACACCGGAACCTGTTTGAGATCAAGTCTCGGGGAGTCGATGTGTGCACCGAGGATCTTCATGCCGTTCTCAAGGGGCTCGCTTCCGACCGTGAACAGCGCCACGATCTTGCCCATCAGCGACGCGTACAGCTTGTCGCCGGGCTTTGCCTTCTTGACGTCGGCAAGATTCTTAAACCCGAGTGCTTTTGCCTTCTTCAGGATCGTGTCCGCGCACTCGCGCTCCGTCTTGTTTTCGCTGATGAACTTGCGATACTCCTCCGCAAAATCCATCACGGCTGAAAGCGTCTTCTTGTCGTACTTCAGCCATGCATTTTTCGCAAGATATGTGCTCATATATATTCCTCCTTACGCGACAGCCTGCGGATTACCGCTTGATGGCTGCCTCCGCTATTGTTTTCAATTCCTCGGCCGTGAACTCATACTTCTTCCCGCAGAACTGGCACACCACCTCCACGGACTCGTCGCCGTGGATCAACGAGAGCAGATCCTCTCGCCCGAGGCTCGCAAGCCCCTTGGTGTAGCGCTCCTTCGAGCAGTTGCAGGAAAATGTCGCGTCGCACTCTCCGGTGAACTCGGGCTGCAATCCCGCGAGCACCTTCTCAAGCATCCCCTCCGGAGTGAGTCCTGCGGACAACATCTCGGTGACGGACGGAAGTGCCTTGAGGTTCGTCTCCAGCTGCGTGATCACCTCGTCGGGAACATCGGGCATCAGCTGCACGATGAATCCTCCGGACTGCAGGACACTGCGGTCGCGGTCCACCAACACACCCAATCCCACGCTCGACGGTGTCTGCTCCGACGCCGCGAAATAATACGTAAAATCCTCTGCGATCTCACCGCTCTGCAGCTCGATATCGCCGACATACGGCTCCTTCAGTCCGAGGTCCTTGATGACGCTCATCACGCCGATGCCGACTGCGGCTCCGACTCCGAGGTGTCCGTCCGGCCGGTCCGGCGCCTCTGCGTTCGGATTGCCGACATACCCCTTCACATTGCCGTGGGAATCGGCCGTCGCAAGCAGCCCCTTCAGCGGGCCGGAAGCGTCGATCCTCACGGTGAGGACGTCCTTGTCTCCCTTCATCATGGTTCCCATCATCGCCGTGGCACTGAGCAATCTACCAAGCGCCGCCATTGCAACCGGCGTCAGGTCATGCGCCCTGCGCGCCGTCTCCGCGATCCCGCGTGACGTGATCGCAAATGCGCGGATAAACTCATCCGCAGCAGTTGCCCTAACGATATAATCCCGATCAGCCATAAAACTTCTGTTCCTGAAATCCTTCCTTCGCAATGATCACGAGGCGTTCCGTCGCCTCCGTGGCAGGCCGGTCCGTGTACGCGTCATACGCCGCCACGAACTCCATGCCGCTCTCGGCGAGCAGTTCCTTGATCTCGTCAAGGTCATATGCCATCTGGATATGCAATTCATCCTGTCTGGTGTAATGTTCATCCTCGTCTCGCAGAAACATTGTGAGACGGTACTCATTGCAGCCTGTCTCGCGGTCAAACGCATTGTCCCAGATCAGCGTTGCGTCATCGTAATCCTCGACGCGCACGCGGTTGCCGAGAACCTTCTCGTAATAGCGGCGTGTCTTTAGATCAAAGCAGAACACGCCCTCGCGTTCCAGATAATTGTTGACAAGGGAAAATGTCTTCCTCAGATCGTCCTTCGTCAGCAGATAATTGAGCGTATCACACACGCTCACGATCGCCGCCGTCGTGCCGTACAGCTCGAACGAGCGGATATCCTGGCAGAGGTAGGTGATCCTGCCGTCTGTCGGATCATTTTCCGTATCATCGGCATTTTCTTCCGCGTTGTACTCTTCGGCGTTATCCTCGTCGTTCTCATCATAGAGGTCTGCAAGCCGCTCATACTCCTTGTCCTGCGCGACCATGAGCATCTCCCCCGAGGCGTCGATGCCGATGACATCGTAGCCCGCGTCGCGCAGTCTGCGGCTGATGTTGCCCGTGCCGCATCCGAGCTCCGTGACAATACCGCCGTCAGGCACGCCGTTTGCGCGCAAAAGCGCCGTAATGCGTGCTGCCCAGTCGTCGTACGGAACATTGTCCATGCACAGATCATAGATGCGGGAAAACGAGGAATACGGTTTCATACAAGCCCACCAGTACCAAAACGGAAAAGTAAATATGCAGAAGAATTGCCTTCCGCGATTACGAAAGGCAATTCCTTGTAGTCTCAGCGATTGATTTTTGCGATATCGGCAAATACCGGTTTGAGTGCCGGATAGAGGGAGCGGAAGATCTGATATCTCTTCTCGTACTCCGCAACGATCGCGGGATCCTGCTCGATCGTGTCAACGACACGGATCAGTTTGCCTGCAGCCTCCTCAACCGAAGCGTACTCGCCGCAGCCGACTGCCGCAAGGATCGCAGCACCGTAGCCCGGGCCTTCCTCGCAGTTGATCTTGTCAACCTTCACGTTCATGATGTTCGCGAGAACCTTGCACCACAGCGGGCTCTTAGCGCCGCCGCCGATCGCACGGATGCGCTCGATCTTAACGCCGAACGAACGGGCGATCTCAAGGGCATCGCGAAGTGCGTAGGTAACACCCTCCATAACCGCAAGCGTCATGTCCTCTCGCTTGGTGTCCATCGACATTCCGATGAAGCAGCCTCTTGCGTCGGGGTTGTTGTGCGGTGTGCGCTCGCCCATCAGGTACGGCAGGTAGAACACGTTGTTCTTGCCGATCTCGGTGATGTTCTTCTGCTCTGCCGCGTAATCCTTCGTTCCGATGATGTCATCCATCCACCACTTGTTGGAGGAAGCTGCGGAAAGCATGCATCCGAGGAAGTGGTACTTTCCGTTCGCATGTGCGAAGGAGTGCATTGCGTTAGCGTCATCAACTGCAAACTCATCGGTGGAGATGAATACGGTTCCGGAAGTTCCGAGCGAAACGCTGCACATACCGTGCTCAAGCGTACCCGTTCCGACAGCGCCCGCAGCGTTGTCTCCGGCGCCCGCGATGATCTTCACGGTCTTCGGAAGTCCGAGTTCCTCGGCAACCGCCGGAAGGATCGTTCCGACAACCTCGTAGCTCTCGAAAATCTTAGCAAGCTGCTCTTCCTTGATGCCGACGATGTCGATCATCTCCTTGGACCAGCACTTGTTCTTTACGTCAAAGAGAAGCATACCCGATGCATCCGAAACATCCGTGCAATGAACGCCGGAAAGAAGGTATGCAAGGTAATCCTTCGGGAGCATGATCTTGCAGATCTTAGCGAAAAGCTCCGGCTCATGCTTCTTCACCCAGAGAAGCTTCGGAGCGGTAAATCCGGTGAGTGCCATGTTCGCGGTATACGAACTGATCTTCTCACGGCCGATCACATTGTTCAGGTAATCGCACTCCTCCTGAGTACGACCGTCGTTCCACAGGATCGCGGGACGAAGCACATTGTCATTCTCATCGAGGATAACAAGACCGTGCATCTGACCGCCGAAGCTGATGCCTGCCACCTGCGAAGCGTCAACGCCTGCGATGAGTTCCTTCACACCGGCCTTCATCTGCGTCCACCAGTCCTCCGGCTTTTGCTCCGACCAGCCCGTCTTCGGAAAATACAGCGGATACTCCTTGGAAACGATATTCTTGATTGCGCCCTCTCCGTCCATCAGCAGCAGCTTGACGGAAGACGTTCCGAGATCGACACCGATATAATACATAAAATACTCCCTCCGTGGATTTATTTTGCGTGGGAAAATGCCGTAAAATCGGCAAAAACCATCACCCAATATCATACTCAATTTTGCATAATCTGTCAAGACTTATGCGACGATCAAAAGCGTCCGCAAACGCCCTTTGCGCTTAGGAAAGAAGCCCCATCAGATCGCGCGGCGCCATGAATGTCACAGCGTGCTTTTTGACCGACATATGCGCCTGCATGCAGGTGCCGCCGTACTCACCGTCAATCGTCCATGCAACCTCCTCCTCAAACTCGAAAACAGCCTCGGAGATGTGGCGGAACACGATGTTCGGATTGTTGAAATTACCCTTGCGGATATCGTTGAGAAGTCCGGGCACCTGAAGGGCACCGGGCTCGCGGATCAGGAACAGCTCGTATTTGCCGTCGTTGAGGCGGACCTCAGGTCCGGTGATACCGCGAAAACCGCCGATCGACGATGCGCTTACGACCATTCCCACGATGAAGCTGCCCTCGATCACCTCGTCAGGCAATGTGATCGTTGCCTTGACCGTCTCAATGTTCGTGAGCGCGCCCGCACCGTTGAGCACATATGCCGCATGGCCGAACACGTTCTTCATCGACTGTGAGGTCGCGTACGACACGTCGGAGAACAGGCCGAAAGCCGCCGTGTATACGACATACTTTCCGTTGAAGCATCCGATGTCGCACGGATACTCCATGCCGGTCTTGGACAGAGCCGCCGCAGCGACAATGTCCTTGGGCAGACACATCGAATAGCCGAAGTCGTTCGTACTGCCGGCCGGCAGATACACGATCGGAACGCGCTTGCTCTCGTCGCACTCCATCATGCCCTCGACAACCTCATGGAGCGTGCCGTCACCTCCGGAGCAGACAACCTTGATGCAAGCACCCTCGTTCAGATAAGCCTTTACGGCCTCCTTCGCGTCGTTGCGTTTTCTCGTCGGAGAGATCACAAGGTCACTATTGTCATCGATCAACTGGTAGACAACGTCATTCAGCTTGGACACGATCTTTCTCGTCCCCGCGTTGGGATTGTAAACAAACAAAACTTTATCTCGCATATTCTCCGTTTTTACCGCACAGATTACGGTTCCCCCTAAATCAGATTACCGCATATCATTATAACCGATAACAATGGATTTGTTAAGGGCAAACGAATAGATTATACTTTCTTTTACCGTTTTTCCGGTGCCGCGGCTGACCGCTTCGGCATAGAGCTGCAGTTGTCTTGCGTACCGCTTGCGAAGTTCCTGCTCTCCGCTCTTCTCGTCCACGCGGTCGGTCTTGTAATCCACGACCGTGATCTCATCATCGTCCTCCTCAAAGTACGCATCGATCACACCCTGTACAAGCGTTGTCTCCCGGGAGTCACAGTCCGCAAGGATATCTGCCGCCGGTTCCGCCATGATAAACGCGCGCTCTCTGCGCAATTTGCCTGCATCGAACGCCTTCTTCATGCGAAGTCCGAGGTCGCTTTCGTAAAATGCAAGGAATCTCTCAGGTCGGAGCTTCCCGCCTTCCTCCTCCGTGATCATTTTCCGCTCACACATCGACCGGATCTCTTCGTAAAATGCTTTCTCCGTCGCCGGAAGGGAATAGTCATGCAACTGCAACACGCGGTGGTACAGCGTTCCGTACTCCGTAGCAAGCTTTGCAGGATCCTCCGTCAGCCTGCCGACGGCAAACGACGGCACCGGGATATCCTCCTCCGGCGCACGCAGCTTTTCGCCCGGCTCAAGCCGCACCACATTCTCTGCGCGATCCGCCGCCTCTTCCTTCGCCTCAGCCTCCAGATACGCCTGCTTCTTGATCGTGGAGACGGACACCTTGGCGGGAACCACAGTCTTTGCGTGCGGATACTCATAATCGCGGTAACGCTTCATCTCCTCCGTGTACGCACGGACAAGCTGCTGCTCCTCCGCAGCAAACGGAACGACGACCTCTGCCTTCTCCGACGCGGCAGTCTCCGCCTCGTCCGCTTTCTTCATGCGACACATGCGGACCGCCCACTCCGACACACCGGGAGCGATCTCATCGACATCCATGCCGCCCGTGTACAGCTGCTCGATATCCTCCGGTGCACAACCGCTCAGGATCGCGCGGAGCATCAGTGTAAAATTCGATGTCCCTTTTGCCACCATATCCGCATAGCAGACGCGGTTTCCGTAGCGGAACACACTTCCCAGCTTTGCTCCGAGATCCTCATTGCTCAAGCGTCCCGTGACGATCAACTTCTCCTTTGCACGCGTCATCGCCACATACAGGAGTCGCATCTCCTCGCCGATCATATCCCGAAGCAACCGGTTGTACACAGCCTTCTTCGCAATACTGTCATCAGACATACGCACTTCCGGGAACATTCTCTTCGGTCCGAACCCGATATCGTCGTGCAACAGCAGGTTTCGTGTGAGTTCTTTCGTGTTGAACTGCTTCGTTGTATCCGCAACGAAGACGATCGGGAACTCGAGGCCCTTGCTCGAGTGTACGGTCATCAGACAGACTGCATTGGGCGCGCTGCCGCCGGCAGTGTTGTCCACGCTGCCGCCGAAGCGGATCGCATTGTCGATCGCTGCCAAAAACTCACTGATCCGTCCGGAGCGATCCTTGCGGAAACGGTCCGCACGCTCCATCAGTACGCGGATATTTCTGCGGCGCACGGTACTGTCCGGAAGCGCACTGCAGTACTCGCGGAATCCTGACTTCTGCAGAAACTCCTCGATGATCTCCGCTGCGCTGACATAAGCCGCATGACGCTTGAGAAGATCGTACAGACCGATCCATGCCGCACAGCGCTCCCGCAGCTCGTCCCGGCACTCAACCTTGCCGTCCGCGATCTCCCGGATCACAGTCTGGAAATACCGGCTCTTCCCCTTCTCGCCGCCCTTGCGCGCCAACACAGCGATCCTGCCGAGATCGTCGGCGGTAAACCCGATCACCGGCGACATCAACACATCGGTAAGCGGCAGATCCTGGAACGGATTGTCAACAACGCGCAGCACATCCACGAGCGTCTTTACTTCCATGGAGTCATAGAAGCCGTCCATCGACGCGGAGTACGCGGGAATATTGTTTCTCTGAAGTCTTCGCAGAAGTTCGTTGTAAAGCTCCTTGCGGGAACGTGTCAGCACGACGATATCGCTGTACCAGGCGATCCGACCCTGCGGCACCCAGGTCTCGGGATCCGCGTCCTTCGGACGATCCTCCATGACGCGAAGTCCCGTCACGGGATCCGTGAGCTCGCGGATCCGGTCAATGATCATATTCGCCTCGTTGATGACAGGCTGCTCCTCGTCACCGACCGCGATCAACAGCTCACTGCGATAGTCCTCATCATTCCACAAAGCCTTGTCGTAGCCCTCGCCGTACACAAGCTCCGCACGCTCATCGTACTCAACGTCACCGACATTTCGGTGCATCAGCTCGCGGAACACCACATTGACGGAATCAAGCACCTGTTTGCGGCTTCGGAAATTCTTCTGCAGATCGATGCGGAAGCCCTTCGCCCCGGTCTCTGCGACATCCTTCGCCGCCGTCTCGGGATCGTACGTCAAATACTCATCACATTTGCCGATAAACAGCTCCGGACGAGCCTTGCGGAACCGGTAAATACTCTGCTTCACATCACCGACCATGAACATGTTGTCAATGCCGCGATACGGTCTTGTGATCGCGCCGAGCAAATACTCCTGAAGCATGTTGGAGTCCTGATACTCATCGATCATGATCTCGGCGAATTCGCTGCTCAATTGTATTGCCGCAGCCGACGGATCCCCGTTCTCATCGAGAAGGATCTCGAGCGCCATGTGCGCCATCGTCGTAAAATCGTAGGCGCGCAGTTCATGCTGCTTGTCGACAAGCTTCTCCCACACCCGGAGCGCGAGCTCACACAGGGCGCGCAAAGAAGGGACGCAGTCACTCTGCATAACCTCGATCCCGCCGGCAAGTGCTTCCACATGATCTGCTTCCTTGGACACGACATCCTTGTATTTCTTACGAACTTCCTCACAGATCTTCTTGCAGTCTTTGTCGGTAAGTTCCTTCTCCTGCTTGGTAGCATCGGCCCTCATCCACTCAAGTTTCCCACTGAGTAAGGCGGAAAGCTCCCGGATGTCGGAAGCTGCAGCTAGTTCTGACAGTAAAACATCATCTGCCTGCATTACACGAATGTAATTCGGAGGCATGCCGGGCTCAGTCAGATGAGGCTGAAATGCTTCCAGCAACGTCTTCATGTCTCGGATCCTGCTGATGGAATCCGTGTAGATCTCCTTCGCAAACGCGCTGTCATAAGGGTCCTGCGTCTCGGTAAATGACTGCAGCTTCTCCGCAAGCCATTTCTCCGGGAACGGCGCACTCTCGCACTTGTTGACAAGCTCGGTGAGCATACTCTCAAGGTCACCGTCTCCGGTCTTGCCGCCGTAGCGGTTCACAAGCTCCAGGAAATCCGGCATTGCCTCCTCGTACGCCTGCTCCAGCACTTCCCCGACCGTATCGGCGCGAAGAAGCTTGGCCTCACTCTCGTCGAGAAGACGGAATCCCGGATCGATATCCAACAGATGACAATACCTGCGAACAACCGACTGGCAGAAGCTGTCGATCGTCGATATCTTCGCAAAATGAATGTTGCGCGCCTGTCGCTGCAGGAGTTCATTCTCCGGATCCTTCGAGAGCGCCTCCTCGATGGCACGCTCGATCCTTCCGCGCATCTCGTTGGCCGCATTGCGCGTAAATGTCACGATCAGGATCGAATCGATATCGACGGGATCCTCCGCCCGCGTGATCATCTTCATGATCCGCTCAACGAGGACGGACGTCTTGCCGGAACCCGCGGCCGCAGACACTAACAGATTGCCGATCGGCGCATCGATCACGTGTTGTTGTTGCGGTGTCGGTTTCATACGCTCTCCTCCTCGTCGTCATCCTCGGTTCCGCCTGCTCCGCCCGCATTGAGACTGCGGTACGGAACCGGCGCTCCCGGCTCATTTCTGCACATGCCCTGATACTTGCAGTAATCGCATCCGGTCTTCATGCTCGTGCCCTTGCCGTAGAGATACGGACGGACCTGAACATCGCCGCGGCGGATCCTCTTCACTTCGTCAAGCGCGACCCGCTCAACCTCGTCAAGCAAAGCTTTCATATCACTGTCCGTGATGGCTCCGTTTCCCTTGATCACGCCCTGTTTGTCCGCATAGAGAGGGATCACATCGGATCGGTAGCTGCCCTGAACCGCAGAGAAATTGACATCCAGCTGCGTCAGGTAATGATCCGCGCTCACCGGCTCGTCCAGACTCTCGACAACCATCGCTCCGTCCGGACGCAGTTTTTTGGACGCTGCGTCCGTGTTGCCGTCGACGGGAACACCCGACGTGTAATCTGCCGTGAGCGGCATGTACAACGCTGCGGCAGGCACACAAACAATGCCCTCCGCCTGCAGTCCGTTCTGCTTGATCCGCAGATACAGAGGCAACTGTATATCCACACCTCCGACAGCGAGCTCACGCTTAAACTCCTTGCCTGAGGTCTTATAATCCACCACCTTGATGTATGTGGTACCGCCCTCGTCACTTCGGTCGACACGGTCGATCTTGCCCGTAAAGGAAATCCCTCCGAGCTGCTCGACAAACTTCTCCTCCGTCTTCTCAACGCGGTACTGTCCCTGCATCAGCTGCTTCGCGATCGCCGGGCCGACAAATGTAAGGTTTCGCACGATCGAATCAAACAGATGCCGGCTTCGGTTGTTCTCAAAGAAACACTCGAACTCCGGATCCGAGTGCACGAGATCCGCGCCCTCCTGCACAAATGCGACCATCTCATCCGCACGCGGCGTCCTTCCGGCAGCACCGATCTCAGCAGCCTTCTGACCGGTATACTCAAGAATCTTGTGATAGAGATTACCGTTGTCGAGCTGCGACGGCTCATACGTCTCGCGCTCTTCGACCGTCAGTCCGTATTTTACAAAATGCTTGAACGGACACTCCGCATAGTTCTGCAGTCTTGACACCGAGTACGACATGTCATCGGGATACAGTTCCCCGGCAACCTCCTCCGAGAGCTCCGGCTGACAGAATGCGCCCTGCTCCGCGTCGCGGAGCACATCAGGGCTTACGGCAAGCCGCGCTTCGCCGTCCGCACCGCCATCACAGTACCATGTGTAAAGTGTGCGCAAAGCAGCACGGTCCTCTCCCTGTTCCCCTCCGCCGTTCGCGGCGTCACGATATCTTGCGAGCAGTTCCTCCAGTCCGCCGTCGACGGCGATCCGTTCGAAAAATGTTTCCGCCCGCCCCTCCGCGCGCATCTCGGCGATCTGCGGGAACAGCCTCCGCACGCGGCGGATCACATACGACTCCGGCAGCTTCTTGCCGTCCGCATCCGAACGGCTCCATGACAGTGTCAGCTGCTTCGAAGGCTTCTGCAACACCATCAAAATATTGTACTCTTCGCTGTCCACGGACTCCTTCTCCGTATCGGCGAGCGTGATCTTAAACTTATCTGCGAGAAGCTCCCTCTCACGGCTGTTCAACAGATCGCTGCCGTGGCCGGAACCGGGCACGATTCCCTCGTTAACACCGAGGAAAAACAGATATTGCGTGCCCGACAGACGGGACCGCTTGCAGTCGCCGATCATCACCGAATCCGGCGCGGGTGGGATCACCCCGAGACGCAGTTCGGAAAATCCCGCATCCAGAATATCCATGTACTCCCGAAGTGCGATCTTCGGCTCGGGAAGCAGCACATACAGGCGATCCAACAGTTCGATCACCGCACGATATACTGCGCGATACTCAGCGGCGCGACGAAGGTTCCACGGCACGGGCTCCTTCGCGATCTCCTCGGACATGGCAAGCAGACGCTCATAAACGCCCCTCTTTGCAAGGAACGTATACAGCGCTTCCGTCTTCTCCTGCACGCTTGTCTGCGCACTTGTCATCACATCCGCGAGCGGCTCGATCTCCTCAAAGATCTGCTTTGCGAACGTGATGCAGTCCTCCGCCCTCGTCACGCGGCGGCCGCCGTAGTTGCCGGTCAGGCCGCGCTTCCACATCGATAAACCGCGCACACCTCGCGCGATCAGATAATTCTCCAAATAGTTGAGGGAATCCTCATCATACCCGTTGATCGGGTTCTTCAGCCAGCGCATGCAGCAGTCCGTGCGCATGTCCGTGTAGAGCATCCGAAGAAGGCTTCTGACATAGTCCACGAGACAGTTGTCCGTAACCTCCGCCGTGCGGTCCAAAAAGAACGGGATCCCCGCTGTGTCGAACACACGCCGCAGATACTCCCCGTATCCTTCCACGTCGCCGCACACGATGCCGATCTCGCGGTACGCGACATTCTCCTCCCTCACAAGGCGGGCGATCTCCGTCGCCGCATAACGCACCTCGTTCTCGCGGCTCTCCGCACTGACAAGCCGGATCGCATCCTCCGCGTTTGCCCCGGCATACGAAGCCTTTCCGCGACGGAACAGCGCTGACGAGAGATACGTAAGCGCCGGTGAACGGTCCTCGTCCTCATCCTTCACGATCGTCATCGGTGCGATCTCCTGCCCGTTGTCCCGGGCGCGGTCGCTCATCTGCCGGATCGTGTCATGGCTCATGCGGAAGCAGGCCGTCTTCGTCTCGCCGGTAATCTCCGCCGGATCGACAACGACCGTAATATAAATATCCCTGCACACGCGCATCAGCTCGCCGACCAGATTGTACTGCGTCGGTGTGAATCCCGTGTATCCGTCGAAATACAAGGTGCTCCCGTGAAGTCTCGCAGACTCGCGCACAAGCGGACACATCGCATTATAAATATCATCCTCCGTGATCTGCGTCACTCCGCACTTCTCGCGGAACCAGCGGTAGACGTGCGACAGTTCCCCGAGCTTGTCCGCGAGCAGCTCATCCTCCGTCCCCTTCGACGCCTCCGAGAGCGCCTCCGAGCTCACTTCGTAGCGCACAAACTCCGAAAGTAAGGACTTGATCTCCTCAACAAATCCCGGCTTGTTCGCCTTGCTCCCGAACCTCGGCAGTTCCGATGCGTGCTCCGACAGAACACGCCGCAGCAGAAGGCTCTTGCCGACGTCATCCAGGATCGTGGGGATCCGGTCGCCGAGCTCGTCCTTCAACCGGTGAAGAAGCCGTCGGAAGCTGACGATGTCGATGTCCATCACGCAGCCGCCGTCCCTCAGTGACGTGAGCGACCTCTCCGCGTCGAGATTGGCCTGCTCCGGCACAAAGAAAAACGTCTCGCCGCCGTCGTCTCCGCTTCGATCGACCATGTGCGCGAGCAGTTCGCGGCGAACCTGCTTCGCCGAGTTGCCGATGATAAAATGCAATGCCATGCGTCCTTCCTCCGTATCTTCCATCCGGTACTTCCGGGGCACAAACTCCCGAAAACCGCTTTGGAACAGTATATCACAAAGCAAAGAAAAAAGCAAACATTTGTTCGACAAATGTTTGCTCATTTTCCGAAATAAAATCCCGGAGTGCCGTTTCCGCTTTTTGACTCCCAGCCAGAAGCCAGGTGGGTGACCTCACGTATACTTTTGCCTTCCACTGCTAAGGAGGCCTGACAGCCATATACAAATATTGGAATCCCTTTTATCGTTTTGTAGGTTCAAAAATGACGGAGATGTCGAACACCCCAGGAAACCGGTATCCCGTGTCCGCGCTTACTGCGCGTTCGCCTTCTCAACCTCGATCACAGCCGACTTCTTCATCGGGATGCGGCAGTTCTTGTTGTTACCGAACTCGACGATGATGATGTCCTGACCTTCCACCATGTCGATGATCACTCCGTAGAAGCCTGCCGTCGTCAACACGCTGTCGCCGATCTCAAGCGATGCCAGAAGCGCCTTCTGCTTCTTGTCCTGATTGGCCTGCGGGCGAACAAGCAACAGATAGAACATGATGCCGAACACCGCCAGCATGATCACCATCGAGAGGATCGTACCTCCGGTCGACGCGTCCTGTGTGAGTAGCGAGATAAACAGATTCATAGCTGATTCCTTTCCTTCGGTCCGTGTCAGTCCTCGACCCCGAGCTCGAATCCGGCAAGCTTCTGCTGCTTGTAGGACTCGTACCGCCCGGCCTCGATCGCCTCACGGATCTCCTCCATCATTTTATTATAAAACCGCAGATTATGCAAGACCATAAGTCGAAGTCCGAGCATTTCCCCGGACACCAGAAGGTGCCGGATGTAGGCGCGCGAATGGTTCCTGCACGCCGGGCAGTCGCATCCTTCCTCGATCGGACGAAGGTCCGTCTTGTAGCGCTCGTTCTTTAAGTTCAGTCTTCCGCGGTTTGTATACGCATGGCCATGACGCCCGTTTCTCGTCGGGTACACACAGTCAAAGAAATCCACGCCGCGCGACACTGCTTCGAGAATGTTCGCAGGCGTTCCGACACCCATGAGATACACAGGCTTTTCCTTCGGCAAATGTGGCACGACAGCGTCGAGGATCCGATACATCTCCTCGTG
This sequence comes from Lachnospiraceae bacterium, assembly GCA_017551165.1. GTDB lineage: Bacteria > Bacillota > Clostridia > Lachnospirales > Lachnospiraceae > ISDg. Next base: position 22,830 of record JAFZMO010000037.1, read on the forward strand.
CGATTCGCCGACGGCAAGACCGCCGACCGCATAGCCGGGCAGGTCCAGCTCCGCGATGCGTTCCGCATGCTCGACGCGAATGTCCTCATAGATACCGCCCTGGTTGATGCCGAACAGCATCTGCTCGCGATTGATCGTGTCCGGCAGCGAGTTGAGCCGGTCCATCTCCGCCTTGCAGCGCTCGAGCCACCGCGTCGTCCGGTCCACGGACTTGCGTATGTACTCCTTCTCTGCTGTGCTGGGCGGACATTCGTCGAACGCCATCGCGATCGTCGATCCGAGGTTCGACTGGATCCGCATGCTCTCCTCAGGCCCCATGAAGATCAGGCGTCCGTCGACATGCGAGTGGAACGACACGCCCTCCTCCTTGATCTTGCGAAGTCCTGCGAGAGAAAACACCTGAAATCCGCCCGAGTCCGTGAGGATCGGCCGTTTCCAGTTCATAAACTTATGCAGTCCGCCGCACGCGCGCACGATCTCATCCCCGGGGCGCACATGCAGATGATACGTGTTGCACAATTCTACCTGTGTCCCGATGGTCTCGAGGTCCGGCGAGGACACTGCGCCCTTGATCGCCGCCACGGTGCCGACGTTCATGAACACCGGCGTTTGAATGACTCCGTGTACCGTCGTCAGCTCACCGCGCTTGGCAAGGCCGTCCGTTGCTATGATCCGATACATAATCCCTCCGGGTTACTTTTTGACCGAACGAAGCGCCAACAGGAGCACGGCAAACACCAGGAACGAGATGCCGCCCACGATCAACTCCGTGTTGGACTTGATCAGTGCGACGATCAGCAGGATCGCTCCTACCGTCAATGCGGTTCCTGCCGCCATGATCCCGAACGCAAGGTCCGAGAAATTGCGCGTGTCGCGGCTCATGAAATGACCGTCGCTCGCCTCGCTCGCAATCTCCCCGATCGACGACGGGCGCGCTCCGCGCACGTAGTAATGAGCAAACTTGTTGACTTCCTCCTGCAGCGCATAGAACGCGTTCGTGACCTTCGGATCGGTCGCAAACGACTCGCTGTCAGCATCCCGCAGGAACTTCCATGCGTCGTCCTCCGGCTTATCCTCCAGCTGCCCCGCATACATGTCATAGTTCACGAAGCTCAGGTCGGTCATCAGATCGCTCGCATAGAGCTCATCGATCGTGTAGTTATTCTTCTCCGCAGTCAGCTCCAGCATCTCGTCGAACGCCTCGCAGACATGCGTGTACCCTTCCTTCGGCGAGCCGTTCTCGTAGCACTCTCCGGCTGCCATACAGCTCTTGTAGAGCTTGTCAAACTGCTTGACCGCAACAAAATCTTCTGCGTATGCCATATCCTTCTCCTTATCTCACGATGCAGACGCACATTTTCCGGATCGGAAAATAAACAAAAGGCCAATGCACGCGCATTGACCTTTCAACAGGGGCAGTAGGATTCGAACCCACGACCTGCGGTTTTGGAGACCGTTATTCTACCAGCTGAACTATACCCCTTTATGTGTGTGGCTCTTGCGAACCGCTTTCACATATTACTACACGGGACGGAAAATGTCAACAACTAAACTTCAGGAATTCGAAGTTTTGCAAGACACCGTCAAGCCGTCTCGATCTTGTTAGCCACGTGAAGGTTGTGACGCTCCACAGCCTCCTCGCGCATCTTGTATTTGAGGATCTTGCCCGCCGCGTTCATCGGGAACTCCGACACGAAATCGACGTATCTCGGAACCTTGTGCTTTGCCATGTGCGTGCGCACGTAGTCCTTGATCTCCTCCTCGGTGCACTCCTGTCCGTCCTGAAGGATGACGCATGCCATGATCTCCTCGCCGTAGTCCGCATCCGGAACGCCGATGACCTGAACGTCCTTCACCTTGTCGTACGTGTACAGGAAGTCCTCGATCTCCTTCGGGTAAATGTTCTCACCGCCGCGGATGATCATATCCTTGATGCGGCCGGTGATCTTGTAGTAGCCGTCCTCAGGGCGACGCAGTGCAAGGTCTCCCGAGTGGAGCCAGCCGTCCTCGTCGATCGCTGCGGCTGTCGCCTCAGGCATCTTGTAGTAGCCCTTCATGATATTGTAGCCGCGCGCGCAGAACTCGCCCGGAACGCCGTCCGGAAGCTCCTCGCCGGTCTCGGGATCCACGATCTTAGTCTCGACGCCGAAGATCGAAGGTCCTACGGTGTTAACGCGCTGCTCGATCGTATCGCTCGTCTTGCTCATCGTCGTCGCCGGCGATGCCTCGGTCTGGCCGTAGGTGATAACGATCTCGGGCATATGCATCTTCTCGATGACCTCTTCCATAGTCTTGATCGGGCAAGGCGAACCTGCCATGATATCGGTTCTCATATGCGAGAA
>JAFZMO010000038.1 GCA_017551165.1 Lachnospiraceae bacterium
GCCGTGGCGGATCCTCCGCCACGGCGCTTTAATCATCCCATTTTCCTAAGAACTACAGTTGTAGAACAATCTCCGGATTCTTCGAGAGGATCATGTCCTTCTCCTCTTCCGTGATGTCCAGCGCACGGAATCTCTCAAGCTCGTCCTTCGGGCTCCACATCGGGTAGTCCGAACCGAACAAAAACCGCTCTGCGCCGTACTCGCGGATCAGCTGCGCCGAGCGCTTCGGCCCGAGATACATCATCGAGCTGCTGCAATCGAAGTAGCAGTGCGCGTCCTTGAGGTACTCAAGCGCAAGGTCCGCCAGGCTCCAGCCGCCGAAGTGCGCCGCGATAAATGTAAGTCTGGGGAACATATCCAATACCCTGCGAACACGCTCGGGGTTGTCGTAATCGTAACGGTAGTCGCCGCAGTGCACGAGGATCGGATAGCGTCCCTGCAGTGCGTCGTAGAGTTCAAACATGCGCGGGTCGTCCACCGCGTAGAGCTGCGAGTCCGGATGGATCTTGATTCCGCGCAGGCCCATTTCGACGATGCGCTCCAGCTCGTCGGCCTTGTGCTCGAAATCCGCGTGCATCGTGCCGAAGCCGATGAAACGGGGCTCCTTCGCGACCGTCTCCGCCAGGAAATTGTTGATGCTCTCCACCTGGCGCGCCTGCGTCGCCACGGAGTGTACGAGGAAGCGGTCGATCCCGGCCTCGTCTCCGATCGAAAGAAGCGTCTCCGCCGTGCCCGACGGGCAGTCCATCTGAATTCCGTAGAAATGTCCTACCCCCTCCACGGCCTTCGCCGCGATCTTCTCGGGGTAAATATGTGCATGACAATCGTATATCGCCATTGTTCGTTCCTTTCTCTGCCTCGCGCGCGTTGCGCCGGCGCGAAGACGTCAACAGTGTAGCACAAGGCATTTCGGATGTACACAACATTTTTCGGAAAATGACCCCGTCCCCCCGGATTTTTTTCATTTTCCCTCTTGAATTCGAACATATGTTCGTGTATAATGCAGATACCAAATCGTTCGGAGGCATTCATGGGCAGGGATGGCACCGACAATCGAAGCGGAAGTGCGGGCGCGCGCGGGCGTCTGATCTTTCATTGTGACGTGAACAGCGCGTTCCTCAGCTGGGAGGCGACGTATCGCCTGCACCACCTCGGGGAGACCGTTGATCTGCGGGAGATCCCCGCGATCGTCGGGGGCAACCAGGCCTCGCGCCACGGCATCGTGCTCGCCTCCTCGATCCCTGCGAAGCGCTGCGGCGTCAAGACTGCCATGCCCGTTGTGGAAGCCAAGCGGCTCTGCCCCGACCTCACGGTCGTGCCGCCGAACTACCACCTTTATGTCGAGTGCTCGAACGCATTTCTCGAGATCCTGCACGACGTCTCGCCGCTCGTGGAGCAATACTCCATCGACGAGGCGTACTGCGACATGACCGGCGTTGCCGCTGCGACTGCGGACCCCGTGGGCTTTGCGAACGAGCTGCGCGAGCGCGTGTACCGCGAGCTCGGGTTCACGATCAACGTCGGCGTCTCCGTCAACAAGCTGCTCGCGAAGATGGCCTCGGATTTCAAGAAGCCGAACCTTGTCCACACGCTGTGGCCGGAGGAGATCCCCACAAAGATGTGGCCTCTGCCGGTGCGCGACCTGTTCTTCATCGGCGGCGCCACGGAGCGACGCCTGCTCAACATGGGGATCCACACGATCGGCGAGGTCGCGAACACGCCCGAGGCAATCCTGCGGGGCGCCATGAAACAGCACGGCACGACCGTGTGGAACTATGCCAACGGCATCGACAACGATCCGCTGATCGACACGCCACCGCCGAACAAGGGCTACGGCAACTCGACCACGATCAACCACGATGTCACCGACCCCGCGGAAGCCAAGCAGGTACTCCTGCGCCTGTGCGACACGGTCACGACGCGTCTGCGTGCGGACCATGTGCAGGCCGGCGTCGTTGCGGTCGGCATCCGCACGAGCGATCTGCGCTACTACAGCCACCAGACCGTGCTTGACACACCAACGAACATTACCACGGAGCTGCACACGCACGCGTGCAAGCTCTTCGACGCCTCCTGGGACGGTTCTCCGATCCGCAGCCTCGGCGTCCATACATCCCGCGTCTCCGACGACTCTCCGACGCGCCAGCTCTCGATGTTCGACTCCACCGACTACGAGAAGCTCGGCAAGATGGACCGCGCCGTCGACGCGATCCGCAAGCGCTACGGGGACAGCGCGGTCACACGCGCCTCTCTCGTTCCGCGCCCTGCCAACATCTCCGACCTGCCGCTCGACGACTGACGACAGGTGGAAAGGAGGAACCCTATGCCAATGATGCAATTTTACAGCCGTCCCAAGACCGATGCCGGCGTGCCCCGCGGCCGCCGCATGCCGATTGCCTGCGGCGTATGGTTCACCAGCACCGGCCGGCTCATCCCCCTCTCTGTCAAATGGAAGGACGAGGAGGGCTTCCTTCGCATGCTCAACGGCATCCGTGTTGTCACCGTCGAGGACAAGAACTACTGCGGCATCCCCTCCACCGAGTACGAGTGTGAGGCCGAGTACTGCGGCGCTCGCGTGTTCTTTCATTTGCTGTATTATGCCGCGCGGAGAGAGTGGAAACTGCTGTGGCATGACGGCCAACAAAAAGACGATCCCTCGTCGGAAGGATCGTCTTCGTAGGTGTTTGTTTGATTGTTGACGCTTAGCGTAACAGCCCGCGGATCAGGCCTGTCGGCTGGTCCAGCATCTGGCGGTACATCTGGCGGTACTCTTCCATAAGTTCGGGATGAGCGTTCATGTACGCATTGACGAGGAACAGGATCACGACCACTGTCGCGAAGAACATCAGGATCCCGTGCGCGATCTCTTTCTGCCCGGGGTTCGTCCTGGCGCTCACCGCATTGACGATCGCCCAGCCGAGGAGAAACAGCCATCCGTAGACCGGAATGACCAGCAGGAGCAGCAGTCCGAACAGCTTCCAGCGGGATATCACCGGCTTCGCGTTCGCTCCGTTTGCTTCGCTCTCCGCCTCCGACCGCTCGACCTCGCTGTTCAGCATGCGCCTGCGGTATGCTTCGTAACCGGACTCTTCTTCCTCGTCCGTCTCGTCATCGTCCTTTTCTATCCATCGTCTCACCGCGCCGAGGGCACCCTTCGGATAATACTCCGAATCCTTGCTCTGCCCGGCGACCGGATCGTTCGCGTCCGCTTCCCGCAGTGATGCTCCGCAGTAATAGCAGAAGTTCGCATCCTCAATGGGATTCTTGCGTCCGCAGACTTTGCACTCACTCATTACTTAACCCTCTCCCAATACCGCCTCGATCAGTCGAGACCCTTCTGCAGGATCCGGATGATCAGGTTGTACGTCGCATCGCGGAATGCAGGCATCTGCTTTTCGATCTGTGCACGCACCTTCGCGGCATTCTTGCCGTCGATACCGGTGGACGCCATGATCGTATCCGCAAGCGTCATGATCTGTTTCTTTTCGTCGCCGAAACCGTATCCGTTTCTCTCACCGACGATGATGCTGCGCAGGATGTTGAAGTTCATTGCCGACTTCGCCATCAGGACTTCGTCGCTCTCCTTGGTTCCGTAGGATTCTGCAAGCAGCGTTCCCAGTTTCTCTTTCATCTGCTCTGCAATATCCTTCACGCAGGCGGAATCCTCGTATGCATAGTAGAACAGTTCGCAAAGCTTATCGTTCACGTGGCAGATCTCATACTCGAGCAGGAAGAAATAGATCATCTGCATCATCGGGACATCGTCCTTCGTCATGAGTTTCTCTGCTTCACTGTAATTGAGCCGAACCAACTTGCCGATCAAGATCCGAAGGATTTCCGGCTTGCCTGTGAAATTACTGTAGAACTTGCCGGTCGTACATCCGGCTTCCTCCGAGAGTGACTTCATCGTAACATTGGAGTATCCGTCGCGCAGGAATACTTCCGCACAGATTGCAATCAATGAATCTTTAACAGCCTGTTCCTCTTCGGGTGTTCTTGCAATCGCCATAAAGTTACCTCCTTATATATGGTTTGCACAAGGTATAGCATATTCTGTTATTGCTATGATTTCATACTACTTACTCTTCCGACAATTGTCAAACATTTTGAAAGGCCCAAAAAGCGCCCAATCAGCGTTGTTTGCAGGTTGCGTCGATTTCGTAATGAAAAATGACAGAATATTTTACTTGTGCTCCGAACGGAGGTAAAAAACCTTTTATCGGTCTCCGGAGTCGTCTCCGTTCCAGCAGAACGTACACAGATTTTCCGCCGGAATACCGATGGCCTTGATCATATCGTCAAGGCGATGATAACGAAGCGTCGTGAACTTCAGCTTCTTGCAGATGGCGTCCGTCATCTTCGCGTAGCGCTCGGAATCCGGATCGGCGTACTCTGCGAGAACCTCTGCGGACACGTCCTCAGTGCCCTCGAGCTCGGCGATGCACCGTCTCGTGATCAGTTCCATCTCGCTCTTCGAGCGGGAGAAATTCAGGTATTTGCAGCCGAACAACAGCGGCGGGCAGGCAGGGCGCACATGCACTTCGCGCGCACCGCTCTCGAACAGGAACTCTGCCGTCTCGCGCAGCTGCGTGCCGCGCACGATGGAGTCGTCGATGATCAGCAGGCTCTTGTCCTTCACCAGCTCGGGAACGGCGATCAGCTTCATCTTTGCGATCAGGTCGCGCTTCTCCTGCATGGTCGGCATGAACGAACGCGGCCATGTGGGCGTGTACTTGATCAGCGGACGCGTGAACGGGATCCCCGCTGCGTTCGCATAGCCGATGGCGTGTGCCGTACCGGAGTCCGGTACGCCGGCAACAACGTCCGGCTTAACGTGGTCGCGCTTGGCGAGCATCTCGCCGCAGTTGTAGCGCGCACGCTCTACGCTGACGCCCTCGTAAGACGAGGACGGATATCCGTAGTAAATCCACAGGAACGTACAGATCTTCATCTTGGGGCCGGGCGCTACCAGCGTGTGAACGCCCTCCGAGTCGAACACGACAACCTCTCCGGGGCCGAGCTCGCGGACCGGCTGATAGCCGAGGTTTGCGTAGGAGAAGCTCTCCAGAGCCGCGCAGTATGCGCCCTCCTTGTGTCCGATGGCGATCGGCGTGCGACCCAGACGGTCTCTCGCCGCGTAGATTCCCTTGTCCGTCAGGACGAGCATCGAGAGCGAACCGTCGATGATCTCCTGCGCATACCGGATGCCCTCGATCAGGTTGGGCTTCTGGTTGATCAATGCTGCAACCAGCTCGGTCGAGTTGACTTCGCCGTTGCTCATGATAAAGAAGTGCGAATTATTCTTAAGGATCGTGTCAACGATCTCATCCTTGTTGTTGATCTTGCCGACCGTCGTGATCGCGAACTTGCCGTGATGCGAGCGGACCAGGATCGGCTGGGGCTCAAAATCCGAGATGCAGCCGATGCCCATGTGGCCGTGCATGTCGTGAGCTTCCTTCTCGAACTTGGTGCGGAACGGGGAGTTCTCAATCTTGTGGATCGATTTCTCAAACCCGCTGTCTCCGTATACGGCAAGGCCCGCGCGACGCGTGCCGAGATGCGAATGATAGTCCACTCCGAAGAACAGATCGAATATGCAATCCTCTCTTGTGGCTACTCCGAAAAATCCACCCATGGTATATCCTCCCGTGACCTGCAATTACTTGGCCTTTCCGACCGTTCACATTTTACTCTTTCGCGTTTTTCCTTGCAAGTGAGGAAGCCCCTTTTATACTTCCTTTATACTTATTTGAACCATTAGCTGTACTTATGTTTTGTATAACGTGCACGATAGTAACCCCTTTTGGCCCCTGCTTTTCTACACCCCGTTTTGACCGTTCAACTTGTAATTTTCGTTTAAGTGTGATAGTTTGTAGAAAATTCGCCTTTTTTCAGGCAACGGTTTTGGGAGGTGCTCCACATGAAAGCTTTTCTGAAACGTAAGAACATTACTATCTCCTGGAAGCGCTACGGCATCGACGCCATGAGCGCCATGGCACAGGGTCTGTTCGCATCCCTGCTGATCGGTACAATCATCAAGACGATCGGTGAACAGGGCGGCAACGCCGCAGCGAACATCGAATGGCTCAAGCAGCTCTGCGACTGGTTCGTGAAGATCGGTGTCTTCGCACAGTCCGTGGCCGGTCCCGCAATGGCGATCTCCATCGCGGTTGCTCTCCAGGCCCCGCCGCTCGTAACATTTTCCGCTGCCGCTGTCGGCTATGCAGCCAACGCAGAGGGTGGTGCCGGCGGTCCTCTCGCCGTGCTTTTGATCGCGATCATCGCCGTGGAGTTCGGCAAGGCCGTTTCCAAGGAGACGAAGATCGATATTCTGGTAACCCCGTTTGTCACCGTCGTCATCGGCGGTTTGCTCTCCATCTGGACGGCGCCTTACATCGGTAAGGGCGCAACGTGGTTCGGCAACCTCACCAAGTGGGCAACCGAACAGCAGCCGTTCATCATGGGTATTGTCGTCGCCGTTGTCATCGGCGTCGCGCTCACGCTCCCGATCAGCAGCGCCGCGATCTGTGCGGCTCTCGGTCTCACCGGTCTCGCGGGCGGTGCGGCAGTTGCCGGCTGCTCGGCTCAGATGATCGGCTTCGCCGTCCTGAGTTTCCACGAGAACGGCGTCGGCGGTCTCGTATCGCAGGGTATCGGAACCAGTATGCTGCAGATGGGCAACATCGTGAAGAAGCCGATCATTTGGCTGCCTCCGATCATCGCTTCGGCGATCGGCGGCCCGATCGCAACCTGCCTGTTCAAGCTTCGCATGGACGGCACTCCGATCGCTTCCGGTATGGGAACCTGCGGTTTCGTCGGTCAGATCGGTGTCATCACCGGCTGGAACGGCACTGCGGAAGCGGTTGACTGGGCAGGCCTCATCGTTGTCAGCTTCCTCGTTCCCGCGCTGGTATGCCTCATCCTCGGCTACTCCTTCCGCAAGATCGGCCTGATCAAGGAAGGCGACCTGAAGCTCAAGGATTGATCGTCACCGACTTGCATAAGCGGCGCATGTCCTGTATAATAGAACAGTGAAATACGGTGCGGCCGGTTTTCCCGGCCGCATTGCGATTATAAAGGGGAGGATCATCTATGAAATTTCTCAGACGGTTCCACTACAATGCGCCCGTCACGCTGACGTTCTCGCTCGTCTGCCTTCTGGCCCTCGGCCTCGGCAGGATCACCTCCGGCTGGACGACGGAGCACCTGTTCATGACCTACCGCGCGCCGCTCACCAATCCGCTCATGTATATCCGTCTCTTCGGCCATGCGATCGGACACGCGAGCTGGCAGCATTTCCTCGGCAACATTCTCTACATCCTGATGCTCGGACCGATGCTTGAGGAGAAATACGGCAGCAAGCTCATTCTGGAAATGATGTGCCTGACCGCGCTGGTCACCGGCATCATCTTCAACATCGCTTTTCCCGGCAGCGCGCTGCTCGGCGCCAGCGGCATCGTGTTCATGTTCATCATCCTGGCTTCGATCACCAACTCCGAGAAGGGCCGCATCCCGATCACGTTCATCCTGATCTGCGTTCTCTACCTCGGCAATGAGATCGTCAACATTTTCCGCGACGACAACATCTCGCAGCTCGCTCACATCGTGGGCGGCGCCTGCGGCGGTTTCTTCGGCCTGTTCCTCGCCAACACCGGCGGCATCAAGGACGAGGAGAAGTCGTTCAATCCTCCGTCGGAGTATTGAGATATTCATCCGGAGTATTGATGCGGTAATCCACAATTGCACGGAAACAAAATACGGTGCAGATCGCAATGGTCTGCACCGTTTCGTTTTGCTTTATTTGCCTGAACCTGGCTCTTCCGATCACTCGCCGAGTCTCTTCATGAGCTCTGCGCGAAGGTCCTCGTAGCCGGGCTTGCCGAGAAGCGCGAACATGTTCTTCTTGTAGCTCTCAACGCCGGGCTGGTTGAACGGATTGACCGCCAGCATGTAGCCGCTCACGCCGCATGCGAACTCGAAGAAGTAGAACAGCTGGCCGAGGTAGTACTCGTTCTGCTCGGGGATGTTCACCACAAGGTTCGGCACGCCGCCGTCCACATGGGCGAGCTGCGTTCCCTTCATCGCGCTCTTGTTCACGAAATCCACCGTCTTGCCGGCAAGGTAGTTCATGCCGTCAAGGTCCACGGGCTCCGCCTCGAGAAAGATCTCCTCGCGGCTCTTCTCAACCGCAAGAACGGTCTCGTACATGATGCGCGCGCCGTCC
>JAFZMO010000039.1 GCA_017551165.1 Lachnospiraceae bacterium
GGCGAGGTGACGCCCACCGCAGCGGCAACGCCCACCACGGCTGCGACGCCGACAGCGTCTCCGGTCCCGACCAAAGCGCCGGTTGAGATCCCCGCCGATCTTCCGACGGTTTCCTTCGATCATATGAAGGAGCTCATCGACAAGGCGATCACGGACGAATCCGCGTACGTGTACGAGGAGAAGACAACATTTTCCGGAACTGACTCTTATCAGGGAAGATGCTATGATCTGGAGAGCTTCCCGAAGTTCTCGGCGCTCGACGCAGGCATCATCTACACGGAAGAGCTCTGCTACATGGATGAGAACTTCAACACGAAGAAGCAGGTGTTCACGCTCGTAAACGGCAAGCAGGCCACGCTCTACCGCACGGCATACGGCAATGCGCTGGATTACGCGGACACCGGTCGCGAGTACGATTTCAGCTATGACACAGATGTATCCGGCAACAAGATCAGCTACTATGAAGGCAGCGACGGCACCACGTACTCCTGCTTAGTCGAAACCATATACGATACCCACAGCGTTTCCTACGAGGCGACGTATGACAAGAACAGCGATGCTCTGTTGAACTACCGCATGAAGACGACCTACTGCGACGATCAGGGCCGCATCACCGGCATTGTCATCTCGCGCTGCACCACTCCCGGTGAGGGATACGATAGCGTCGACACTGTGACTTACACCTACGACGAGTCCGGCAACCTGATCTCCAAGGTGGAAGGAACTAACGTGGATCCGAAGGCTTCCGTTTGGAAATACGCCTACAAGAAGGACAGCGACAACCGTCTGATCGGCTGGACCGTGGAGCGCACGACATCGAGCGGTGCATTTCTTCAGGAATACCTGCTCAAATACTACAGCGACGGCCGTGTCCTGATCTACAGCGAGGGCGAAAGACACGCCAACATGATCGTTCCGTCCGAGGCATTTCGCAAGAATCTGCTCTCCACCTCCAACCTGACGCCCGGTGAGGGAATCTTTGAGGAGACGGACACTCTGTGGAACGACACCGATCCCAAGTCCGAATTCTACGGTCTCCCGAGCCGCTCTGATTTCACTCCGAAGACCGGTTACCTGACGGTTTTCTCCGGCGAGATCGACAAAGACATTCTGACGTCCGACACCTGGTTTTCCTCCACTGAGGAATACATGAAAAACAATCGGTGGTACTACCTGTTCGTCACATTTAACAAGGATGGAAAAATGACCGGCGAGTACTCCACCTCCGGCGGCGACGGATACTCTTACTCCTACACCTACGATTCCGACAACCGCCTGACCGCCACGGAATCCCTCAATTTCGACGAGCATGAGATCTGCAACTTCTCCTATGACAAGAAAGGCCGTCTGATCGAGCGCAGCACGGATTTCACGCTGAGCGACACCGGGTACGGCAGCGCCCACACCAAGACCTCGTACCATTACACATACGACGAGGCCGGCAACCTGACCGGCATGACCTCGGAGACCATCGACCTCGAGAACAAATCCGCAAAGATCAGCACGAGAGTTCTCACCGTCCTTCCTACATACCGCGCAGACCTGAATGTCGAGTACGGCGATCTCACCAAGTATTTTGACATGACAGCCGCACAGGTGATCGCAAAGATCAACCAGCCCTACGAATACGTCTACTACGGCACCGAGTTCCTGTACGAGGACACCGGATTGATCCGCTTTAACGACGAGGTCTCCTTCCGGTACGAGGACTGCACGGAGAACTTCGCTGATTTCGACAAACACCAAAAAACGCTGATCATCGGCATCAACAACAACGGCCACGCAGCGCCTGCGAAGGAGATCGGCAACAAGCTTAACTCCGCGATGACCTACTCCGAGATCAAGAAGATCATGGGAGACGCCCTGAGCGGAGAGGACAAGCTCAGCGATGAGTACGGCGTCTATATGGGCGCAGGCTGCCTCGGCGGTTACCGCTATGTATTCTGGTGGACACAGGATCCCACGAAAAATGATGTCGCACCGAGCGAGATCGATTTTTCCAAGGAAGGCATCGGCTGGCTGTTCAGCAACAGCATCAAGGAGTACATCAAGGCATCCCTGACCGAGAACGCGGGCTTCTGGAAGCTGGGCGAGCATCAGGAAACTCTGCGCAAGACGCTCGGCGACGCCTACAAGGACGTTCCGATTGCCACATACGATTATCTCGGATCCACCAAGTTCGACACCACACACATCGATCTGTACGAATCTGCCGTCTACGGGCATCCGGTACAGCTGAATGCGACCGACTATACCGTCGGCGATCCCGACCCGGAGATCTCGGTGTTCCAATATACCGTCATCGCGCGGTATCGCACTCCCGGCGGAACGCTCGAGACCTACACCTTCCCGCAGGATCCGATCGTGCTGGATGCCAACGGTAACAAGGTGACGGAACCGTTGTACTCCTCCTTCTCCCGCATTGTATGGTCTGACGATGTGCCCGACCGGTATCCGGTGCAGGATATCCGCAAAACGTGTAATATCCCTGCGGTCGAGAGCAGTACTAAAATTCTTGAGGCTACCGTAACCCGGTTCAGTGAGGACGGACTGAACGAGACCTTTACTACCGCTTACTATGTAAACGGCACAGAGCCCTCCCTCACCTGCCGCTATATCTGTGATCTCACCAACAACGGCGGACGTTCTGACTGGCACTTCTTCGGTCCGGACGGCAAGGAGATCACGGACCTGACCTCCTTCGAGAAGATCGAGGAAGGCACCGAGACTGTCGAATCGGCAGTCATCACCTGGGAGAAACGCAAGCTCAACGGCGCCGAGTACATCCTGCACATCAACTATGCGCATGAATCCGGCTGGTCTGAGGTCTATGACTATCTGGTCGTGAACGGATGCATCATGCAGTATTTCTCGCAAAGTTCAAACTGAAAGAGCATTTCCGGCAGCCGGGGTAAAATTGCCCCGGCTGTTTTTTCGTTTTCGTTGCAAAACAGGGCTCTCCGAGAGTATAATAGCAGCATCAACCGCCCCGCGGCAGAAAGGACGCCCGAATGTATTACCAGATCAAAGACACGCTGACGACATGCAGTGCAGAAGATATCACCAACCGCAAGATTCCCTATGTGGCCAACATTTCCCTCGAGGAGTTCGAGGAGAAGAAGTCGCTCTTCGACATGGGCATCGACCTCGATCTCGAGTCGGAGTCCGATGACATCACGGACATTCAGGTGAACTACGACTCCCTGACCGGATGCTTCGCGATCCCGGACTTCACGAGCATCGAAAGCCCGCCGCACACGTTTCTCTTCGCGATCGATGAGCGCGGTATCGTCATCCTCGACGATGACGGCACGGCACAGAATATCCTCGACGGCATTCAGGCGAGCAAGCGCTGGAAGTTTCCTTCGCTCGAGCGCTTTATCTACGATTTTCTCGAGGGTATCCTTGCGGGCGATCTGATCTCTCTCGAAAAATACGAGAAGGAGATGGACCAGATGGAAGATCGCATCCTCGCCGGCAATCTCGACGGCGTCATGGAGCGCCTCGTTGACATCCGCAGCGAGCTCCTCGATCTGCGCACGCACTACGAGCAGCTGATCGATCTCGGCCAGGAGCTGGAGGAAAATGAGAATGCCTTCTTCTCCTCCAAGAACCTGCGTTTCTTCCGCCTCTTCATCGAGCGCACGGAGCGTCTGCAGTCCAACGTGACCGCCCTCCGCGAGCACACAATGCAGATCCGCGACCTGTACCACTCGCAGCTGGAGCTTCGCCAGAACCGCAACATGTCCTTCCTGACGATCATCGCCACGATCTTCATGCCGCTCACGCTGATCACCGGCTGGTACGGCATGAACTTCACACACATGCCGGAGCTCGACTCCCCGTATGCGTACCCGATCGTCATGGGCGTATGCCTGCTGATCGTCACGACCAGCCTGATCATCCTCAAGAAGAAAAAATGGTTCTGAGACAGTGCAATGTCCGGGGGCGCAGGAAGAACCTGCGCCTCTTTCTTTCATTTTCCGCGGAAAATGTGCAACCGCCGCGAGCATACGGCGAATCTTAGTGTGAGGGAAGAAATACTCAAAGGGGGCAAATGTATGACTGACGCAGAGATTGTTGATCTGTATTTTCGTCGTGATGAGCAAGCCATACGGGAGACGATGGCGCGTTACCAGCGGTATCTGATGAAGATTGCGATGCAGCTTTTGGGGGATGAGCAAGATGCTGAGGAGTGCGTGAACGACGCCTATCTTACCGCCTGGAACTCCATGCCGGACTACCGTCCGGAGGTTCTCTCCGCCTACCTTGCCAAGATCACGCGCCAGAAGGCGATCGATCGGCTGCGCTATCAGCAGCGGCAGAAGCGTCAAGGCACGGCCTACGCGATTTCCCTGGAAGAGCTCGGCGATGTCATCGAGGATGAGAGCTCCGCTGTGTCGGAGCCGGATGACGGCCGCCTGAAGGAGGCTATAGCCCGGTTTCTCAAGGATCTCCCGCCGGATGCCCGACATCTGTTTCTCGGAAGGTATTTCTATTTTGATTCTCTCAAGGAGACGGCCGCGTACTGCGGTATGAGCGAATCGAAGGCCAAGAGTATGCTACACCGCGCGCGCCGGAAACTGAAGAAGTTTCTGAAGAAGGAGGACTTGTATGAATAGAGAGCAATTGCTGGACGCCATCGGCAGTGCCGATGAGTCCCTGCTGAAGGAAACCGAGCAGCTTCGGATGGCTGCGATGAACAAACCCCTGACTGCAGTACAAAAATCCCATAAAACAACCCGAAGAATGACGATCCTGTTAGCGGCATGTATGGTTCTTTTGCTGGGCACAGTCGCTGCTTACGCCACCGGTCTGATCGGCAGACGTGCCGGAACAGTGACCACAAGCAACGACGATGAGGGCAATGCCGTCATGGTGTTCACGCCGGATGAGGACATGCGTGTTCCGCTCTCGACGATCAAGGGTGAAGTAAAAAATGCGACGCAGGAAATGCGCTCGCAGTGGACGAAGAACCCCGTGACCGGCGAGTATGAGTGGAACGGATCGGACCAGGGATTCCGTGCGGACGTACCGGGCGTAGGCATTTTCCAAAAGTCGTTCAACACTCTGGCGGAAGCCACGGCATACATCGGTTATGACGGAATGGTGACTCCCGTGTTCAACGAAACCGTTTCCCCGCAATTCCTGTTTGTGACTGCCACAGGCATCGCCGACAATCTCGAGGATCCCGGCACGGATCCGGAATACCGTCTGGATTTTATCTCGATCATGTCGTATTACACCGTTGACGGTTTGAATGTCAGCTTCAACACCTACCTAGTCACGGAGGCCTTTGAGAGTCCGAGGGCCGTCCAGAGACAGGAGGTCTCCCAGGAGAACGGCGAAGTTCAGTTGACAACCGAGACCGTTGTCGTGAACAACCGCGAGTTCCAGATCGTTCATGAGGATCTCGGAGGCCCGGAAACCACCGAGGACGGATATCCGATCGCAAAGCGTTACTTCGACACTTACATCTGGGCGGAAAATAAAGTCGAATACCGTATGGAGATCAACTACACGGAGATCGACAAGGCTCGTGCGGAGCAGATCATCGCAGACTGGATGAACAGTTTCACCGACTGATCTCGATCATCGGCTTACAAAGTTACCAGCCAATAAAAGAACAGGGCGGGTGCTCATCACACGGCACCCGCCCTGTTTCTTATGTATTCACGAAATCCCGTATTACGGACTGTCCTCCGGCTTCTCCAGAGACTCCTTGATCTTGGAGTAGGCACCGCTCGGGTTCCACAGCAGCCAGCTGGTGTAGCCGGCGTCATACACGCCCTTGAACTGCGCTGTCATCTGTTCCGGGCCGTACTCGATATGGCCTTTCACCCAGGTCGCGGTAAATGCCTGCATCCACGGCCGTACCTCCGCGCACCGTCCCTTCGCCTTGTTGGCGGCGAGCTTCTTCTTCGAGTCCAGCATCGCGTTGTAGATCAGTTCATATGGCTGCGCATCCGGCACCTTCAGGTTGTAGTACCCGCCGCTGTAGTGCGACGGATAGACCATCGGGCAGATGTAGTCGAGATAGCGAGCCATGTCCGCATAGTTCTGTCCGACCGCTGCCGCGTCGATCTGACTGCTCAAGACGACACCGAATACGTCGGCGGAGACAAACACGCCCATCGGCTTCAGCTGCTCGCAGGCGTAGCGAACGAACCCCGTGATGGCGGCTTCCTTGTTCTCGTTCGTCAGCTCCTGGCCGAAGTCCGCATCGGCTATCTTGTTGGTCGCAAAACGGCAGTAGTCGAAGTTGACCTCGTCAAATCCCATGCGCGCCGCCTCGCGTCCGATCTCCACCAGGAATTCCCACAGATCCGTGTTGAACGGGTTCAGCCAATAGTGACCCTCGCTGTCCGTATACCGCTTTCCGTCCTTCCGGTACAGAGCGAACTCCGGCGTCTTCTCGCCGGTCGCAAAATCACGGAAGCAGGGAATTCGGGCGATGCAGTAGACATTGTGCTCCTTGAGCACCGTGATCAGCTTGCCGATATCGCTGATGCGCGGGTCCATTTTCCCCTTCTCCTTCAGAAGCTCCGACTGCACGCGAACCGTGAGATAGCCGTTGTCCTCCTTGAAGTCGAAGATCACCGCGTTCAATCCCGTGGTGTCGACCAGGTCCAGAATATAGTCGAGCTGCTTCTCCATCATGTTGGCCGTCTGATACATGGCCTTCACGACGGGTCGCGGCGTTCTCGTGTCAACGAAATCCTCCATCCAGATGTCATCCGGAGACAGGCTCTCGAGATATTTGTCCAAATACATTCCGAAGGGCAGTGCCGGATCCGAAGTCGAGTCGCCCATGTCGCGGACGACGACCGTCGGTGTCGGCGTCGGCAGAACGATCTCGGGCTTCTCGGTCTTCGCGATCGAGCGGTACCCGAACCATCCCGCGACCGAGCACACAACAAAACAAACCAGAATGCAGATCATCTGCCTCTTCCTTCTGGCCCGCTGCGTGCCGGATCGGCGTCTGCCGGTCGCGGCCTTTCCGTATCGATTCGTCTGTTTCATCCAATAAACCTCTCCCGCCTATGGCGGCCTGTTCCGCTCGCGCGGTCCTCCCCACACGATCCCGCTCGGGACCTCCTACTCTGTCTTGGTATCCTCCGCCTCGTTATCGTCAGCCTCCGGGGCATCATCCTTCGGAGTGACCTTCTTCCAGTCGTCATCCTCCAGGTGGACACGCTTGTACACAGCTACCATCACCCATCCGAGGATCGGGAATACCATCAGGCCGGTGATGCCGGTCTTGAACAGCGGCGTTCCGTCCTCCGGGCGAAATGCGCCGATAAATGCCAACACCAGCGAAACGATCACCAGCAATAAGGTTATACATAACACTGCAACAGGAAATTTCTTCATCGTCGGTCTCCTTCCGCAACCGGTCCCGCGGCGCGCCCATCACGAAAAATTCATTGTCTCTTCCGTGAGTTTTGTGCTACAATGGCAATGCCGACGCATCGGCAAACACAAGTAAGAAAGCAGGTGTCACTATGCTGCCACAGGATCCGGCCATGCTGGTCAGTTGTCTGAATCTCAAGCTTCGGGACTACTTCCCGTCGCTCTCCGCCCTGTGCGAGGACGAGGATATCTCCGAGGAGGAACTCCTTGCGCGCCTCGCGGAAGCGGGGTATCGATACGACAGCGAAACCAACAGTGTCCGCTGAGGATAGTTTATCATATGTGCCCGATTTGTCAAGGAAAGACCGACTTATGAAACCACCGATCCGCTATCTCTACACGGGCGGACAGGGCGAGATCGAGGTCAAAAGATCCCGCTTTATCGCAACGCTCGCGCCCGTGACAACCGAAGACGAAGCCGCGGCGTTCATCGAGCAGCAGAAGAAGCGTTACTGGGACGCGCGCCACAACTGCTCTGCGTTCGTGATCGGCGCAAACGCCGAGCTCACGCGCTGCAGCGATGACGGCGAGCCCCCGCACACCGCAGGTCGTCCGATGCTCGATCTTCTGCTCGGCGAGGAGGTCCGCGACGTCTGTGTCGTCGTGACGCGCTATTTCGGAGGTATCCTGCTCGGCACCGGCGGCCTCACGAGAGCGTACCGCGACGCCGTGAAGGAAGGTCTCGACAACTGCGTCATCGCCGAGAAACGTCAGGCTGTCCCGGTCACCGTCCGCGCCGACTACACCGCGAGCGGCAGGATCGCCTACCGCGTCGCCGAGGCGGGCTACCCCATCGTGAACACCGTCTACGAGGACGAGGTGACCTACTCGCTGCTGATCCCCGAGGAGGACTGTGCCGGATTCCGATCCGCTGTCGCGGATGCATCCCAGGGCAAGGCCTTCTGGGAGGCCGGAGACCCCGTGTGGTATTCCCTTGTGGGAGGGGAGACCATTTTCTGAAAACACGAAAACGTAACCGTTTTGTAACACTTGCGTGGCCTTTGTAACAGTATCGTAACCGGCCGTCGGTTTACAGGATATTCTTGTTGTGATATAATCAAGAGGAAGTGGGCGAGTTGCGCGGACTCCCGAAAACCGCGCGGAAAGAAGTAAGTATTACCATGAATTACAGTCATTACAATGTTGTGCGTAAACAAAAGTATCTGAAATCTCCCGTGCGACGATTTTACAGCATGATGCGGATCTGGATGTTCCGCATTGCTCTCGTCGCTATGGTCTTTGTGCTCGTCGTCGGCTGTTTTGCCGCCTACGGTGCTTATCAGGGTGCGGTATCGACCGCTCCGAGCATCGACGGTATCGATGTCCATCCGGACCGTTTCGCCTCCAAGATCTACTATCCCGACAACACGCTGATCGTCGAGCTGGTGGGCGCCGGAACCAATCAGATCTATGCGAAGATCGACAAGATCCCGCAGAAGGTCCGCGACGCCTTTGTCGCGATGGAGGACGAGCGTTTCTATCAGCACTCCGGTATTGACGTGCGCGGTATCTTCCGTGCTGCATTTTCCGTTGTAAAGGTCCGCGGTCTGAAGTACGGTGCAAGTACGATCACGCAGCAGCTCCTGAAGAACCAGGTGTTCGGCGGCGGTAACGAGCGAAGCTCGGTCGACAAGGCCATCCGTAAGATCCAGGAGCAGTACCTCGCAGTACAGCTTGAGGACAGAATGGACAAGGAGACCATCCTGGAGTACTATCTCAACTCCATCAACCTCGGCAACGGTGCGTACGGTATCGCCGACGCCGCTCTCCGCTACTTCGGCAAGGACGTGTCCGAGCTCACGATCTCGGAGGCTGCGGTCATCGCGCCGATCGCGTACTCTCCGTCCTACATGAACCCTCTCCGCAACGAGTCGTCGGAGAAGGAGAACCGCAGACGTCGCGAGGACTGTCTCAACAACATGCTCAACGCAGGTCTCTGCACGCAGGAGGAATACGACGAGGCCATCGCCGACACCGAGGACGTCTACATCCGCCTGAAGCAGTACGCCGAGATTGAGAAGGCGTCCAGCGTGGAACAGCAGTACTCCTATTTCGTTGACGAGCTGATCGAGCAGCTGCTTGAGGATCTCCAGAAGAAGGGCTACTCCTCCGTCGAGGCGAGCAATCTTCTGTACACCGGCGGTCTCAAGATCTACACGACGCAGGACCGTCAGATCCAGGGCATCATGGACTCCTATTTTACGAATGAGGAGTATTTTCCGAAACTGAAATCCGGCTCGTACTACGAGCTTACAAAGAACTATGCGCTGTCCCTCGTCGGACAGGGCAAGGACGCTCCGGCGGTACACTACCACCTGAACGACCTTCTGAAGTATTACGCCAAGTACAAGGATTCCTCGAAGAACTACTACCACAAGGAAGGCAGCACCGGCATCAGCCAGTACACGACCAACAAGGACCTGATGAACACCATGATCGATGAATTCGTCGAGGCCATGAAGAAGGAATACGAGGAGAAGCACCCCGGCGTGGATTACATTCCGATGGAGACACGCTCCTTCACGATCCAACCGCAGTGCGCCATGGTCATCATGGACCAGTCGACCGGCTGCGTGGTCGCACAGTACGGCGGCCGCGGCGAGAAAGTCGGCAACCGTGTCCTGAACCGCGCGAGCAACACCTACCGTCAGGCGGGTTCGACCTTCAAGGTTCTCGCTTCGTTCCTTCCCGCGATCGATGTGTGCGGATACACGCTCGCAAGCTGCTTTGACGACTGCTATTTCGTGTACCCGAACAGCGACAAGGAAGTTATCAACTGGTATAAGCCGAGGTTCAAGGGCCTCTCCACCATCCGTCAGGGTATCTACGATTCCCGTAACGTCGTTGCCTGCCAGTGCATGCTCGTGGTTACGCCGGAGATCGGCGTCGCGACGCTGCAGAAGCTCGGCTTCTCCCGCATCGACACAGACGGCAGTGACGGCTTCTCCGACTACAACGTATCTATCGCACTCGGCGGTCTCACCAACGGCTGCTCCGTGCT
The DNA here is from genome assembly GCA_017551165.1 of Lachnospiraceae bacterium. Classification (GTDB taxonomy): domain Bacteria; phylum Bacillota; class Clostridia; order Lachnospirales; family Lachnospiraceae; genus ISDg. The sequence continues at coordinate 10,415 of JAFZMO010000039.1, forward strand.
GGAGATGACGGCCGGCTATGCGGCGATCGCGAACAACGGCGTCTACATCAAGCCCCGGTACTACACGACGGTGTACGACCACGACAACAACATTTTGCTCGACAACAAGATCGAGTCCAAGCAGGTCATGAAGGCTTCCACCGCATACCTGCTCACGGACGCCATGGTGGACACCTGTAAGATCGGTACCGGTACCACATGTAACTTCAAGAAGCTGACGAACATTCCGGTGGCCGGCAAGACCGGTACCGCTCATGACAACGTCGACCTGTGGTTCGCCGGATTCACGCCGTTCTATACGTCCGCGATCTGGAGCGGTTGCGACAACAACCTCGAACAGACCAACAATCAATACTATCGATATCTGTGGCGCTACATTATGGAGGAGGTCCACGAGGTGAAGGGTCTCGCGTACGATGCCGATGGCAACAAGCTCGAGATCGCTTTCGAACAGCCTGCCTCCATCGTCAAGGCCAAGATCTGTACCAAGTGCGGCAAGCTTGCGGTGTCCGGTCTCTGTGACGCATACGCCGGCGGCAACTGCATCAAGGAAGAACTCTTCGAAAACGGTACGGTTCCGTTCGAGACCTGCACCTGCCACGTTCGCGTTCAGGTGTGTGCGGAGTCCGGACAGGCTGCCGGCCCGTACTGCCCGTCCACGATCACCCGTGTTCTCCTTCGTAAGAACGAGACCGCAGAGGCACTCGCGCACGGCGGAACCGACGACACCAAGTACATCGTGAGCGGCTCGGCACAGACCGCCTGCACGATCCACGGCGCCGGCTGGACGCCTCCGGAAGGCGGTGACGGCACGGATGGCGGAGATGGCGGCACAACGCCCGACGGCGGCGCAGGAGGCACTCCCGACGGCGGTGCCGGTGGCGGCGCAACCACAGACTAGGAGTCCGAGATGGCACAGAACACACATCCGAAGAAACCCTCCCCGCCGACCAACTGCGATTACTGCATGTACTATGAGTACGACGAGGACTACGAATGCTACACCTGCAGCAAGGATCTCGACGAGGATGAGATGGCGCATTTCATGCGCGGCGAGTCCTTCGCCTGCCCGTTCTTCCGCAACGGCGACGAGTATCTTGTTGTCCGAAAGCAAATGTAAACAATTAAATGTAAAAATAGTGCTAAATGACGGAAAACAAGTAAAAATATTTACAATTATTTCATTTGCATTCTTCGCCGCCATTTGCTATACTGTACCACGATAAATGAAGTACAAACGTACTTCCTGACACTGACAGTTTTCTTTTTCCTCTTTATATTACGCGCAGGGGACTGCTACCGATTGGCTCTTTGAGAAGAACCCGTCGGTAGCAGTTCCCTTTTTACGCCAAAAAAGCCGGAGCACTGTGCTCCGGCCGATCCCGTCAAATTCGTTTGTCTCGGAAAATGATCAATCCCTCTGGTTGTTCTGCCTGGTGTAATAGAAGAACACGGCCACCATCATTCCGATCGCGATGCCTCCCGCCAGGATGACGCCGAGCGCATATTGCTCTGCCGCCATCTGCTTCTTCGGCTTCGGCGTGGACGTTGGCTCCGGGGCTTCCGTCGGCGCCGCACCTTCCGTTTCATCCTCGGTGTCGCCCGAGATGTCGGATACGGAGATCGTGCCGTTGCCGTAGAGGATATTGGCTGCCTGCGCGTTCTGACAGTTCAGGGAGAACAACAAAACAAAGGCAAACAAAAGCACCAATGCTCTCGCTGCCTTCCGGATGCCGTATGCGATTCCTCCGTGGACCTCTCTCATAGCTCCCTCGTGTTCCCGTCGCCCCGCATACAGGTACGCGTGCGAACCGACAGAACAAAAGATTTTTCCTGACAATGTAATTATAGCACAGTTCAAACGAAAAAGTAAACCCCCCATTGCGGCGCAAGAATGGGTTTACAAAACGTAGAAAAAAAGGTATGATAGCAACAGTGATTTTCTACCGTTTCAAGGAGCTCTGCGATGAATTCCGCGAACTATTCCGCGTACAACGAAATGCCGTTATTTCCCCGCCTTGCTGACAGCCGGCGGGTTCTTATTGTCGCGCTGATCAAGCTCTTCCTGGACGGTCTTTTGTTCTTTGTGATCCTGTACAGTCCGCTTCACCGTCTCGGCGTCTTCCGCTACATGGCCGAGGACTACTGGCAGACGTGTCTTTCATTTCGCAAAATATCTCTCCCCGAGCCGAGCTACAGCCTCTGGTTTTTCACCGGACTTCTGTTTGCGACGGTTTTGTATCTCTACTCGGTCTATATCACCAATATCCGCAAGAAGGTGAGCTACCTGATGTACGCCGGTCTGTTCGGGATCGACGTCCTCTTCGTGATCCAGCCCTCGAAGCTGCTGTTCACGGTCCTTCTGTGCGCGCTTCTTCTGACGTTTCTGCGGATCGGCAATCCGATCGTCCGCTACAGCCTGTGCGGCGTGACCGTGCTTCTGTACGGCCTTCTCGTGACGTACACGGGACTTGTTCTGATCCCTGTCTACCTCGTCGCGCGCCTGTGGCAGAAAAATGACACGAACGGCATCCGCGTGTGCGTGCTTCTGATGTTCCTCTTCTGCCTCCTGTATCAGGCGGGCGTGATCTCGAAGATCTATACGCTTCATCCGAGCATCATCACCGAAGTCACCTACAAGCGCCGTTTCCCGGATGAGAACTACATGGGACATGTCTCCTACTACCTCGTCGACACGGTCCTGATCCTGCTTCGGATCCTGTTCCCGATCGACGCGCTGATCGCGTCCGGAAGCGACCTGATCACCCGCATCTACGCAGCCGCACAGCTTGTCACGATCGCACTTCTGTACCCCCGCATGCGCCATCTTCTTCAGGCGAGATCCAAGCGAGGCATCAGCCGCGAGGACCGCATGCAGTCCGATGTGTTCATCGCGCTCGGAGCGCTCGCGTGCAGCCAGTGCTTCACCGCGCAGGAGCCCATCGAGGCGCTCCGCTATCTGTCGGCCTGCTACCCGCTTCTGTACTATCTGATGTTCACCGCCGGTGACCGCGTGCTCTATCCGCAGCTGCAGCGCGACCTGTCCGGAACCTGCCCCGTGGTGTTCTGCCACCGCGGCGGCGACGACTACCTGCACGATGTTCTGCAGCGCGCCGGTCGCTCCTGCGGCTACCGCAACATCGTTCTCCTCGGTGACGAGGACAATCGCGGCTTCCTCTCGAACTGGGTCGACATCGCGACCTGCAACAAGGAGGAGGCAACCCGCTTCCGCGCTCTGTACCGCCCGTACGGCGACTCGGACGCGACCATGTTTGACCTGATCTGCCTGGAGCGTCATTTTGCGCTGTACGGCTTTATGAAGGATCGAGGGATCGACCGCTGCTTCCTGTGCGACAGCGACGTTCTCGTCTACGGCAACCTCTGCGAGCTTCCGCTGGAGGATGCCGACTTTGCGTGCACGGGAACCGCTTCCGCTGAGTTTTTGAAGGAAAATGTCTCCCCTCACTGCGCGTACTGGACGATCGACCGCCTGCGCCAGTTCCTCGATTTCGTGCTGTACGTCTACCGCTCCAACACGGAGTGGCTCAAGGAGGTCTGCCGCAAGCAGACGCTCGAGGGAACGCCGTCGCGCATCACCGACACCGTGCTGCTCACCGCGTGGTGTAAGATCGTGTCGGAGTACGACAAGGACTTCCGCTACCGCAACCTGTGCGAGGTCAAGGACGGCGTGACGTGGGACTACTCCCTGTCCACCCCGGACAACCTTGAGCAGGACGAGTACCGCTACAACAAGATGCGGCAGACCAAGGACTTCAGGTTCCGCAAGCACATCCCTTATTTTACGAAAAAAAATGACGGCAACGAGGTTGCCGCCATGTGTCTCCACTTAAGTCATTGCAGTACGTACACGCCGCTTCTTCTTCACGAGACCGGCCTGTCGTTCCTGTATCTCTTTAACCGTCTGATGTATCGCGAGTAGTTACCGGATCTCGTTGAGGGCACTCCGGACAGCCGAGATGTGCTCGCCCTCCGGGAAACGCTCCGTGTACTCATTGTAGTACCGCGCTGCCGCTGCCAGGTCACCGGTCAGCTGATAGGTCCGCGCGAGGTAGTACATGTTCTTCTCGTTATCCGCTGACTTCTCGTACGAGTACACGAAATACTCCAGCGCATCGTCATACTTCTTGTTGTCGAACAGCGAGCGTCCCTTGTCAAACAGCTCGGAGCTCGTCATCGTGACCGACTGTGCATCCGGAAAATCCGCCAGCACCTTGTTGTAGATCTGCTTCGCGGACTCACTCTTCAACTCCTCATCGGACACCGCGCGAATGCGCTTCTGCAGGATGAACAGCTCATCCTTGGTCGCCGCGCCCTTCTCCTTCAGCTTGAGATAGTACGCCGCCATATTGAAGACGTTGATACCGCCGGCCTTGTTGCGAAGGTCGGAGAGCTCCGCCTCGTTGGCCTCGAGCTCGGTCTCCTGCATATCGATCTTGTTGCGCAGGGACTGGGACTCCTTCTCGAGCGCATCGATGTCCGTCAGGTACTTCGACATCTGCTCCGCGTAATCCCCCTGTGTATTCTTGAACTCCTGCCGCATGCCGGTCTTGATGCCCGGCACGACGAGGAAGTACACGACCATGATCCCGAGGAAAATGCCCACCAGCAGCGAGATCAGGACACGGTAATCGACGTGGTCCTGCTCCTCCAGGTAGGAGGCGTACGTCTTGGTCGTCACAATCTCCGCCTCCTGCTGCTCATCCTCCGCCTCGGTCACGGAGACCTTCAGCTTCCGGTTCGCGCGCAACATCGCGCGGATCTCACGCAGATATTTCATGGACGTCGTGTTCGTCACGTCGATCGCAAGCGTCTTGCGCAGGCACACTCTCGCCTTGTCCATCTGCCCGTATTTCATGTAGATCAGCGCCAGCATCTGCCATGCGCGGATGAACTTCGGGTTCAGGCTGACCGCCTTCTTCAGCTGCAGGATCGCGAGGTCGTCGCCGTCGTGCGCGACCGCATCCACGGCACCGTTGTACTTGCGGATCGCAAGGTTAAGGTTGTCGAGCTTCGAGGGGTTGGAGCGCAGCATCTCGAGATACCGCGTAGCAGGGTTATTTTCCTCAAGATAACTGCGGCTGATGATCCACTCCTGGATGGCCGACACGGGGTCGCCCATCTCGCAGTACACAAGGCCGAGAAGGTTGCGCGCATCCACGTTCTTCTTGCTGACCTTGAGCGCACGGCGAAGCATCTCCGCAGCGCCCGAGAGATCTCGGTTGCGCGCCCGCTCCAGGCCGCGGTTATAGAAATAGCAGGAATATTTTCTGGTCTGGCGGTTTACCTCAATGTCGTAACCGCATTTGGCGCACACACCCTTTGAGATGATCATGTTTGCGCCGCACTTCGGACAAATCATACGAACCTCCGTATGTCAATGAGTTACAGTTCCTTCTTCTCCTGAAGAATGCGCTCGATCACATCGGCCGCGTCCGTGATCTCACGGCTCAGGACAGCCTCCTCGGTCTCGCTGATCTCCATGCTGGGTACATATTTCTTCAATTCTTCATCAAAATCGATCATGGTATTCTCCTTATCGCGCAACGATCGCGCAGACACACCGATGCCGACGCCGTCGGCTACAGCCTTTTACCATGATATCACATAATCCCTCATTTCTCAATTCTTTCCTGCAAATGTTGGCTCCGCGGCGCTTTCCGTGCTCCCGCGACAGCGCCCCGAGATTGTACGTTCGTTAATCTTTTACTTGCACGTTCGTTTCACTTACGGTACAATGAAAGAACACACAGATCCGCCCGCGCGGCTCGTCTGTAATCTATATTGAGGAGGTTCCAACCATGCAACTGAATACCGTTTCGGATGTACAGCTCTTTTGCAAGGAGCACGACATCGCCATGATCGATTTCAAGATGACTGATATTGACGGCCGCTGGCGCCATATCTCCATTCCGGTGGCGCGCTTTGACGAGAGCACTCTCAAATACGGGATCGGCTTCGACGGCTCCAACTACGGGTTCGCGCCGGTGGAGAACAGCGACATGGTGTTCATCCCCGATCTTGCGACAGCCGCCATCGATCCGTTCTGCGAGGTGCCGACCCTCTCCATGTCCGGCGATGCGATGATCATCGACTCGCCCGCCAACCGTCCGTTTGACCAGTATCCGCGCAACGTGATCCGCGCCGCGGTCGACTATATGAGATCCACAGGGATCGCCGACACGATGATCATCGGTCCCGAGTTCGAATTCCACGTGTTTGACAACGTCTGGTATGACGTCAAGTCCAACGGCGTATCCTATGAGGTCGATACCAGTCAGGCCGAGTGGAACAGCAACTCCGAGGACAGCAAGGGCTATCAGGTCAACCCGAAACGCGGTTACCACATCTCCTCTCCGAACGATATCACGCAGGACACGCGCAGCCGCATGTGCATCCTGATGGAGCAGATGGGCGTTCCTGTCAAATACCACCATCACGAGGTCGGCGGCTCCGGCCAGCTGGAGATTGAGGTCGAGCTCGGTGAGGTCTGCGATATGGCCGACCGGACCATGATCACCAAGTACGTGATCAAGAACCAGGCACTTCGCGAGGGCAAGACCGCAACGTTCATGCCCAAGCCGATCGCCTCCGAGGCGGGCAACGGAATGCATGTGCACATGCTGCTCCGCAAGGACGGAAAGCCTGTATTTTACGACGAAAACGGCTACGCCGGACTGAGCGAGACCGCACACTGGTTCATGGGCGGACTCCTGAAGCACGCCGCTTCCCTGTGTGCCATCACAAACCCCTCGACGAACTCCTTCAAGCGGCTCGTGCCCGGATTTGAGGCGCCCGTCACGATCGGTTATGCGACGGCCAACCGCAGCGCCGTGATCCGCATCCCGGCTTACGCCAAATCCCCGGACGCCAAGCGCTTCGAGCTTCGGAACCCCGACGCGACCTGCAATCCTTATTTTGCGTATGCCGCCATTCTCATGGCCGGTCTCGACGGCATCAAAAACAAGATCGACCCGCACGCCAGCGGCTGGGGTCCCTACGATTTCAACCTGTACTCTCTGTCGGATGAGGAGAAGGCGAAGATTGACGGCCTGCCGACCTCGCTCTTTGAGGCTCTGGACGCACTTCGCGCCGACCACGACTACCTGACCGCAGGCGGCGTGTTCCCCGAGCGCCTGATCAACATCTGGATCGCCCGCAAGGAGAAGGAGGCACTCGAGATCAACAAGATCCCTCACCCTGCGGAGTTCGCCGCATATTTCGACCTGTAAACCACACCCCGCCGGACTTCCTGCGGGACAACGGAAACGACAAAAAGCGTCCCGGAACCAAACCGGGACGCTTTCGTTATGTCTTCTCTATTGTCTTTCCGCGTTGCCGAACGCAACCCGACAGATCAGTCCTCATTCGCATGCTTTCTGCGGAACACAAGGATCATCACGATCGCGGAGATCAACAGCACGATCAACAGCACCGGACCCATCGTATCGCCGGTCTTCGGCGTGCTGCCTTCGTTCGTGGTAGCGCTGCCGCTGTCGTCCGACTTCTGCGCATCATTTTTCGTTGTGTCGTTCTTCACCGTCTCCTCGGTCTTCGCACCCTCATCCGTCTTCACCGATTCCTCGGTCTTCGCACCCTCGTCCGTTTTCACCGACTCGTTCGTCTTAGCAGGCTCATCGGTCTTCGCAGACTGCTGTGTCGGAGCGGGAGCATCCTCCTTCTCGGCTTCGACGATCGTCGCTTCCGTCTTCGTGGGTGTTACCGCCGGAGTCGTCTTCTCAGATTCGTTGCTCTTCGCGGGCTCGTTGGTCTTCTCAGGCTCGTTGGTCTTCTCAGGATCTGCTGTAGTATCCTTCTTCTCTTCAGGAGTTGTGGTATCGTCCTTCTTCTCCTCGGGAGTTGTGGTATCGTCCTTCTTCTCTTCGGGAGTCGTGGTATCGTCCTTCTTCTCCTCAGGATCCGTAGGTTCGTCCTTCTTCTCCTCAGGATCCGTAGGCTCGTCCTGCTTCTCCTCGGGATCGGTAGGCTCGTCCTGCTTCTCCTCGGGATCCGTAGGCTCGTCCTGCTTCTCCTCAGGGTCCGTGGGCTCGTCCTGCTTCTCCTCAGGATCGGTAGGCTCGTCCTCCGCTGCCTTCTCGACGATCGAGAAATGCGCATCCACACCGTCACCGTCATCGAACAATGCCGTCAGCGTGTGCTCGCCGAGCGCCAGCGTTTCAAGGTAATCCGACGTAAGCGTGAGAACCAGACTGCCGCTCTCCGCCGTATAACCGAGCGCCGGAGCAAGATTGCCATCCATGTTCATGGACGTAAAATGATGGTACGTCTCATCCGTGTCCACACCCTTGCACTTGAACACAAACGTCAGCGTCTTGCCGGAACCGTTCACATGAACGCCGTTGTCGCCGGAGAAGAGGTAGTACTCCTTTTTCTCCGTCTCAACCTGCCCGGAGGGATCCTCCTGTTCGCCGCTTCTGCTCTTCACATGAAGCGTAACGTTAACCGGCTCCTCCTCATCGACAAACCGGACGCCGACCGTGTAATCGCCGAGCGCCAGCGTCTCAAGGTAATTCGCATGGAACGTCAGCTTCAGGCTACCGGCAACCGTATCGTAATGAAGGTGGGAAACCCCTGCGCCGTTGATCATAACATCTCCGAAATTCGGGAATGTCCGGGTATCATCTTCCAAGCCTTTGACGGTGATCGTCTCAACCTCGGTATCGCCCTTGTAGAACGTGATATCGTTGCCGCTCAGAATATAGTAGTTCGACTCCGGCTTGACAGGCTCATCAATAGGCTCATCAATGGGCTCCGTGGCCTTGGGCCCGAACACCGCCTGATAGGTAGTATTTCCGTTTGCAACCGGAAGCTCTGTCGTCTTGTAGAGTGTAACCTCTGCGGTCTCATCGGCTTCACCGGTCTCATCGGCTTCACCGGTCTCCTTGGCTTCGTCATCGTCCGTATACTCTATCCATCCCTTGAACTCGTTGTCATCGTCCGCGGGAACCGGATCCGTGTCGTTGTTGTATACCGGGCGCTCACCTGCAAGCACCCCTTCGGACTGGTCCTCACGGCCCTCAACGAGGAAGGTTATCGTATACCATCTCTCATAAACTGCGTAGTACTTCTGGTCACCGGTCATCGGTGCAAACTCATCGCCGTCCTTGTAGATCGTATACTCGGTCTCGGAGGTGTATAGCTTCCAGCCGATCCAGCGAACGATCGCATCCGTCTCGTCAGTCGATTCCTCAATCTTCTCGCCGTCGTACGTCGGAATGTACTCGTAATTCGGCGTCTCAAACGAATAAAGCTCTTCCTTGCCTTCGCCCTCGCCGTCGTACCAGGTAACCGTGTACGTCTTGCCGGAATTGTGCAGCGTCACTGCGTAATCGCGGTGGAATGCTACGGTGTTGTTGGGCAAGAGTTCACCGTTCTCATCCGTCCATACCTTTCCGCCCTCAATCCAAGCAGGATCAGCAATCGTCCAGGAACCGCTCGTAAACTTAACCTTCTTGAAAACCGATGTCTTGGTAAAGTCAACCGTGTAATACGGAGCGTAATCCTCGACATCCTCCGCCAACGCCTCATCGCGATAGATGTAGTCGATCCCGGCGACGGTCAGCGTTGCATTTGCAAAATCATACTCTTCGCACTCGTATGTTCCTTTCGCCAACTTTTTCCCGTCACCGATCGAGTCGATCCGCGGAGCGTTGATCGTCGTCACCGTGCCGAGACGGTAATACTTTTTGTCGATAACCGCATAGTTGTACAGAGGCTGATCCACCGTGTAGTCCGTGAACTTGATCTCGTAGTCACGGTGGAACGTGTCCGCATCCGCATCGTTGAATTCAACCTTATGATTACCCTTAGCGTACACTTCAAACGGTTTCAGCGAGGTCCCGCCGATCTTGTCTGCGATCGCCACAACAGGTACTTCATCCACTCCGTTCTGTACTTCCGTGACTTCATAGTAACCTGCGAAATCCTGATAAGCCGATTTCGTCGGATCGAACTCGCTCTTCAGCGCATACTTCTTGCCGTTGTATACGAACGTTTCCCCGGTAAAATCATAAGGCTCGGTACTGTAGTCTTCCGTAGGAACAAAATATCTGTCTTGGTTGCCTACTCTCGTGGGCTTAACAGTTTCCAGATAATACGTTGCGTCATGCTCCACTTCGTCGCCTTGCTTCACGCTGATCGTCGTCTTGCGAAGACGACCGTATTGGCTTCCGATCTTCACGAAATTGTACAGCGTGTATTCCTTCACGTTGCTGTTGCCGGGGTTCGTGACATCTTCGGAATTATCGCCCCCCTGATCAGCAGGATTCTCGTTCGGATCATCCAACTGTTCCCCCTCCGCTCTGGCAACCTTGATAAGGGAATTGCCGAGGTCGGAGCAATGCCCACACGTGATCAACAGGCACAATGCCATAAGGATTGCGCCTACGCGTCTTGCGTTCAGTTTTACCCTCTTCATACTACGCTCGCGGGATCTTTCTGTCCCGCATTTCACCTTTCTGCAGCACTCTCACTGCGTTTTGTTTTCACACTATCGATCGGCTTGTGCCCTGACGGCACCGCCGCACAACACTCCGATTTTACCGCTTTAAAGTTATGCTGTCAACAGGAAAAACCCCGAAAAACGGCTTTTCGGGGTAAATAATTAGGTATTTAATTTGATTTCTAACTAAGTTCGCTTCAAACGCAGCACGCGGCGCACCGTTTCGCAGATGATCGGCTCCCGTAGCAACAGCCCCGCAACGACATAAACTCCGAAGAAGACCACCGCCTCCGCCGCCAGTCGCACGAACACATTGCCAAACGGCACGGTCAGAAAATACGCCGGCACGGCAGCGATCGCACAGGCGATCGGAATGCGCACATCGGGGAACATGTCGCGGATCGACAGCCCGACCTCACGCGCGTTGAACCAGACACAGATGACCCACACGACGACCTCCGCGATCAGCGTCGTCACTGACGCGCCGTTGATGGAGTAGCGAGGGATCACGTACAGATTGAGCACCAGATTGACGACCGCTCCGGCGATCTCCGCCTGCAGCAATCGCATTTCCCGTCCCGCCGGGACCAGCGCCTGACCGCCGAGGATGTTGCTCAGCCCGATCGGCGCAATGGAGATGACCATGATGCGGAACGCCTTCGTTGCACCCACGTACGAGCTGCCGCCCATCGCGAGTACGCAGTCCTCCGCATACACGAGCGCAAAGGCAAGCAGCGCCAGATTGACCGCCATGATCAGCCCGATGGAGCGCTTCGTGATCTCGCGGAACCGCTCCCGGTTGCCCTCGCTCCAGGCGATCGACACTTGCGGCAGCGCCGCCGCGATCAGCACACCGCCGAAGCAGGTCAACAGCGTCTTGCCCTTGGAGACAAGGCTGTACAGACCGGTCTCGTAGTTGCTCTTCATCAGACCCAGCATGACGATGTCGAGATTGACATAGATCGTCGCCATGCAGCTCATCGCAAAAAAGATCAGCAGCGGCTTCAGGTGCTCCGTGTTCAGGCGGAAGTGAAACCGCGAATCCACCTCGCGTCCGAGGAAAATGAAATTGCACACGGCCAACGCTGCCGTCGGGATCACGGAGATCCCCGCGTACAGAAGCATGTCGTCCGGCGAGTGCACCGCCAGGAACACGAGCACCAGCGCGGTCGTGCGCGTGATCAGCGACACGATCATGAGATAGCGATACCGCTCCAGGCCCTTGTAGAGCCACTCGCAGCCGATGGCGTTCCACACGATGACGCTCCCTAAGATCAGCATCAGCGTCCGATTGTCCCGGAACAGATTCACCGTGAGGCACAGCACCGCCAGCACGGCGCCGCTGATTGCCGCGAGCAGCAGTCCGATCGTGAACAGCTCCTGAAAGACCTTCGTCAGCTTCTTCCGATCCTCGCGGAACCTCGCGCAGCAGCGGATCGCGTACCACGGCATTCCCAGCCCGGCGATCAGGATAAAGTAGTGGACGACTGAGTTCGCAAAATCCACCCTTCCGTTGGCCGCCGGCTGCAGCTTGCGGCTGACGTACATCATGCTGACCGCCCCGAAGACATACGTCAACGCGGTGATGACCGTGTTGTACGAAATGTTCCGGGTGATCGAGCGGTTTCGATTGTCCGCCTGCTCCTGTTTCATGCCGCTTTCGCCTCTCGCCGAAAAATTCTCTCAAACGCAACAACGCGGTTTCTTCCAACCGCATTGTCCGCTAAGCTGCCGTCAGGCAGCCTTTATTTTACGCAAAATGAGACACTTGTCACAGTCTCGCGAACCACACTCTCGCAAGCTCGGTCCACAGGCCGACGTCCTCCGAGAGCGTATCGTCGATCTTGAATTCAAACGCCGGTGCGTTGTCGTCCTTCGGCGGCTCCGGAGCCTCCTGCTTGTCCGGGAACTGCTGCCGCAACTCCTCCACGCGGCGCTCGGGAACGTTCACGCCCTGACCGGCCTTCACCGCCGCAACAGCGCGCTCCACCTGCTCCATCACGTAGCTGCCGTCCGTCCAGCCGGGATAGCCGAAGCCCTTGCCGACGCCGAGGCCGTGGAAGCCCGACGGGAACACATAGTGCGCGAAGGGAACGCCGTTTTTGCGGCACGCCTCCGCGAAGAGGTAGCTGTTTTCCACGGGAACGAGCATGTCGGTCGCCGTCTGCCACAAAAATGTCGGCGGCGTATCCCGCGTCACATGCTTCTCAAGGGAGAAGTAGTCGAGCTCCTCCTCCGTCGGATCCGGTCCGAGCAGCGCCTGGATCGACGAATCGTGCGTGAATCGGCCGGCCGTGATCACCGGGTAGGACAGGATCGACGCATCCGGACGCGCGGAGTAACACGCGTAGACCGGGTTGGTCTCCTTCACGTCGTCCCAGTGTACCGTCACGCTGCCGCACACATGTCCGCCCGCGGAAAATCCGCAGATCGCCAGCTTCTTGCCGCTGATGTTGAACGCCTCGCCGTTTGCGCGCAGATAGCGGATCGCACGCGCGATGTCCCGAAGCGGCTGGTCCTTGAGCGGTACGGAAAATGTAATGTCCGTCGTGTACGTGAGCACGAAGACGTTCATCCCCTGCTCATAGAAAGCTTTTGCCACCGGCTCGCCCTCGTGCGCCGCGAGCATGCAGTAGCCGCCGCCCGGCACCACGAGCATCGCGTCGCGCATCGAGTCGTCCTCCTCGTGAAGGAACGCCCGTACGTTCGGCACAAACCCGTACGCCGCTGCGTACGTGTACTCGCCGTCTTCCCAAATATCTCTTCTGAATTGCTTCATCTACGCTTCTCCTGAAAATGTGGTCATTACTTGATGCTGCCGTCCGCGTTGAACAGCGGGAGCGGCGCAAGGAACTGGATGTCGCTGCGCTTCGCCGCATCACCCTCCGCGAGAACCGCCACGCGACCCGTCACGGTGCCGCCGGCGAGAGCGACAAGATCCTCCATCGCGCGGAGCGAGCCGCCGGTGGAGATTACGTCGTCGACAAGGAGGATGCGCTTGCCGCGGATCATGTCCGCGTCATCGCGTCCGAGGTACAGCGCCTGCTCGCCGCGCGTCGTGATCGACTGGTCGGATACGCGGATCGGGTCGGGCATGTACACCTTCTGGCCCTTGCGGGCGATAAAATACTTCGTCGCGCCGGACTGGCGAGCCATCTCGTGGATGATCGGAATGCTCTTTGCCTCCGCCGTGAGCATGTAGTCATAGCTGTCCGCAGGCACGAGCTTCAGAAGCTCCTCCGCGCACGCCACGGTCACCTCGGCGTCGCCGAAGCAGATGAACGCTGCAATGTAGAGGTCGTCCGTGATCTTGCAAAGCGGAAGATCCCGCTTCAGGCCTGCAATTTCCATCGTGTATTTCATGTGAAAAACCTTCCTTTCGGTTTCATTTTTCGTGTTTGACGGCGCATCGCGCCCACCCTTACAGAATACTTCATTTTGCGGAAAATTACAACCATCCGGATGCAGATGATGCCCGCTCAGTCACAGATGATATCCGCGAGGCTGCACCGCACCGTTTTCATCAGATCCTGCGGCGCCAGTTCCACCTGAAAACCGACCTTGCCGGCGCTCACATACATCCGCTCCAGGCCCTCCGCGCTCGCGTGGATGAACGTGGGGAACGCCTTCTTCATGCCGATCGGCGAGCAACCGCCGTGCACGTAGCCGGTCAGCGGGAGGAGCTCCTTCTGCTTGATCATGTCAATGGATTTTTCGCCCGCCGCCTTCGCCGCCTTCTTCAGGTCGAGCTCCGCGCACACCGGCACGACGAACACGTAGTACTGTCCCGTCTTGCCCTGCGTCACGAGCGTCTTGAACACGTGTCCCGGTTCCTCGCCGAGGATCCCCGCGATGTCCTCGCCCGTCAGCGTCGGGTCCGCCGCGTACGAGTGGCTTTTGTATGCCACCTTCTTCTGCTCCAGCACGCGCATCACATTAGTCTTGTCTGCTGCTGCCATAGTCTTACACTTCCTCCTGATCATTTTCAAACAAACCAAGCAGGTTAGGAATGTCCGTAGTCAAGGTTTCATATACAATTCGAAGATCCACGTTTCCGTAATCGTGAACAATCCGATTCCGTAATCCATAGATGGAAACCCAAGGTATTTCCGGGTGCTCTGATTTATACCCGTCGCTCATTTTTCTGGCATTCTCCGAAATCCGGATCAATCGGAACAACATGGAATCCAACAACAGTTCATTTGTACGCAGTTCCTCAATGTCCAGATTCTTTGTGTGCCTTCGGACAAACATCAGATCATCCCGGATTTTATTCGCAAAATATGCGTCCGTCTTAACATTATCCATAAATCCGAATTCCCTCTTTCAATACTTCCTTCAGCAGCTGCTCATTACCCAGCAACTGTCCTACGTCCAAAAGGTCCACCTTCTTGCAAAGACTCTCCCTCAGGCGTTCCGCCAACTCGTAATACTTCAGTCCGGTGACATCTGTCGATATCAGCAGATCAACGTCGCTGGTCTCTGTGGCCTTCCCCTTCGCATACGAACCGAACAAATAACAGAACTCAACTTTGTACTGCGACAGAATGCCGGTGCACCGCGCAACGATCTCCTCTTTTGTCAGGAGTCCATGTTCCTCATCAATACGGTCCATTTGTTCCAATTCCCGCAAAAGATAACGATACTTGATGTTGCCCTTCTTACTCTCATCGTTTTCATAGGAAATATAGGATCGAAGCGAGATTCCGATCCTATCGGCGACATCTTTCTGTGAAAGGTTTTTGCTCAACCGTAACTGCTTTAATTCCGTCATATTTGCACACCTCCGTTTTCTATATTATGCAATAATTGCACGCAATAGTCAAGCTCGTGTATGCAATATTTGCACTTTTTGGTTGTCGTTTAAGTGCACACATGATTACTGTTTCATAAATCGAAAATGCTCAGCTGCTTATATTTTTCGGGCAACGTGCTCATGTACTCAAAGCAGTCGTCCGGCTTGTACATCACCCCCGCGGAGCGGCACATGTCGCGGAAGAGCGCCATCAGCGCCTTCGCGTTCGGGCTCGGCACGTTGTAATCGTTGCCGTAGCGCTCGATGTACTTCTGCTTGAGGCCGGGCCAGTGGCGGTCCAGAGCGGCGTAGAAATACTCGCGGTCGCCCTCGCGCAGCGTGACGCCCATGTCAAAGCAGATCACGCCCTTCACGCCGGTGTCGATGCACGCCTGCAGGATGCTTCGGACATTTTCCTCCGTGTCGTTGATAAACGGCAGGATCGGCGTCAGCCACACGACCGTCGGGATCCCGCGCTTCTGCATCTCCGCGAGCACCTCGATGCGGCGCTTTGTGTTGCACACGTTGGGCTCGATCAGTCGGCAGAGGTCATCGTCGTAGGTCGTGAGCGTCATCTGCACGACGCATTTGGCCTCGCGGTTGATGGCGTCGAGCAGGTCGATGTCCTGCAGGATGCGGTCCGACTTCGTCTGGATCGCCGCCCCGAAACCGTACTGCAGTATGATCTCGAGGCACCGCCTCGTCAGCCGCAGCTGCTCCTCGCAGTGCATGTACGGGTCCGACATCGAACCGGTCCCGATCATCGCCTTCTTTCGTTTCGACCGGAGCGCCCGCTCCAGCAGCTCGGGCGCATTTTGCTTCACCTCGATATCCTCAAACGGATGCGTGAACTGGTAGCAGCGGCTCCGGCTGTCGCAGTAGATACAGCCGTGCGAACAGCCGCGGTAGATGTTCATTCCGAAGCTGCCGCCGCTGCCGGTCAGGATTCCCTTTGCATCCGTAAAATGCATCCTCGCACCTCTCGCCTTCCGTCAAAATTTCCGTGAATTCACTGCGTCCCACTGCTGCTGTTCGCACCAGTACACCGTCCGCTCGGTCACGTCGTATACCATCGAGACGACCGTCGGGCACACCTGCTGCGCGACCGCGCGCAGCACCTCAAAAGCGTTCTTCACATCGAAGTCGTCCGCTGCCTCCGCGAGCATCTTCGTTGCGGTCTGATAGCGATCCCACCCCATCCACGGGTGCGTCTCGCTGTCCATCTTAAACGGTGAAAAATTCGTCAGCACCTTGTACTCGGGCTTCTCAAAATACAGGTTTCCCTGTCCGGGGATGATCTGCTGCACGTTGCCCTCCGCGTCCGTAAGAGACCCCATGAACGTGTGCCCCGGCACGCTGCACACGGGGCCGCTCTCCGCGATCGCGCGGACCTCCGAAAGCGTCTTCTTCTGCAGCAGAAGGTCGATGTCGAGCATTATCACGTTCGGCTCCGCGCCGGTGACCGGATTGCTCCGCGTGTCAGCCGGCCAGCACGTCGGCATTCCCACGAAATCTCCGCGCGAGTTGGCTCCGAACAGCGGCATCCACCCCTCAACCGCGTCGTTCACCTCGATGTAAACGCCGTTCTCATCGGGGCGCACGCGGTACTCCATATTCAAAATGTCAAGATTCCAACCGACGATCGTCTTGTTGCGGTTGGAAATAAAACTCGTGCACATGATAAATCCTCTCTGTCATTGTTCTCTGCGGTACCAATAGGAGTAAACCCGCTGAAAGCCGAGCGACCGGTACAGGTTCTTTGCGATGTCGTTGGTCTGCACAACCTGCAGGTACGCTGTCTTCGCGCCGTCCGCGGCAACCTTCCCGATCAGCGCCTCGCAGAGCCTTCTGCCGAGCCCCTGCCCGCGGCACTCCGAGGCAACCACGACATTCTGAATAAGCGCATATCCCTGCTCGATTGCCGACGACGCACACGCCACAGCGCGGCCGTCGCGCATCAGCACACAGTACACCGTGTCGACCGCAACCTTCGCGAGCATCCTTCGGAAAATACCCTGCTTCCTCTCGTCCGTGACCCCCTCGAACGCAAAATACGCCGCGAGCCACTCCTCGGTCGGCTTGGCCGTGAAGACGCACTCGGTGTTGTCAGAACATGTCGTTCCGCCGGACTCCGCCGCACCCGTTCTCCACTCACTGAGCTTGAGCGTCATCACGTCCGTCGACGCGTTCTTCGCGTATCCCCGGGCTTCGAGATACCGATCCAGCTCCATATCGCACCCGGTCAGCTTGAATGATGCGGGAAGCCCGCGGCTGTGGTGTTGCTCCTCGCACACCGCTACCTTGTCCTCCGCGGCGATCTGCGACGGTCCGAGCGGCAACACCGAGTTCGCCCGGCCCGTGTACCCTTCGGCAAACCGAAGCTCCCAACCGTCATAGTCGATCGTCTCCAGCGGCACGTGACCGTTGGCCGCGATCCGCTCGAAGAACCGGATCCGCTCTGCGAACTCCGCGAGATACGCATCCGCCTCCTCCCGCGAGTGCAGGATGACGACGGTTCTTCCCTCGCGGTACTGCTCGACCAGTCCGTAGATCCTCGGCAGCTGTTCCGTCGGAAAATCCTCGACAAACTTCCGGAACTCCTCGTCCAGTGTCTCCTCCACCCAAGGCAGATCGTCATGCCAAACACCGACGCGCTCCTGCACGCCCGCGAGGCACACCTCCACCGGGTAGTCCATCAGGAACACCGTGTCGCAGGCCGCGAGACGCATCTCGACGGTCCTGTTGTAGTTGCCGTCGATGATCCACTCGTCCTGCGCCAGGATCTCCGTCAGGCGCTCGTTAAACTCCGGTTTGGTGATGGTCGTCCGGTCAGGCTTGTGCCAGATCCGGTCGAGATGATATAGCGGCAGGCCCGTCAGGTCGCGGAGTTTCCGGGCGAAAGTGCTCTTGCCCGCGCCGGGACTGCCGATGATGATCACTTGTCTCATTTTGCGTATTTTCCTTGCTTTCCCGCCTCTGATCGCGGGTTACTCCCAGCGGTATTGCCGGAACGTGCCGGGCACGGCGAACACCTCCGCCACGTACTCCGTCCGCATCCGGAAATCCTCAAACCGCACGACCTTCGTCGCCGGCGTGCGCCGTCCGCTCGCGACATCGACGAGCGCGCTCACCTCGCGGTTCGTGTGGATGGTCACGCGATCCGCGTGCAGGTCCTCCTTGACGTAGCGGTACAGGATGAAGCTGCCGTCCTCGTACGTGAACATCGAGTAGTCGCGGCCGCTGCCGTACTCGCCGCCGGTGAGCACACGCTTCGCGACATCCACCGCTGCCTGCGGCACTCGGTACAGATCGCTGTCGTTGTCCGGGATCGACATGATGTACATGCGCCCCTTGCCGTACGTGCTGCGCAGGAAGAGTGAAGTGTGAAGATCGCCGTCACCGCCGTTTAAGAGCGACCACGACGCGTTGTTTCCGTGCACGATCTCGGGGAAGAGGATCGGCTGCCGATGCTCATGGTACCCTGCCATATCGCCGGTCACATGGTAGCGCGTCACCGCGTACCGCCGCCCGGTCAGGCGGGCCTCCGTGAGCCCAGCCGCGCGCAGCGCATCGCCCGCCTCTCGCAGGAACCCGGTCGTGATGACCGCCTCCCCGCCCGCAGCGACGTACGCCTGCAGCTTCGAAACGACATCCGTATCCGCCAGCGAGCTCTCCGTCAAGAGCATGCGGGGCGCGTCTGCCGGGAAGAACGGCGTCGGCTCCATCGGGATGCCGAACATGCCAAGCCGCATCTCAAGATGATTCTCACCGCTCGACGCAAACGGGATGTACGCCGGCACGCCGCACGGCTTCACGCCGTCCGTGAACATCGCGTCGATCTTTGACAGCTGCAGTCCCATCGGCGCCACCAGCGGGCTGTCGATCAGGTCGCGCCACATGAAGTGCATCAGCTCCTTCGCGCCCGCGAACGCCGTGAGATACGCCTGCTCGAGGTAGCGGTCGATCGAGAGGCACTGGTACGTGTCAAACCAGCCGCCGCCGTTGCGCCCGGGCCACGCATTTTCCATATACCGGACGAGCGAGTAGCTCAGATACTCCGGCAGATGCTGGTCCGTGTACGCCGTGCTCCGCGTCTCGGTCCCCGTGTACGTCGCGTCGAAGATGTCCCTCTGGACCTCGGGCACATACCCCGTAAAATGATACGACTCGCGCCAGTTCGGATACTTGATCACGACGCGCACCTTCGGGTTCACGGCCTTCATCGGCTTCACGATCAGCTCCTCCGAAACCTCGCGCATCAGCTCCCTGCGGAACGTCACCCAGTCGCGGTCCCCCTTCTCGCGGATGCACCGCTCGCACGTGCAATTCGTAAAATAAAAGTCGTCCAGGATGATCTCGTCGAACATCTTCGCCGTGAACTCCGAGATCTCGCGAAGGCGCTTGCGCATCGCGGGATCCGTGTAGCAGAAGGTCTGGAACAGGCGCTGTTTGCCGGGCTCCGAGCCCTCGATGTCGTTGATCGTGGTCGTGATGCCGCCGGACACCTCAACGCCCTTCGACTCCAGAAAATCCTTGATCATCCGAAGCTTAGACTCCTCCACGTCGACCGATGTGCGGTGCGTCTCCAGATACACCTTGTCAAGACCGATGTAGCGCTCGATGAAATCGTAATCGTACTGCAGCTTCTCCGCGGTCAGCCCCGCGGCGATCTCCGCAGGGATGTAGACGACTGTCTTAAAATTCCTGTAATGCTTTCCCATGTGATACCTCTCCTTTGCGTGTAAAACCCCTATCGGGTAATCCCCAGTTCCTTCCGAAGCTCCGCCTTCACCTCGTCGGTCGTGAACGCCGCGTCGATCGCGTTGGCGAGCAATTGCTGTTCCTGCTCGGCCGTCAGGCCGAACTTCTGCTCCATATAGCGGAATTCGTCGGCAAGCGTGATGCCCTCGATCCCCATGTCGTCGGTGTTGAGCGTCACCCTGATGCCGTCCTTCACGTAGTCGATCAGCGGATACTTGTCCATATCCTCCACAGCGTGCGTCTGCCGGTTGCTGGTCGGGCACATTTCCAGCGTGATGCCCTTCTCCTTCACCAGCTTCACAACCTCGGGGTCCTCGTAGATCCGAACGCCGTGGCCGATGCGCTTCGCGCCGAACTCGATCGCCAGCCGCACGCTCTGTGCGCCGTCCGCCTCGCCCGCGTGGATCGTGAACGGAATGCCGTACTCCGCGGCTCTCTCGAACAGCTCGCGGTAGTTCTCCGTGGGGTACAGCGCCTCCGCGCCCGCGATGTCCACGGCGACCACGCCGCCGTCCGCCACGAGATATTTCTTCGCAAGCTCCAGCGTATCGTAGTTGGCGGCCTCGTTCCCCTCGCCGCGCATGCAGCACAGGATCAGGTTCGCCTTGAGGGGCGTCCGCTTAAGCCCACGAAGTGCCGCGTTGATCGCATCCTCCTGCGTCATGCCGCGGTCCGTGTGGAGCTGCGGTGCGAAGCGGATCTCCGCGTACACCACGCCCTGGGAACGGATATTTTCCGCGACGAGATACACGGCCTCCTCGAGCCCCTCCGGCGTCTGCATCAGTGACAGCGGCAGGTCGAAGCACTCCAGAAAATCGTTCAGGCTCTCGCAGTCCTCCGGCACCGTCAGAAGCCGCGTAAGCTCGGCGGCGTCGCTCGTCGGAAGCTCGATGTTCTGCTTCGCCGCAAGCTTCAGCGCGATCTCCGTGGTGATCGCGCCGTCCAAGTGCAGATGGAGGTCGATGTACCGGTCCGCGTACTTCACAGGCTCCTCCTTCGGCTCATCCCCGGTCCTGTTGTCCTTCCCGCCGCACCCGCACAGCGCGAGCAGCAGCGCGAACGCAAGGCAGAGCGCCGCGCCCCGCCTGCTTCGTTGTCTTCCTGTCATCCTCTATTCCTCACAACATTTTTTCGGAAAATGCGCCTCAGTCGAACGTGAAGCGGTCAAATGCGGCGATCGCGCCCTCCGCATCCGAGCGGAACTCGAAGTACACCGCGTGCTTGCCGATCACGCCCGCTGTGATCGCGATCGTCTTCTCGACCACGTCCTCGTCGAACTCCTCCTCGCCCACGATGCGTCCGCGGTACGAGTCGATGCGCACCAATACCTTGAGCGGCTTGTGCTCCCCGAGCACCACCGTCGCGGTCTTCGGCGCGGTGGCGCCGAACTGCAGGTAGCGGAAGCCGACCGTCGTGCCGGAGCTTAAGTTCACGACCGGCGTCGAGATCGTCTCCGTCTTCTCGTAGCCGGGCTCCACGTAGGCACGCGTCTTGCTGCCGAAGATATGGCACGCGTAGCCTGCGGAGATCCATTTGCGGGCATCGAGGCCGTTGATGTGTGCGCCCTGCGACGTCATCTCGACCGGCTTCGACGACACCGGCTCGCCGTTTAGGTAGCGGACATCGCCGATGTAGAGCTTTCCGTCCATGCCCATCGCCACATCCACCGGCTCGAGCATCGCCTGCCGCGAGTACTCGTTCACGCCGGTCTGGCGGTGGTAGAAGATGTACCAGTGGCCGTTCACCTCCATGATCGAGCCGTGGTTGTTGCCCCACTGGTAGGTCATGGTGCCGACGCCCTCGGCGTCATGCAGGATCTCGCCGCCGTTGAAGCTGATATCGCCGCCCTCGCGGAACGGTCCGAACGGGCTGTCCGAGAAGCGGTACGACAGGAATCCGTTGTTCGGCGGCTCCACCCCGAGCTCGGGGATCGGCTTTTCGTAGCGCTTTGAGTAGATGTAGACGTATTTTCCGAGAACCTTGCGCGGGCTCGACGCCTCGAAAAACGCGTCGATCAGGTCGATGTGGCCGTCGTCCCTCGGGTCCCACGGGCACGTCGAATGACCGAGCGGGTTGGACACCAGCGTGCCCTCCACGATCGTCGCCATGTCGTCCGCAAGCTCCGCGATGTAGCACGGCGCCGCGCAACCGCCCCAGTACGCATACACCTTGCCGTCGTCATCGACGAGCACGCCGGGGTCGAAGCCGAGCTTCGTCTCGACCGGGTTGATGAACGGTCCGTACGGCGTGTCCGAGGAGGCGACCACGACGAGGCTGCCGCAGCGCTCCGCGGCGTACATGTAGTATTTGTCACCCTTCTTAACCACGTCGGGCGCGTACAGGATCGAGTCGTAGTGCGTCTCGTACGCCACGCCGTGGTATGTCCAGTCGGTCAGGTCCGTGACGGGCGCCGACCAGACCACGTAGTTTCTTCCGCAGTACTGCGTGCGCTCGATGTCGTGCGAGCCGTACACGTACACGCGCTTCTCTCCGCCATATTCAAACACTCTCGGCTCTCCGTCCGGGACATGCTCCCAAAGCGGCATGTAAGGGTTTGCTCCTTTGATGTACTCTTTCATAGTGTTACCTCCTCATTTTCCTCGCCCGCCTCATCGCGGGTCTTCCATAAACATGCGGCGGCACATGTCCTCCGCGGATTTCTTGCAGATGATATAGCTGTTGATGACCGGCGTGCGGAAATCAAGAAGCGGGATCTCCCGCAGCTCGCCGCGCGCGATGTACGGCTCCGCCATATCCTTGGGCAGGAACGTGTACGTGTCCTGGTGGAGCAAAAACGGCACGATCTTCATACAGTCGTCGATCTCAAGTTCGAACTGGTGGAAGCGCGGGAACAGCTTGCGGATGTACTGGCCGACCTCCTGCAGCGCGAAGTTGCACATCAGGTAGTTCACGCCCGTCAGCTGCTGCTCGGTGATGCCGTCCCTGTACTGCTCGTTGCCCGCGTCGGTCACGAGCACGAGCGTGTCCTGCTTGTAGAGCTCCGAGTGATATCTTGACTTGTTGAGCGGCAGGTACGTGAACACCACGTCGAGCATGTCGGCCTGCAGCTGCTCGAGCAGGTGGCTCGTGACGCCGATTGAGATGCGCAGCGAATCCCGCGGGTGCTCCTTGCGGTAGCGCAGGATCCGCGCCGCAAGATGCCCTTCGTAGATGGAGTCCGCACTGCCGATGCGAAGGTGGTTGTCAAACCGGTTCGCCGCGGTGATCTCCGCGAGCGACGACTCGGTCAGCTCCATCACGTTGCCGGCGTAAACGCGGAATTTTTCGCCCTCGCGCGTCAGCTCCACCTTGCGGTTCGTGCGCTCAAAGAGGTTCACCCCGAGTTCCCTCTCCAGCTCGGCGATGCGGTTCGTCACCGTCGACTGCGCAACGAACAACTGGCTCGCCGCGCGGGTGTAATTTTTCGTGTTCGCGAGAACCAAGAAGGTCCTCAAGCCCTCCATGTCCATGACATCGCCCTTTCTATTAATTCGAAATTCGAATAATTACTATCTGATTTATTCGCTTTACAAATAGTATATCAGATGCATATACTGTTTGCAATGTTGAAAATGAAAGGGGCAGCCCCATGCGTGAGATCACTTTAAGCAACAAAACCTTCAAACTCGAGCAGGATCCGTACATCTATCAGCTTCAGGATGTCGCGGAGCCCGAACTGTTCCGCGAGATCTATCCGTACACCGAGACGCCGAAGATCCCGTTCAACTATCGCCGCGTCCCGGAGAACATGCCGCGGGACATCTACCTGACCGACACGTCCTTCCGCGACGGCCAGCAGTCGCGCGCGCCGTACACGACAGAGCAGATGGTCCACATCTACAAGCTTCTCCACAAGCTCGGCGGCCCGAACGGCATGATCCGCCAGACGGAGTTCTTCGTCTACTCGGAGAAGGACCGCGCGGCGGCGGAAGCGTGCCTCGAGCTCGGGTATGAGTTCCCGGAGATCACGACCTGGATCCGTGCCTCGAAGAAGGACTTCGAGCTCGCGAGAGCCATCGGCATCAAGGAGACCGGCATTCTGGTCAGCTGCTCCGACTATCACATTTTTCGAAAAATGGGCCTGACCCGCCGTCAGGCAATGGACAAATACATCGGCATCGTCTCGGACTGCATCGAGGCCGGCCTGCGCCCGCGCTGCCATTTTGAGGACATCACGAGGGCGGATTTCTACGGCTTCGTCGTGCCGTTTGCCAACAAGCTCATGGAGCTGTCGCGGCAGAGCGGCATTCCCGTGAAGATCCGCGCCTGCGACACGATGGGCTACGGCGTTCCGTACCCCGGTGCCGCACTGCCCCGAAGCGTGTCGGGCATCATTTACGGCCTGCAGCATCACGCGGACGTTCCCTCGGAGATGCTGGAGTGGCACGGCCACAACGACTTCTACAAGGGCGTTGTCAACGCCGCGACGGCATGGATGTACGGTGCCTCCGCGGTCAACTGCTCCCTGCTCGGGATCGGCGAGCGCACGGGCAACATCCCGCTCGAGGCCATGGTCTTCGAGTACGCGTCGCTCCGCGGCACCCTCAACGGGATGGACACCCGCGCGATCACGGAGATCGCCGAGTACCTCGAGAAGGAGACCGGCTACGAGATCCCGCCGATGACGCCGTTCGTCGGCCGCAGCTTCAACCTCACGCGCGCCGGCATCCACGCCGACGGCATGATGAAGGACCCCGAGATCTACAATATCTTCGACACCGAGGCTCTTCTCGGGCGCGCCCCGAAGGTCGCGATCTCCGCTACCTCGGGCGTTGCGGGAGTCGCCTTCCGCGTCAACGAGTACCGTAACACGATCGGGGAAGCTCCGCTGCCGAAGACCGCACCGGTCGTGCAGCGCATCTACGAGTGGGTATGCGCCGAGTACGACGGCGGGCGCATCACGGTGATCACCGACGAGGAGCTGATCGCCAAGTACCACGAATTCTTATGAACATTTTCCGCAGAACATATTCATTGATAAGAAGACTGCCGGTATCCGCGGATCGTCCGCGGCCGGCAGCTTCTTTTTTTCTCTGTGCTTTTGTCCGATCCGCTAGCGGATGTCCAATGAGGGATCGATCTCGTATTCGCTTGCCTCGAAAACCTCGACGATCCGATCGTTGCGAGCGTTGTACATGACGTAAAACCGATCCTCAACATTGGTCTTGTTGTACCGCTCGAGATTAACCTCATAGCTGCGATCGCCGAACACCAGCATGTAGTGCTCGGAATCGTCCGCATCGATCTCCGCCTCATACCGCAGCCTTTTGTCCGTCACCGCCCTCAGGCTGAAGTACACGGTGAGCGGTCCTCTCTTCACCTTTAGCAAAAAGATAAACCCCGCTGCGACGAGGCAGATCGCTGCCGCCGCTAACGCTTCGCCGCTCGTAACGACGAAGATCAAAACGACCGCCACGAAGACCAAGACCCCGATCAGGAATCGGTACATCCGGGCGTTCCGTTTCTTCGCGCTCTCCACGGTCTCTGCGTTGATCATTTTCTTTTCTTCCATGATCGTATTCACCTTTCCTGTTATTTACACTTTCACTTTCCTGTTACTTGCCCTGCAGCTTCTCGCGGAAGCTCAGGATGTAGTCGATCTGCGACGGCATGATGTTCTCGGGCAGCTCGTTGATGTCAAACCACCGAAGCTCCGTGCTCTCCCGGTCCGGTTTCAGTTCGCCGGAGAACTCCGTCACGATGTACACGATGTCTGTGTAATACACCTCATCCAGGTTCGGATAGACCATGTGCACGTTGGCTCGCACGGTGAAAAATTCCGGGCTCACGATGTCGAGGTTGGTCTCCTCCTTGACCTCGCGCCGCAGGCCGGCCACCTGGTCCTCTCCGAGCTCCAGCCCGCCACCGGGCACGCACCACTCGCCGTTGTCCGATCTCCGCTCGAGCAGAAGCCCTTTCTCCTTGTCGTAAATGATCCCCACCGCAGCCGTCATCATCAGCGGCCGGTGCCCGACAAATCTTCGCAATTCCGATATGTAACCCATAAATCCTCCTTCATTTCTCCAGTTCCCTCACAGCCCGATCTCACGGTAGACCGCCTCGATCCACGGCGACTTGTGCGCGATGTACGCGTCAATGTCGTCCGGGTACAGCGCCGCGCCTTCCTCCTTGATCCGGCTGTACTCCTTCACAGCCTCCGGATGTGACCGCAGGTAATCCCGGAACACGAGATGCCTGCGCAGCTCAGGCGAGTCCTGCGTGCACACATACAGGTGATGCCTCCGCAGATGCTCCTTCCCCTCGTACTTGAACGCCTCGCGCCCAACGATGCCGAGATTTCCCTCGTGGCTGTAGCCGATGCCGCCGAGCGCGGCGATCACCGCGTCGAGCTTCGTCCCGTCCTCGATCACGACGTCGATGTCGATAATCGGCTTTGCGGAGAGCCCCTCCACGGACGTGCTCCCGACATGCTCGATCCGAAGCGCCAGGTCCCCGAGCGCCGCCGCAAGCTCCTCGCGGATCGCCGCATAATCCTCTTTCCACTGCGCGTCATACGGCGCAACATAAACTCTCTTGGTTCCCATCATTTTCCCCTTATACCGTCTCGTCCGGATACTCCCAGAATCCGCCCTTGTGGAAGTTCTCGTTTCCGAGCGGCTTCGCCGTCAGTCGGAACATGACGCACCCGTCCGGGCACACGATCGTCTTCGTGTATTTGCTGTCGCCGCCGAGGTTCTCGAGGTCGCCGCCGCTGCGGACCGCCTCCATCAGCGGGTACAGCATCATCATGGTCTTCGAGCAGATGCCGTAGCCGTCCTGGTTCACCGGACAGCCGTACGTGCACTTGTACGTGTCGCCGATCTCCTCGCCGTTGCGGCAGTACCGCTCGGTGTGGTCCCCGTGCAGAAAGCCCGTGACTTCAACCGTAAACTCATACTCTTCGTCGTACCACTTCTTCATAATTTCCCTTTCTTCCGCGCAGCTTCTACCGAAGGAGCGCCTCCATCTCGCGGATCCTGTCGCCGACGTCCTCCGGACAATGCGCGTCCGAGGAGGTGATGATCCGCACGCCGTGCCTCTTGAGCGCCTGCAAGAGCTCTGCGTTCATCCCGAGCGTCGCCGTTCCGGCGCACCGTCTCGCCACACCGCTGTTCTCGTCGGCGTACATGCCGCTCTTCGCAAGCTCTGTCGCCAGCCGCTCGTAATAATCGTCGAGCGCGAACGACGGCCTGTGCCCGAACAGCGTGATCGAATCCGGATGCCCGATGCAGTCAAACAGCCCGGACTTCGCAAGCAGGATCTCATCCTCGAAGTACTTGCGGAACGCCTCGTCGACGTCCTCGCCCTCCCACAGCTCCGCCGTGTGATCGAACGCGAAATCGCCCGCAAAATGCACGCTCCCGAGCAGGAAGTCGAAACCCTTGCCCTGCGTCAGTTCCCGCATCATCTCCTCGTATTTCGGAAAATAACACACTTCCATGCCGAACTTGATCTCAAGCGGGTACTTCTGCTTCCGCACAAGCTCGATCAGCTCCAGATACTCGTCAAGCTTCCGCACGCCGCCGACGCGCTTAAACCACGCGTCCACGAAATCGCTGTACGCGCGCACGGAATCGTACATCGGCACGAACTCCTCGAAGCGGAAGTTGTGCTCCAAGAGGCGGATCTCGTCGAGTCCCTCCGCAACCGCCTTGTCCACAAACCTTTGGATCCACTCGAGCGTGTAAGGTCCCCGCTCGATATGAATATGTCCGTCAATCATGATTCTTCCCCCATCACTTTACTTCATCAGCACTCGTAGTCCATGCAGGACCGGATCGCCGTGTACGGTCTCACCTTCGTGGTCGCAACCTCAACGTGCGCCGGGTGCACCGTGTAGCCGTTCAGCGCCGCCTCATCGACAAACGTCGAGTCCAGCATCACATCGCAGTTGGACGACGCCAGCGGCTTGATGTTGACGGTGATCTCCAGCAGTCCGGGGATCTGACCCTTCAGGCCCTCGAGACCGCTCTTGATCCCTTCCTTCACGGCCTCCGCCGCCTCTCCGCTGTACTCGTCCTTCAATTTCCAGATAATGACATGCTTTACCATGTATATTCCCTCCGTGATCGTATTTTCCGATGTATCATCGCACTCGTTCGGTATTCTCTAAGAGTACCCGCTTCGAGCGGACTTGTCAAGGAAGTGCACATGAAAAAGCGACGAAACCGTTGTCTCGTCGCTCATCATTCACTCTGCTTTTTTCAGGCTGTTCCGTCCCGCCGTAAACCGGTCAAGGCAGGCGAGCACACCAGGCAGCACGAACAGGATCAACAAGATCGCGCTGGCCGCGCCGATGGAGATCGTCCGGCAGATCTGCTCGACCGTCGGCTCACCGAAGCACTGGCCGAAGATCGCCGTCACGATCACAATGATCAGGCCGGATGTGAGGATCGTGTGGATCGAGCCCGCGTACGCCTGCTTCAGCGCCTCCGCGGTTCCACTCGTCTTGCGCGCCTCGCGGTAGTAATTGCTGAACAGGATGCCGTAGTCGATCATGGACCCCATGAGGATGCACTGCACGATCAAGAGCGCCAGGTAGTTGATGCTGTAGCCCTGGAAACCGATCACGGTGATCGTGATGTACACGCCGCACTGCACGAGCAACACGAGCACAACCGGAACGAGCGGCGAGCGGAACGTGATCAGTACGACAAGGAAAATGGCGATCGCCGTGAGCAGCGTGATCTGCAACAGCTCCCGGTCGAACGACCGGCTCATCTCATAGTTCATCGCCGAGGAGCCGATCAGGTGGAACTCGCCCGTATTGTCCTTGCATCGCTCGTTGATCTTCTCGTAAAATGCATCCGTCTCCGGCCCTTCCGCCGGGATCGTCGTCGTGAGGATTAGGCGGGAATACCGCGGCCCCTTCAGCTGCTTGACGCCGTCGTTCAGATCCGCTGCCGACCGCTTGATGTCGGCAATCATGCCGTCGTCCATGAATCTGCGAAAGGTCGCGTCCTCAACGAGCGTGTCGCTTAAGTAGTTCATCAGCTGCTCGATCGACATGGTGCGGGCGTCATTTTCCGGAAGGATCGCGTCGTGGTACAGGTACATGAGCGAGATCGTCTCCGCGTCAAATCCCTCGACCGTGGCGAACACCTCCGCCATCTCGGCGGGCATCATCGGCTTGACCATCATGGTCGGGTCGAGGCTGCCCATGACCTTCATGAATTCCTGCGGGTCGATGTCCTCAATGTACGGGGCAAACGTGGGGTCCGTCATCACGTCCTGCATCACGAACTGCAG
Source organism: Lachnospiraceae bacterium (assembly GCA_017551165.1). Classification (GTDB taxonomy): domain Bacteria; phylum Bacillota; class Clostridia; order Lachnospirales; family Lachnospiraceae; genus ISDg. The sequence continues at coordinate 39,700 of JAFZMO010000039.1, forward strand.
GAACTCACTGATCGTGAGCGCGCCCGGCTCCCCGCCGTAGTATTTGTGATACAGAAGCTTGTACGTGTTCGCGGTCGGCACGATATACTGCCGGTCGCCGCCGATGCTGTCGGAGAGATCGTCGATCGCCGTCACCATGTCCGCCGCAGTGTGCTGCTTCGCGAGCGTGTTGGAATAGTTGGCTGCGCTCTTGACATTGTCCCATGTCTCCATCTCAGCCGCGAGCTCCGTCATCCTCGCATCATCCGCGTTGTCATACAGCAGGACAACTGTCTCATCTTTCGGAAACACCTCGGCTACGGCGTCGTTGCTGATCATGGCGTAGCTGATGGTCGTGCGACCTTTGAGGAAGTAAGCTCCGATGAACAGCGCGATGAAAAGAAGCGCAAGCACCAGGCGGTACTTGTTGCAGAACCGCGCCAGTCCGCCGGTCGGGATCTTCGGCGTCGGCTTCTTCGTCTTCTCGAGAAGGTTCGAGAACAGTAACAGCAGTCCCGGCAGGATCAGGAACACGCACACGACGCTCAGGAACACGCCCTTGGCGAGCACGACGCCCAGGTCAAGTCCGATCTTGAAGCGCATGAACACGAGCGCAAGAAGTCCGACGACCGTCGTGAGCGAGCTGCTCGAGATCGAGGAGAATGCCCCGACCACCGCCGACTTCATCGCCGCCCTACGGTCCTCCGTCTGCGTCAGCTCCTGGCGGTACCGGTTCGCCAGGATGATCGAGTAGTCCATGGACAGCACCAGCTGCAGCATCGCGGTTACGGAAAATGTGGTCTCCGTGATCGCGCCCATCACAATGTTTGTCCCGAGGTTGATCACAATGGCGATGCCGATCGTGAACAGGAACAGAAACGGCTCGGTCCAGGAGTTGCACATGATGATCAGGATGATCATAAGGATCACGACGAGCCCGATGAGAACAAACGTCGGGATGTTCGGGTGGTCGCCGCTGTCGTCGGCGAACTTCATCCCATTTTCCGAATAGTCCGACTCGAGGGCATCCTCGATCGCCTTCTCCTCGTCGGAGTCGTAGTCATAGTCCGTGTGGAGGACGTACAGGACGTAGTCGTCCTTGTTGTACGCGGCGTCACCTGCCTTGTAGTCCACCTTCGTCACGTTTTTGATCCCGGCAAGCTTCTCCTGCATCGCCGTCTTCTGCTCCGCGGTCAGCCCGCGGTACATCACGCGGATCGTGTAGTCCTCGTCCGCCTCGGGGAACTCCTCATCCATGAGGTCCATGCCGATCTTCATGGAGGAATCGTCCGCCAGGTACTCTGTCATATCCGTGTTGATCCCAACCTTCGGGATCAGTACTGCGCACACGCCGGCCAGAATGATCACCGCAGCAAGGATCCAGCGTCTGCGCTCAACAATAAAATTCGCAACTGTCTTCACAACAAATCTCCTCTTGATTTTTTATTTCCTGCGCGATAGTATGATAACAATTTGGCGCACAAAATCAACAGACTGTTTACTTCGTTTTGTTTACTCTTTTACAAAGCAACGTGTAAATGTCGGGAAGTCAACAGTTTTCGCTTATTTGTTGAGGTGGAAAATGGAAAATCAGAGAATCCGCGTAACCAAACGCATGCTCAAGGAGGCCCTCGTCAAGCTTTTGGAAACAAAACCGATCGAGAAGGTCACGGTCTATGAGATCTGCCAGAGTGCGGAGATCAACCGCACCACATTTTACAAATACTACGGAAGCCCGTTCGACCTGGTCAAGGACATTCAAGCCGATTTCATCCGCGAGCTCGAAAAAAATCTGCAGGAGAAGGAGGATCTCTTCAGCCTGCAGAATATTCTTACGTATATCGACACCCACCGGGATGCCCTCAAGGTTTTGCTGGTCTCCTCGTCCTTCAACGATTTCCTGGAGGAGGTGTTCTCGATGACGCTGATCACGCAGCAGATCGAGGAGCGCATCCAGCCGGAGAAGCCCGAGTCGGTCCGCAAATACGTGAAGGAGTTCGTCATCTACGGCTCGTACTCGATCATCCGCAAGTGGCTCCTCTCCGAGCAGCCGGAGTCGCCCGAGGAGATCGCGCGGATCATCTACGACCTCGCAACGCTGTTCTAACGGGCCTTCTCCGCCCGGCCGCCGAACAGCCGCGGCATCGTCCATATCCTTGTGCCGCGCGCGAAGACCGCGAGCATGAGGACGTAGAACGCGATGAGGTAGAGCGGGAACACACGCATGCCGAGCGCCTGTCCCAACAGACCGCAGCACACCTGTCCCGCGAGAAATGCAGCGCTCGAGACCGCCATCTGCGTACCGATGATCGCTGCCGAACGTTTCTCGCCGAAATTTTCCGGAGCGAGATAATTGAAGTTCGGGAACATCGGGCCGTTGCCGATACCGATCAGCATCAGCGCGCCGACCGTCACGTAGTTGTTCGGAACGAACGCAAGAAGCGCAAGGGCAACTCCCAGCACCATGAGCCCGAGCTTGACGATCTTCCAGCTGTGAAGCTTCCTCGCGACAACGCCGGAGAGGAACCGTCCGATCGTCATGCCCAAATAATAAAATGTCACCGCCGCCGCTGCGAACTCATTGCTCGCGCGGCGGTTTTCTACGAGAAATGTACTGCACCAGCCGCCGGCCGACGCCTCGATCACGACCGAGCAGACGAACAGAAGCCACATGACCTTGACGCCGCGGATGCCCGCTGCCTGCCGAAGCGACAGCGTCTCAAACTCATCCTCCGACACGTTCTCCTCCCCGTGCACCTTCTTCCACACGGGAAGCGTCACGATCAGAAGGAGCGCCAGCCCGAACTGGATGAACGCCGCGATCCGGTAGCCGGTCCGCCAGTTCATTCCGTTGCGGAACACAAGCGTCATGATGAACGGGCTCACCGTCACGCCGACGCCGTAGAAGCAGTGGAGGAAGCTCATCCGGGAGGCGCTGTAATGAAGCGCCACATAGTTGTTGAGACCCGTGTCGATCGAGCCCGCGCCGAGTCCGAGCGGAACCGAGAAGATGCAGAGGAAAATGAAGTGCCCCGACAGGCTGTACCCGAGCAGCGCGAACGCCGTCAACAGCGTACACCCCGCCGTGAGCTTGTTGGTCCCAAACCGCTTGATCAGCCTCGAACTTAAGAGGCTCGATATCGTCGTCCCGACGAAGCAGATGCCCGTGACAAGCCCGCCGAGCGAGAACGGCAGTCCGAACTCCGTGTAGATCGACGGCCACGACGCCCCGAACAGCGAGTCCGGAATCCCTAACCCGATAAACGCCGCATAGATCACGGCGATCAAAAGTGTTGCCATAGATTACCCTTCTTCCGTCTCGAGCAGCCGCTTCAGGATCTGCTCGCGATTGTTGATAAACATCTCCGTGATCTGATAGCTGTCCGTCTCCTCGTATCTGCACGGATGGATCTCTCCGCCATCGAAGCTTAAGATCTCCGCGCCCGGGACCGCAAGAAGGATCGGCGAGTGCGTGACGATGATGAACTGCGCCTCCTTCCGGGCGCACTCTGCGATCTCGAGAAGAAGCGTCAGCTGCCGCTGCGGCGACAGTGCCGCCTCGGGCTCGTCCAACAGATACAAGCCCTTTCCCCTGAAATTCTTCTGCGCCATCGCCAGAAAGCTCTCCCCGTGGGACTTCCGGTGATAGTACTCCGGCATCGTACCGCCGCCCCTGCTGTACGCCTCCTCGGCGCTCGCGACGTTATAGAAGCTCTCCGCCCGAAGGAAATATCCCCAGCCGGGTTTCCGATAGCCCTTGCGAAGCCGCATGGCGTCGCACAGCTCCGAGTGCGAGTCATAGGTCGAAAAATGGTAATTCTTCGTTCCGCCCTCGGGGTTGAATCCGCAGGAAACCGCGATCGCCTCGAGCATGGTCGACTTGCCGCTTCCGTTCTCTCCGACGAAAAATGTGATCGGCTTCGTGAAGTTCAGCTCACTCACTCCGGAAACCGAAGGGATGCCCCTGAGATAGCTGGTCTCCTCGATCCTGTCCCAGTCGATCGTCAGGCCCCTGATGTACAACTCAAAATTGGTAATGTCCGACATTTCTTTTCCTCCGGCCCTTCTCACGGCCGTTCCGTCTTCCGTGTCCGCATCACTGCGGGCGGTCCCACGCGTACTCGATCTCATCGATGAAGCCCGTCCCGGTACGGATCGCCTGCACCTCCGCGATACACCGGCTCAGGCACATTGCGATACACTCATCCGCCATCTCCTTCGTGAAGAAGAAAATGTCACCGTCCACCTTCTTTCCGAAGTAGGTATGATAACTCTCCAGGAACCCGCCGAGGTCAAAGTTCTCGTCCGCAAACAGCGGCTCCGACGCAATCCCCTCCGGCAGCTCGAGGTCCGGCGTGAGGCCGTACCGCTCGATGATATAGCTGTTGGTGATCGCATAGTCGTTGTGCAGTCGCTCCCGGTTGCCCTCCGGCATCGGATCCCAGTGGTGCGTCCGATAGACATAGACGCGGAACACGAGATCCTGCACCAGATGAAGGTAGTACCCCAGATAGAGCGGATCCTGTTTCAACTGTTCCGCAAACTGCCGACGGAACCCCGGAAGATCGTACGTCTTCTTCGTCCCGTCGCACACATTGATCTTTCTGTGGCCGTTGCCGGGGCCTGCCGCATCCGGAAACATCGATCCGAGCAGAAAACGGTTCCGCTCAATGTCCGGAAACTCCCGCAGCACGCCGGTCGAGATCGCCACATGCATGATACTGGATGCCATATTTACTCCTTCTCCTGCCCGCTCTCGCGGTTCAACACATGGATCAGCGGTGTCCCGGCAAACACCTCCGAAAGCCTTGTTTTCAGGAATGCCGGTCGGATGTCCTGATCCTCAATCTCCGCCAGAGGAACCCACACAAGCTCCTCCCCCTCATCGTTCGCGGCATTGAACTCCGCGTCCTCGGGAACATTCATCAGGTAGTAAAACTCCAACACGTGACAGTCCTTGCCGTCGATTGCCCCGTCGTGTCCGCGGAACAGATTCTCGCACACGATCGCCAGGCGTTCGGCCTTGCACTGCGCCCCGGTCTCCTCGCAGGTCTCGCGCTCCACGCACTCCTCCGAGGTCTCTCCGAGATGGACGCCGCCACCGACCATGTAGTAGTATCCGCCGTACATCGACTTTACAAACAACATCTTACCGTCCCGCACCAGGATTGCCCCCGCACGGTACCGAAACCAGGCATTTTCCCTTGTAAATCCACAATCCTCTGACATATTCCCCCTCCGATCCGGGTCCGACTCCAACCCTCAATAGCGTATTTCCGATTATTTTACCACATCCGGAAGTTTCCGTCCACACAAAAAGGAGAGCATTGCTGCTCTCCCCCGCTGCCCGAACGGCAGTTCATTGTTACAGCCAAGCGCGATACCTGCCCGAGAGCGCCAGCAGCGCGAAGATGTAGAGGCAGTTGTCGTAGTAGCGGCGTCCGCCCTTGCGCAGCGGCTGGTTCCAGAACCACTCGACCCAGCGCTTCGCGATCGCAAAATCGCTGTCGGGATCGTCGCTGTAAGGAACCGTCAGCGCGCTCTGCGCCATCGTCGCGACCAGTCCGACCGGATGAAGCACCGGGCGGTCGATCGGCGTTCCGTCGATCTCGTAGGAGCAGCGGCAGGCCTCAAGGTCCGTGCCGAAGAACCGCATCATGCGGAGCGGCACGCTGTACTGGCCGACGTCCTCCCCGTACCACACCGCATCCAGACCGATGTTTGCGGCAGTGCGGTACGCGTCGCTGAAAAATGTTCCCATGCTGCCCCACGGCAGCTTGATGTTCATCGGCGTTCCGTCGAAGTTTGCATACTCCGGGTTCAGGCCGGTCACCGGGTGGCACGCGGTCACCAGGTACTCGCGGCTCGCGCGGGCTGCGCGCTTCCAAAACGGCCTGTCCTCCTCGTACGCCCACTCCGCGAAAAGCTCATAGAAGTGCGGCAAATGGTACGACGGGTCCGTGTGCGGACTTCCCGGCACAAACAAAATCTGCGCATTGTCGCGGTTCCACATCGGAGCGCCCGGTCTTCCGTCCTCACCCTTGTGAAGCGCCGCTCGCAGGATCTCCTTCGCCTCCTTGCTGTACTCGAAGATGCCCTCGCCATCGCCCCAACGGTGCGAGGCGAAGAACAGCGCCATCGCATAGAATTCCTCGCCGTCCGGCGCGGGACCGTGCGCGTTCTTCGTTCCGTCGGTCTTGCACGACCACGCAAAATACCCCTCGTTCTCGCCGTAGTCCATGTACATGTTGGTCTTCGACCATTTCCAGATGCGGTCGAATTCCTCCTTGCGGTCCATCTGTACGCACATCATCATGCCGTAGGACATGCCCTCCGTGCGCGCATCGTGGTTGCCGGTGTCCTCAAGGTAACCCATGTCCTCGCCGGCCTCGTGGTAGATGCGCTCCGTCTCATCGTAGAAAAATGTATCCCAAACCTCGCGGATCCGCTGCTCGATCTCAGCTTCGGTCTTGCCGATCTCCCTCAGCAGGTTCCGATATTGTCCGCTCTGTACTGCTCCCATATCCCTTCTCCTTTCGAAAGCCTCGCGCTACTGTGATTTCTTTTGTTTCTTCGACCGTTTGATAAGCCGGATCCCCTTCAGGTTCTGTTTATAATTGAACAAATATCGGATGACCAGAAGCCCCTGCGCCGGCAAGCCGATGAAGAACATATACCAGGGGTTGGACTCGATCAGATGCAGATAAATGCAGGTCGTGAACGACCATACAAAGATCGAAGAGTAGATGAAGAGAAGAACGTTCGTTCGTTCCTTCCGGTTATACAGCCAAAGGACCAGCATGCTGCACGGTACACCCCACACGAACAGCTGCCAGAGGTTGGTATGCCTCGAGATCTTGAGGTACACAAACAAAACCGTGACGATCAGCCAGATCTCACAGCACAAAAAGATCTGCGACAGAATTTTCTGACCGATCACCTTGCGGCCGTCGTTCGCTCCCTCCTTCGAACGCGATTCCGTAATGTACGATACCGGCACATCAAAAACCTCGCTGAGCGCGTAGATCGTTTCGAGGTCCGGAACGACCTCTCCGGCCTCCCACCGCGAGATCGCTTTGTCGGAATAATTGATCCGTCTGGCCAATTCTGCCTGTGTCAGATTGTTCTCTTTTCGAAGTCTCAGCAAATTTTGCGAGACGATTTCTTTTACATTTTCCATATCGCCATCATATCAGCCTTTTCCGCTTAAATCAAGGGCTTTGCGGCAAAATTCCCGCTGTGGTGGAGTGCTCTCTCGCTGTGGTTCGGAGGCGTTTTTTAACAGTAGAGAGGGTAATCCAACATTATCTTTACTTATTCTCCCCTGCATTGGAAAATGTACCTGACAATTTCAGGGGAGGCCTGCCACATGAAAAACACCATTCCGATTTTCTTTGCCTGCAACGACAAATACATTCCCTATTTGGACGTTGCGATCATCTCGCTGATCTCTCATGTCTCTCCGGAGAATGAGTATCGGATCACGATCCTGAAGACCGACGTCTCGGAGGAGAATCAGGCGATCATCAAAAAACATGCCACGAAAAATGTGTCCGTCGAATTTTACGATGTCGCCGAAATGTTAGCGCCGATCCGAAAGACGCTTCCCGAGATGTTTTATTTCAGCATTGACGCGTATTACCGGCTGTTCATCGAGACCGCGTTTCCGCAGTACGACAAAGCCATCTATCTCGACAGCGACGTCGTTCTCTTGAACGACATTGCGAAGCTGTACGAGACGGATGTCGACGGATATCTGGTCGGCGCCGTATACGAGCAGAACACGGACCGCAGTCCGGAATTCACCAACTACGTTGAGGAGATCATCGGGATTCCGTCCTACACATACTTTAACTCCGGCGTGATGGTCATGAACCTCGCGGAGTTTAGAAAGCAACAGGTACAGCAGAAGTTTCTGTGGATGCTGACAACGTATCATTTTGACAACCTGGCGCCCGATCAGGAGTATCTCAACGTGATCTGCCACGGCAAGGTCAAGTACCTTCCGACCGGCTGGAACAAGCACAGTTTCCCCGAGCCGCCGCAGGGTGAGCTGAATCTGGTTCATTACGCCCTGTCCAACAAGCCGTGGCACTACGCGGACACCATCAACGGCGAGTATTTCTGGGAGTATGCCAAGTGCAGTAAATTCTATCCCCGCCTGGTCGAGAGTCTCAACAACTACTCCGACCTTGACCGCCAGAGGGACCGCGAGTCCATGATCTCGCTGATGGGCGCGATCGAGGGCATCAAGAGAAGCGACCGGACCTTCCGGAAGCTCTGGTTTAAACGTGAGGTGTGCCATGGCTAGAGAGGATCGACTCCGGGTTCTTGCCCGGATCAAGGAGTACGAAGAGCAGGGAAGATTTAACGACGACGTTGAGGAGGATGCACCCGCAGCCCCCATTCAGCCCGGCGAGGTGGACTACACGATCCGCAAGCTGTCCAGCAAGATGAAGACGGGCGTCGCCAACTTCCTCGGCAAAGCATTTTTCGAAAACATGATCCGAAAGCACAAGCTGATCATCAAAGAGGTGACCGGTCTGGAGAACGCGACCGCCGTCACAGGCGGCGCGATCGTCACCTGCAATCATTTTCACCTGAGCGACAACTACGCAGTGTACCGGACCATCAAGCCCGCGCTGAAGAAGCGGCACTATCTGTACAAGGTGATCAAGGAGAGCAATTACACCAACTTTAAAGGCCCTGTGCGTATTATGATGAGGCATGCCAACACCATGCCGCTGAGCTCCAACTATGCGACGATGCGGGAATTTTTCAAGGGAATGAAGATCCTGCTGGACCGCGGCGAGAAGATTCTGATCTATCCCGAGCAGGCGATGTGGTTTAACTACAGAAAGCCCCGGCCGCTTAAGCCCGGAGCTTTCAAATTTGCCGCAAAATTCAATGTTCCCGTGATCCCGGTCTTCATCTGCATGAAGGACTCCGACGTTCTCGACGATGACGGTTTCCCGGTTCAGGAACTGTACGTCCACTATCTTCCCGCGATCTACCCGGACAGCAACCTTCCCGTGAATGAGAACGCGGCGCAGATGATGGACAAAAACTACAAGTTATGGGTGGACGACTATGAGGCGTTCTATCCGCGATAGATCATATCATCCGTAAAATCCTGCTTATCCTTGCTGTTCATGGCTCGCATCTGCTCCCGGAACTGCGCGGAGAGTTTCTCCATTTTCCGAGCCCGGATCACCACGATCAGCGGGATCCAGGATGCGAGAGCCGCAACGCCGATGATTCCGAAGAACACCCACTTCCACAGTGAGTCTGCCGGATAGAATACCTCGTAGGGGTCGGACGCGAGCACGTAGGCCTGAACCGTCTCGCCGGCGACCACTCGCTTGTTCAGGATCGCTTTGGCGGTCACCCGCTTGCCGCTCTCATTTTCATAGACAACCGACACCTGCTGCCGCCCGTTGACGGTGAGGACCGTCTGAACGAAGCAGTCCGTCAGCACGCCCTTCTCGCGATACTCCTTCTCCTTGGCGTCAGCATGCAGTGCCAGAAAATAAAAGACGATCGGGAGCACCACCCCGACTCCGATCCCCAGCAGGATCGCATACAAAAGACTCTTGTTATCTGTTGCCATAGTGTAACCCCCTTCTGCCTTTCTTTCCGTACAGTTGTTACAGCTTCCTCGCCTTGATGCAGAACGAGATCGGCAGCATCTTGGCCTTTCGGGTCTTCGGGTCCGCATCCTCGCCGGCCTCCTGTGAAGCACGGTCGCACTCCTCCACGAGCTGCTCGATCGCGAACCCCGCTTTCGCCAGCGCGTTCACATACGTCGATATCTTCCGGTTGCTCAGCACGATCTCGCTGTCATGCACCGGCATCGTAAAATACGTCTCGTCGTAATAGCTCTTCGTCATGAAGAGCTTGCCGTCCTCGAAGATATCCTTTCGCTCATCGCACGTCCATCCCACACAGTAATTCAGCGTGTGGTGCCAGCTGAAGATAAAGATACCGTCTTTCTTCAGGTACGACGCGATCTTGTCAAACGTCCCCTGCAGATCGGTCGTCCAGCCGATCCCGTAGATCGAGTACACAAAGTCAAAGTACTCCTTCGGCACGTCCAGCTCGTCCTCCATCCTTGCGCAAAGTAACTTGGCCGTGCAGTTATTTTCCGAGAGAAGCTTCGCGGCGTTGTCCAGCTGCTTTTGGGACAGATCGACTCCCCACAGTTCCCCTGCGCCTCTCTTCGCGTTGTACACAAGCGAATGACCGCTGCCGCAACAGATCTCCAGCATCCGCTTGCCTCGTACGTCACCGAACAGGTGCAGATCCTCCTCCGTCGGGAAGCGCACGCCGTACTCCGGCAGTGCCGTGGTCCCGAACCACAGATCGGCGTGATCATTCCAATAGGTCTTATTTTTCTCGATTATTTCGTTGTCCTGCATATTGCTCCGATTCATCTTTCGATCACGCTCCCGTCAGCATCCACAGTGAAAACGATCGGCTTATTTTTCGTAAAGAAGCCATTGTCCACAACGCCGACGATACCGTTGATCTTATCTTCCATCACAGCCGGATCGACCGGCTCCTTCCACACGATATCCAAAAGCTGATTGCCGTTGTCCGTGATGACCGGGCCGCATTTTCTGACGCCCTGACGAAGGACGCAGTCCGCGCCGAGCGCGTTCAACGCCGCAATTACCGGCACCCTCGCCTCCCCGATGATCTCCACGGGAAGACGGAATCCTGTTCCCAGGGTATCAACGATCTTCGAGGCGTCGGCCACGATCACAAACGTCGTGGAATTGTATGCCGCGATCTTTTCGCGCAGCAATGCCGCACCGCCGCCCTTGATCACGTTGTTGCAGGGATCCACCTCGTCAGCCCCGTCGATCGTGAGATCCAGGTGTCCGCCGATGATCCTGTCGTTCATGGAATACACCGGGATCCCCAGCTCCTCACACAGATTTTGCGTCCCGAAACTGGTGACGACAGCCTTGATGTCCGCAAGCGTCCCGTCATCGATCCTTTGCGCAAGACGCCTCACGGCCGGCTCCGCCGTGGAGCCGGTGCCGAGCCCGATCTTCATCCCGGAAAATATCTTCCCCTGCCCGATCAGCGTGTCGATCGCAACCGATGCGACCAGATTTTTCTGTTCATTTTGCGAAATCATAGTCATTCCCCCGTTTTCGCATCTTCCGAACCGGCGAAGTCCGCCGTTTCCTCCCACTTGTTCAGCCAGTACAGCTGCCAGTCGATGAACTGCTCGTTGATGCAGTCGATGCCGTGGATCTCCAGGATCGTCGCCTGCAGCTGGTAATGCCGGATCGCCACCCAGTCGGAAAATGATCCTTCCTCCCGGAGGCTGAGCTCATGATGCTTTCTATATCCCGTCAGGAAATCCCGATACACCTGCTTCGTCTCGTCGATGTCCTCCGGCTTTAGGTTGAAATAGTCCGTCATGTCGCACATGACCATGATGTCAAACATCCGCGGTGCCCTGCAGACGGTGTCAAAATCGACGAGATAAATCTTCCCGTCCGCGGTCCGGATCAGATTCCCCCGGTGCAGATCGCCGTGGCAGATCCCCTGCGGAAGATCCTTCACCCTCTCCCACAGCCGCTCGCCGAGCTCCTCGTATTCCGCAAGCCTCGGATAGTTCTTCCTTCGAAGGCAGTCGAGATACCGCCCCACGAAGAAATCCTTCCCGTGCGAAACAGGCGCTGTCGGATAGCGGTCCATCAACCGGTGAAGCCTTCCGACCAGCTCTCCGACTTCGGCCGCAGACGCGGTCATCTCCGGCTCGTCGCCTTCGAGGAATTCCATGAGCACGACCAGTTTCTTCTCGCCGTTGATGACCTCCTCGAGGATCGCATCACCGTCTTTCGTCAGGATGGTCTTCGGCACCGGAAAATCATTTTCCTCCAGATACCGCATGACTGCAGCAGACTGCCTTGCGGTCTCCGCGAACGCATCCCCGATCACCTTCAAAAGATACTTTGCATCAGCGGTCACGATATAGGTTTGACCGCCGCCGTCCCGCAGCAGCTCGACCGACGCATCGGCGATCCCGTAGTGTGCCGCCAGGATCTCCATAAGCCGCCGATTTTGCAGTCGGTTCCACAGCTCTTCCTTCTGTGCGATGCCGAAATTCAATATCTTCCAAAGGGAATCCACGGCATACGGACCATACGTCTGCATATACGAGATGTGCATCTGCTCTGCGCCGCAGAACACCAGGTCATACTCTTCCCGGGAGACGCCGTCATCCCCGTAGTAGCCCCTCAGGAAGCTCTCCGCCAGGTCGAAGCGATAGCTCATCTCCTCAGTGTCGTGATTAAAGTCAACAAATTGCATGATAAACGGCCAGCCGAGATCCAGGAACCGGCTGCCGATGCCGGAATCGTCCAGATCGATGAAGATCACCTTTCCGTCGCTTCGGATCATCGCGTTGTGCGGCCCAAGGTCCGTATGAACGAAGCACTGATCAAGCTTCTCAAAATCGGGGATCGCGTCGAGGATCGCATCGAATTCCTTCGCAAAATCACGGTCGCGGAACCACTCGTAATAGCGCTGCTTGCTCTGCGTGAACGGAGTCCTGATCCCGTACCCCTGCAGCGAGTGCAACTCCCTTGCAGCCTGTCCGAGCCGGAATTCATCCTCAGGCGTCTCGTCCATCCGGCGCCCTTCGACGTACTCCATCAGGTAAAACCAGTATCCCTGCTCGCTGATGTAGTCTTCCCCGGCCTTCGTCCGGCAGATCGCCGGCGCAAGGCCCTTTTCATTGCCCAAAAAGAGATGCGCCTGTACGTTGCTGCGGATCGTCTCCTCCGGCATATCGCACGAATACCCTTTCAGAACATAGCATCCGGCGTCTGCCTTGATCCGGTAGACCGGCCTCTCCTCACTCTCCTTAAGGCAGGCTTCCACGCACGGATCCCCCAGCTCCCATCGCGTCAGAACATCCGGGACCCTGCACTTGTCCAACGTATTTTCCAACAATCCATCCCCCTGTTTATCGGTCGTATTTTTCGGAAAATGCCTCGATGTACTTCATGGTAAACGGCTTCAGCTCGCCGTCATCGTCCACCAGCGATGCATCCTCCTCCTGCAGCCAGGAGACCGTATCGTTCAGGCCCCAGACCGTGAACGCCTCGATATCGTACCTGCGTGCGACCTCCGCAAAATTGCGGAATATGGCTTTCTGCGTCTCCTTCGTGCTGTGGTTGCTCACGTCGAATTCCGTGA
>JAFZMO010000040.1 GCA_017551165.1 Lachnospiraceae bacterium
GCCGGCACCTACACGATCAGCGCGAAGTCCGATTCCATCCGCCTCGTCGCTCCCGCCTGCGTGGCAACCATCGCCAAGGCAGAGCAGGCTCCCGTGGATACCCCGGTTGACACGCCCAAGACCGGCGACACGATGACCATCGTTCTGTTCGCACTCCTCGCAGTGGGCGCGCTCGCTGTGATTGTGATCGTTGCCAAGAGACGCAAGGACAGCTAATCAGATACTTTGGTGACAGGGGGACGGTTCTTTTAAAAGAACCGTCCCCCTGTCACCCGCAAGGTACAAAAGCCTATGATCAATCGCAACACCAAACAAAACAAGGGCGGCAGGCGCGTTCTCGCGCTGCTGCTCGCCCTGCTCCTGATCGCCTGCGTTATCCCCGCCTCGGTTCTTCCGACAGCGAGGACGGCGCAGGCTTTTGGCGATCCTGCCCCTGCGCCTACGCGGGGTGAAGAGCTCGCCGCGGAGTATCTGGACGGGATTTTCCGACTGCTCGAACAGCGCTACGGCGCAAGAAACCTGCAGGACGTGCTCGACAACACGGAGCGCAGCAACTTGCTCAGCCCCTGGTACGCTTTTGCGTTCAGCCAGTACGACACCTTCGATTTTGAGAAATACGCCCAGAAATATTTCGTCGCAAAATCCTTCCGCGACTCCCTTCCGACCTACATCGAAGCACTTCGCGATGCCCTGTTCAACCTTGCCATGGGAGGGGACGTCTCCACCCTGGGGACCACAAGCCCGGTCGGCAAGGGCGGCATCATGAGCTTCGTGTTCACGCTTCACCTGATCAACAACGGATTCACTCCGCCGGACAGTTCGGCAGCCGATGTGATCCGCTCCATATTCGACGCGCGTCTCGCGGACGGCGGCTGGGCTATCTCCGGAGAGTACAGCGATGTCGACGTCACCGCGATGACGCTGCAGGCGCTCGCGCCGTGGCGCTCGGAGAACGTAGTCGCACAGAGCGGCAATCCCTCGGAGGACGCTCCCACGGCCACCCCTTCGCTCTCCTCGAAAAATGTCGCCGTCGCCCCGAAAACGGTTTGCGACGAGACCATTCCCGGACAGCTCTCCGCGGAGGTTTCCGACGTCATTTCCCAAGGAATCAAGCTTCTTGCCTCGCGCCAGAATGCGGACGCCGGCTTCACCAGCTACGGCTCGCCCAACGTCGAGAGCAGCGCGCAGGTGCTTGTGCTTCTCTCCACACTCGGGATCGACGCCTGCGCGGACGCCCGTTTCCTGAAGGGGGACCGCAGCATTCTCGATGTGTTCTCCGACTACCGGCTGATCGACGGAAGCTTCTGCCACGTCGCGGGCGGCGCACCCAACGAGACGGCGATGCAGCAGGTGTGCTACGCGTGCGTCGCGTACCTTCGCTTCCGGGACGGAAAGCCCGGTCTGTACGACCTCGATGCGGTCCGCCGCAAGCGCGACGGGGAAACGCCGCAGATCTCGGAAGCACCCGAACCGACAGGTTCTGTGGCGTCACCGACGCCTGACAGTGTCGCACCGACCTCAGGCGCCGGCACTCCAGAGCCCGGCTCTCCCGATCCCGGCAATGACACTGCGGCTCACAGCTCCGAGGGCAGCGGCAAACTCTTCGATTACCGCGTCATCGGGAGCATCGTCATCGCGGCTCTGTTGCTCATCCTTTTCCTCGTGCTCAAGACACGCAAGCGCCTCACGCGAAGAAACAGTTTTCTCGTGCTGATCCTCGCCGCCGCGCTGCTCACGGTATTGTGGGTCATTCCCGTACAGACGCCGGAGCAGTACTACGCAAGCCTCGCAGTCTCCGATGAGGAGGCGGCCGGTGCCGTCACGCTCTCCATCCGCTGCGATACGGTCGCAGGCCTCGACGGGCTGCCCGCTGACGGCGTATTGCTCGCCCCCGTGAAGATTGCATTTCGCGAGGGAGACACCGTCTTCGACGCCCTGTCCGCCGCTGCCGCCAAAGCCCATCTGGCGCTCGACATCGGAAGCGGTGGTTCCGCCTACATCCGAAGCATCGGAACGCTGCGCGAGTTCGACTACGGCACGCTCTCCGGCTGGATGTACTACGTCAACGGCGAGGCGCCCACCGACAGCTGCGGCAGCCACAAGCTGAAGGACGGCGACGTCATCGAGTGGCGCTACACCCGCGACATGGGCGCGGACACAGAGAAATAGCAAAACGACAGCCGCAAGAGGATTTCCCTGCGGCTGTCGCTTTCTTTTGTTCGGTTGTTTGCATCGATTCCGTATCATTTTCCGAAACGGATCCCGGCGTTGTTACTTACGCTCAGCGCCCTTGCGGTATACCATCGGCATTCCGACTCCCAGCAGTGCGATCAACGCTGCGACCGCCCACAGGATCACATGGTTACCGTCACCGGTGTTCGGCGTGTTCTTGTCGCCGGTCTCCGCCTTCGCCTCGGGCTCCTTCGCGGGCTCCTCCGGCGTCTTCACTTCCGACGCGGTCTTCGGCGCCGTTACCTCCAGCGTGGTCGACAACACGCCGTCCTTAAACACAAAGTCAATCGTGTGTACGCCGATACTCAACTCCTTGAGAAGCTTCGGGGTGAATTCGATGATCGTACACCCGGGCCTTTCTGTATAATCCACGCCGCGTTCTCTCTTCTTACCGTCCACGTACATATCTTCAAAGGCATCGCTGCTCTCCTGCGCCTTGTCCTCATTGTCCAGGATCATGATATAGGATTTGGTGTCCTGTGCGACCGTATTCTTGTTACTGTTGTTATTGCTGCCGCTTTCTCCGGAATTTCCGTTGTCCGCGGCGTTGCCATTGCTGTCGCCGGAACCTGCATCCGCCTCATTCGGGTCGACAGCATCGACGCCCGATGCAATGATCTTGTACACCTTCGTCCACTTCGCATAAAGCGTGATGTCGCTTGTCACGGGCTTACTGAAATCGTATTCTTTTGCAAAATCCTTGTCCTCATACCAGCCGGCCAGTGCAAACGTCTCCTTCGTCGGATCCTCGGGTTTCACCGCTGCCTCCGAAGCCTTCACCGTCTGCGCGGCTACCTCGGATCCTCCGTTAACCTCGAACGTCACCGTAAAGGTTTCCGGCTTGGTCACCGCGACTGTCGGCTCGACGATCGCGACATCCTTCACGGCAAATCCATTGTAGACATTTACCATGATCTTGTCGGAGCCAAGCGCAGCCGCACTGTTCAACACCTCATCCACGGAAAACTCAGCACTGATGAGCTCACCCACAACCGGGTCCTTCTCCAGAACGATCTTGTACTTTTCATCAACCGTCCACGTCCCGTCAACACAGATACCGCCGATTGTCCAGCCGGAACCTGCTGCCGCCTCGCCCCCGTAAACCGCACGAATGATGATCTTGGATCCCGATGCCGCCTTCACAAGCGCCTCTTTGATCTCTCCGTTGCCCGTCAGGATCACCGTTCCCTCCGGGTCCGGGATCACCGGGACA
>JAFZMO010000041.1 GCA_017551165.1 Lachnospiraceae bacterium
CGCGCGGGCGATGGTGAGCAACTGTTTCTGGCCCTTCGAGATGTTGCCGCCGTCCTCGGTGATCACGGTGTCGTAGCCCTGCGGCAGACACATGATGTAATGGTGGATGTGCGCGGCCTTCGCGGCCTCGACGACCTCGTCACGCGTGGCGCCGATGCGGCCGTACGCGATGTTGTCGTAGATGGTGCCATGGAAGACCCAGGTGTCCTGCAGGACGAGCGCGTACGCCTTGCGCAGCGACTCCATCGTAAAATGCTCATGCGGCGTGTCGTCGACATAGATCTGTCCGGACACGGGCTCGTAAAATCTCATCAGAAGGTTGATGATGGTCGTCTTGCCGGAGCCGGTTGGCCCGACGATGGCGATCATTTTTCCTGCCTCGGCGTGGATGTTGATGTCGCGCAGGATCGGCTTTTCCGGACGGTACGAGAAGTTGACATCCTCGAGCTCGACCTCGCCGCGGACGTCGGTCAGCTCGACGGCGTCCTTGAGGTCGGCGATCTCGTCCGATTCGTTTAAGAGATTGAACACACGCTCGGCAGCGGCCAGCGATGAGAGGATCTCGTTCGCGATGTTCGCGACCTCGTTGATCGGGCCGGAGAATTTTCTCGTGTACAGCACGAATGAGGAGATCTGGCTCAGGTCGATGATGCTCTTCATGTAGAAGATGGAGCCGAACATAGCCGTGAGCGCGAGCGAAAGGTTGTTGATAAATCCGATGGACGGACCGATCTTCGAGGAGATGTAGTCGGCATTGTAAAATGCTTCGCACGTCTTCTCGTTGATGTCGTCGAACTCCTCGAGTGTAAGGTTCTCATGGGCGTATGCCTGGATCGTCTTCTGTCCGGAGAACATCTCCTCGGAGTAGCCGTTCATCTCACCGTACATCGCGGAGCGCGTGGACAGAAGCGGGCGCGCCTTGCGCGTGATGTAGCGCGTGTAGAAGATCGACAGAGGGATTGTGATCAGCACCGCGAGAACAAGGGGCGGGCAGATCGTGAGCATCATGATGAACGCGCCGGTGACCGTGATCAGACTGGATAGGATCTGAACCACATCGGTCGAGAGCGAGTTGCTGATGACGTCGATGTCATACGAAACGCGGCTGATGATGTCGCCGGTCTGGTGCGTGTCAAAATAGCCGACCGGCATAGTCATCAATTTGTCGAACACCTCGCTGCGGAGCTTCTTGCCGACGGCGCGTCCGACCTTCATCATCAGGACCGAGAGAAGGAACGTGCACACCGCGGAGCCCACGTACAGCAGGAGCAGCAGTTTCAGATAGTGATAAATACGCGTAAAATCAGCTTTGCCCGCGTCGTCACCGATCGCGCCGATGGCTTTGCCGGCAAGCTTCGGTCCGTAGAGGGCGAAGAGGTTGCCCGCGATGGAGAGGACAAGTCCGATCGCCATCGGAACGCGGTAAGCGTTCAGGTAGGAGAGGAGACGAATGAGTGTGCCCTTGGTGTCCTTCGGCCGGGCCGTTTTGTTACTAAGCAGAGGCATTGACGTCACCTCCTGTCTGAGAGATGTAGATGTCACGATAGACCTCGCAGGAGGCGAGTAGCTCCTCATGCGTGCCGTAGCCGAGCATTTGTCCGTTCTCCATGACAAGGATGTGATCCATGCTCATGACGGAGCTGATGCGCTGCGCGATCGTGATTGTCGTCGTCTCGGGATAGTTCGTGCGGATGGCCTTGCGGAGCGCCGCGTCGGTCTTGTAGTCGAGGGCGCTCGAGGCGTCGTCGAGGATCAGAAGATCGGGCTTTCCGGCGAGGGCGCGAGCGATCAGCACACGCTGCTTCTCACCGCCGCTTAAGTTGGCGCCGGCCTTCGTGGCACGGTACTCGTACTGCTCGGGCTGCGCCTCGATCATCTGCGCGATGTTGGCGTCGGCGGCAGCCTGCGCCATAGTCTTGTCCGTGACCTCGCGTCCGAAAATGATGTTGTTCCGAAGCGTGTCGGCGAAGATCGTGTCGTTCTGGAACACGACGCTCATCGTGCGCCGCAGCTCATCCGGCGCGAACGTGCGCACGTCGCGGCCGTTGTAATATACCTGACCTTCCGAGACATCATAGAAGCGCATCAGAAGGTTGAGAAGCGTAGTTTTTCCGCAGCCGGTCGCGCCGATGATACCGAGGCTCTCGCCGCGTCGGATGGAAAATGAGATGTTGCTGATCGCATTTTCCCTGTTCTCATCGACCTTCTCCTGCTGCAGCACGGGGTAGGAGAAGCTCACGTCGTCAAAGACAACCAGAGGCGCGCTGCCGTCCGCATCGAGCTGCCGATCGGGCAGAAGCGTTGTCTCGTCCTGAGGAAGAATGGGCTGACGGTCGTCCGCGAGCACGAGAACCTCGCCGATCCGGTTGGCGGAGGCAGCGGCTTTCGTGGACTGGATGAAAATACGGTTCATGCCCATGATGGCCTGGAGGATCATGTTGAAATACGAGAGGAACGCGATGATGACGCCGGGCTTGGTGAGACCTGAGTTGACGCGGTTCGCGCCGATCAGGATGACGGTCGCCATACCGATGTTGAGGCACAGATTCATGATGGGGTTCGGAAGCGCCATCGTGATACCGGTGCGGAGGTCGGTCTTCGTGAGATCCTCGTTGGACTGCTCGTAGCG
>JAFZMO010000042.1 GCA_017551165.1 Lachnospiraceae bacterium
CCGGTACCCAAGCGCGATGTCGTACCACCGGTCTGCAACCCCCGCATCCCCGAGGTCGATGAAACCACTCACCTTCCCGTTCTCAAAGAACACGTTCGGCAGACAGAAATCGCCGTGCGAAAACACCGGTTCCGGCACCGGTTGATGGTCGTACAGCCACTGCCAAAGCTCCTCAGGATCCCTGAAGCCGCCTTCCCCGAAAGTTCCCGATTCGAGGTCATCCATGTCAACCAGATGGTTCTCGACGCGGTACTTTGCCTCCGCAAGTTCCGCCGCAAGATCAAACGTCTTCGGGCAGTCCGAGATGTCGACGCTCCAGAGCATCTTGAGTGCCTCCGCAAGCAGTGTTGTCAGCTCCTCCGGTCGGTTCATGTAATACTCGTCGCACGCCATGCGGCCGCCGATCTTACTCATCACAAGGTAACGGAAGCCGTCCTTCACCTCGGTTGCAAGAACCCGCGTTGCCGGCAACTTGCCTTCCAGCCACCGCATGACTTCCACCATCTTCGCAATCTGCGGGCGCTCCCTCTCAACCTTCAAAACAAATTCGTCGTAGATCCGCACAAGCGAACCCGACTTACCCATGTCGTTGGTCTCGTATGGCTTGCCCTCAATGAATTGCCGGATTGATTGCGGCATATTGTTAATCAACTCGTCCATATCAACTCCCGTGACAGGCTGATGGTTCTATCATCCCCGCCGTCACCGGTTCCTGTCATACCAGTCCCAGATCTCGAAGAAATCCTCGCTGTTATCACGGTACTCCGGATAAAATTCCTTCACCAGGCGGTCGTACGTAAGTGCCGCCGCGTACAGCTGGTCCGCGATCCGGTCAAAGGTTGCATCCACGCTTTGGTACGGCATCCGCCCCAGATCCTTCACGTACTCCGATTCCTCCGAGTACCCGTAGCGATGGTGGTTGGTCCTGTATTTCAGGTCCCGTAACACCATCTGCATCACGAGCGTCTCGTTGCAGTTCATATTGGCAAGATGCGCGCCGATCAGGTAGTCCCTGCGGTAGAGCTTGGCGAGCGCCTGAATCTGCACAAACCAGAACCGCCGGATGTTCTCAAGCGACCAACTTTCATTTTCCGCATACGCCGGCGCCTCGCCGAGCTCCACGCTCGCACCGTCCGCATACGTAAACTCAAAGCCGAAGTCATACCGCATTCCGTTTCGGAAAATGATGCGGTACATCGCATGGTCCGGCACAAACATCCATCCGAGCGCCGTTTCGTCCGTCACGCCGAAGCGGTCGATCCGCCGCATGTACTCCTCCGGAGTGACAGAACCGTCCGCCGGAAGGCAGACACGGATTCCCATGTCAATGTCGCTGAAGCAGTCGTGATAGCCGATTGCAACAGCCTCCTTCGCAGTCTCCTGCAGATCCTCGCGCCGAACTGTCACGCTCCTCGCCCTGATGCTCTCGATCTCGGGAAGGCGAAACAACTCTTCGCAAAATGAGGCAAACTCATTTTCCATCTGTTGTCTTGTCAAAGAAATCATTTCTACTCCTCGAAGAATCCCCCGTAAGGAATCCCATTAATCAGGCACTCCGCATCGTCCTCGATGTCCTCGGGATCGACGTCCTCGCCCTCGCGCGCCGCACACTCAAACTCGTCCACGATGCTCTCGATGATCGTCATGTCGATGTAGAGTGTAAGCTTCGAAAGCTCCTCCTCGGAAACCTCGGTCTCACTGCGGTAGCCGTCCAGAATGTAGCTGAAATACCAGTCCATGCCCTGCCTGCGCTTGTTCACATCGCTCTCGTGTTGGAACCAGCCGACGCCATGTGTCCACAGGTGCGCCAGGTCGAACATGTACCAGCAGTAACAGCAGTTGTCGAAGTCAAACGCTGTCACATTGCCGTTACTCATATCCACGTGGTAGTTGCCGTCGCAGAAATCGAAATGCACGAGCCCGTAGTTGTCCGCTGTCTGCGGAAACTCCCGGAACTGCCGGATCCGGTCGGCGATCGCCTCCTTCAACTCCGTGTACTCGTCCGGGATCAGCTGCCCGATGTAGTCCATGTTGAATTTGTCAAAGTAGTCCGCTCTGCGGTGCTTCGGCGCAAAATCCCTCGCCAGCCGGTGGATCGCTCCGAGCGCCTTGCCGGTATTGAAGAAGTACTCCGTGAGCGGCGCTCCCTCGCGGTAGCGGTAGCCGTTGTCGTACATGAGCATACCCTTCGCAAACTCAAAGAGACTCACGAAGGCGGGCCCATTTTCCGAAGAAATGATCTCCACAAGTTTACCGTTCTTCGACGGGATCACGTCCGCCACAGGCGCTCCACCAGCCGCCAGATAATGCACGAACTCGGTCTCCGCGAGGTAGTCCTCCTCCGCGCGGTCGCCCGTCGCCGAGATGCGGAGCACATACTTCTTCTCACCTCCGAGCGTGCAAATGTAGACCTCGTTGCGGCCACCCTCATGCCCGGGCACCGCATGCAGATCATAACCGTTCAGTTCATAAAGATCTTTTGCCAAATTAAGAATATTCGTCTTTTTGTCCTCCAAATCCTGCGGCCGGCTCACAGCTTGGCCAACGCCGCATCAAGATCATAGTTTTTCGACCTGAGGATCACCGCCCGCTCCGGAAACACTTCTGCGAGAATCCGCTTCTCCACAGCGAGGCGGTGCTCCAAATGCTTTACCAATCCTTCAAAACCTTTCAGCCCGCAGCTCGCGCCGTGCGGGCTCTCCTCGAGAAAACCGACCATCAGCGGAAACCACATCTCAACGCCGTTCGCGTCGACGCGCTCCCTGCGGATGACCTGAAGAGACCCGGCAATGTCATCTGCTTCCAGATACAGGATCCGGAAGACTCGCCCTGCGAGCACGGCCTTAAGCCTCCGATAAAAATCCACGATCTCTTCATCTGTCATCTCGTAAAAAAGAATCTGATTTTCCACAATGTTTTGAAATATCGAACACTCGAAAATCGATTCGTCGCCGTTCCACTGCGCGTAGCGTTCGAAGATGATCTCCTCAAACTCCGCGCGGCTCAGGCGGTTGTTGTAGATCTCATACTGCTCCAGGTCCTTGTGGAACCCGGGCACATCCGTAATGATCCGCGTGTAGGTGACGATCCGACGGTCACCCTCCGTGTACGTATTTGCGACGATCTCCTCACGGAGACTCTCGTACTTTGCAAGCATCGCAGCATACTGCGGCTCCGTCATATAAGCGCACCAGGCAAGCTCCACCGGATTGTAGTCGCCCTCGCGAAACACTTGATACTTCGGAAAATGTTCCGCCAAACGGCTGACCAGTGTGCTCTTGCCCGCGCCCTGAATGCCTTCCACGAAATAGTTCATCGAATCACCACCTTTTCAGAGTAACGCGAATGAAAAGGTGGTCGGTTGCGCGAGGATTACGCAGCGCAACCGGGCAACTGCGAAGGCGCATTAGCGACTTCGCAATCACCACCTTTTTGCGTATTATTCTACGTGCGTAGAACCATTGTTCCAAGCGGTTTTACAACTCTTTCACATAGAGCCGGTCTGTGCCTCCGCCGTAATTGACGATGTCCTTTACGTACGTGTAGCCATACTGCTCATACAGTCCTGTGTACTCCGTCGGGATGTAAGTCTTCGTAAAGCCCTGCTCCTTCGCGTA
>JAFZMO010000043.1 GCA_017551165.1 Lachnospiraceae bacterium
CAAGCAATGGAGAAGAAGGCCGAGGCGTACGCGAAGTACAACAAGGCTGCCGTAGCCGAGATGATGATCCGTGTTCTTCCCGAGATCGCAGCTCAGGTTGCCGCTCCTCTTCAGCAGATCGACAAGATCACGATCATCGGCGGCGGCGAAGGCGGCGCGAACGGTGTGGATCAGGTCGCAGGCAATGTACCCGTTGTCATGGCTAAGGTATTCGAATCCATGAAGCAGGCTACCGGCATCGACCTTGCCAACATCATCAACGCTGAGTCCTACGATGCCAAGGTGAACCGCAACATCAACGTGACCGGACTTGAGAACGCAACGACCATCGTTACGGACGGCAAGACCATCACGGGCGCTGCGGATGACGCAGAACCGATCGTTCCGGCAACGGAGTGATCTTCCGTCGAACAATTAAAGAAACCTACAGAGAGGTTGTCGCACAGCGGCAGCCTCTCTTTTTGTTATGAACCATCCCGGGACAGATTGGATCATGGTTTTCTATGCGCCTTGTGCCTCGATAGGCGCAGTCTATGATGAAGCATCCGAAAAAGCAATTGCCTCCCGCAATCAAAAACAGTTGTCAAACGCCCACTGCTGTGGTATCTTATTTTCCATAGCGGATTCGCGCAAACAGGCGAAACCGTACTGCTTAGAAAATACGAAACTACGACCGCGATAATGCGACTGAAGGAGGAGTTTATGTCCAAGATTGAAACCAAATGTATCCACGAGGGCTGGAAGCCCACGCAGGGGGAACCGAGACAGCTTCCGATCTACCAGAGCACAACATTCAAATATGATTCGAGCGACGCCATGGGCGCCCTGTTCGACCTTGAGGCTTCGGGCTACTTCTATACCAGACTGCAGAACCCGACCAACGACGCCGTTGCTGCGAAGATCACTGCGATGGAGGGCGGTTTCGCGGGCATGCTGACGTCCTCGGGCCAGGCTGCAAACTTCTATGCGGTGTTCAACATCTGCGAGTGCGGCGACAGCTTCCTCGCTTCGACCGCCATCTACGGCGGCACCTACAACCTCTTCGGCGTGACGATGAAGAAGATGGGCATCGAGTGCATTTTCTTCGATCAGAACGCATCCGACGAGGAGATTGAGGCGCTGATCAAGCCCAACACCAAGTGCATTTTCGGCGAGACGATCACAAACCCGACCGTCACGATCTTCGATATCGAGCGATTTGCGAAGCTTGCTCACAAGCACGGCATGCCGCTCATCGTGGACAACACGTTCGCGACGCCGGTGAACTGCCGCCCGATCGAATGGGGCTGCGACATCGTAACGCACTCGACCACGAAGTACATGGACGGCCACGCGGTTTGCGTCGGCGGCGCCATCGTTGACAGCGGTAACTTTGACTGGGAAGCCAACGCGGAGCGTTTCCCGGGTCTCACGACGCCCGACGAGTCCTACCACGGCCTAACCTACACGAAGAAGTTCGGCAAGGCCGCTTACATCACCAAGGCTACGAGCCAGCTGATGCGCGACTTCGGTTCGATCCAGTCGCCGCAGAACGCGTTCTACCTCAACCTCGGCCTTGAGAGCCTTCCGCTTCGCATGGAGCGCCACTGCAGCAACGCCCTCGCGGTTGCGAAGTACCTCGAGAGCAACGACAAGGTTGCATGGGTTCATTTTGCAGGCCTCGAGAACGATCCGAACCACGCTCTCGCCGAGAAATACTGCCCGAACGGCACGTGCGGCGTCATCGCCTTCGGTATCAAGGGCGGCCGTCAGGCTTCCATTGACTTCATGGACAGCCTCAAGTTCATCACGATCGTGACGCACGTTGCGGACGCGAAGACCTGCCTTCTTCATCCGGCAAGCCACACGCACCGTCAGCTCACCGATGAGCAGCTCATCGAGGCAGGCGTTGCACCGGATCTCATCCGCCTCTCCGTCGGTCTCGAGAACATCGACGACATCCTTGCGGATCTGAAGCAGGCATTCGGGGAATAACTGCCATTACCCCCCTGTTTCTCAGCAACGACAAACTTACGCCCTCGCCGAAATACGGTGAGGGCGCATTTTTCGCTGTTTCATCCATTTCCGTCTACGAATCACCGTTTCCGCATTGACAGTGCCCTTGCCCTGTGCTATGATTTAGGCGCTTAATTAGATGTCTAATTGAACGCTGATCAGAGGAAAGGAGTTACCACCATGGCTGAGGAAAATGCTCGCTTCTTTCGCGAAATGCTGTCGCTCTATTACGCGCACAGGTCGTACAACACCCGCTACTATGCCGCGCTCGGTCTGACCAGCGGTCAGCCGAAGGTTCTCAATGTGCTGTTTGAGGAGGAGGGGTATCTGCAGAAGGATCTCGCAGCGAGGTGCCGTGTGGAGCCGGCCACGATGACCTCGCTTCTCGCCAAGATGGAGAAGCAGGACATGATCAAGAAGGAGACCGTCTATGTCTCCGGCGGCAAGAGAGCCTACGCGATCTACCTGACCGACCACGGTCGCAAGCTGGCCCACCAGGTGTCCGAAAAGGCCGCGCAGGCAGACCGGATCGCGCTCGAAGGGATGACTCCGGAGGAAGCCTCCCAACTGATCACACTCATGCAAAAAGCACGCAAAAACATCGAAGGTAAACTCGAGGGAACCTGGGAGGAACATTGGAAGTCACTATGAAACAACTGTCTCTTGTATTGTTAATTATTGCCATGGCAGCGCTTTTCATTGCCTGCGGCAAGGACTCTTCTTCGGAAAATGGAACCCCCGCCGCAACGGAGGCTCCGTCCGAAACGCCGGCAACGCCGACGGAAGCGCCCGCTGCCGACACTCCGACGCCGACGGCGCCCGAGGAGGATCCGACGCCCACGCCGACGATCGGACCTCACGCAAAGATCGACACCCGCATCCCTACCGACTACTCGACGTATCGTCTTAAGAACTGCGGAGAGATCGTGCAGATCACCTATGAGACGAAGGACTACCTGAACGATCAGGCAACGCTCACCAAGCCGGCGTACGTTTATCTCCCGCCGGATTACGACGAGACGAAGCAGTACAACGTGCTCTACCTGATGCACGGCATCGGCGGAGACGAAACCGAGTGGGGCATGACGGGTCTGTCCTCCACGGTCAAGGCCATCATGGACAACCTGATCCGCTACGGCGACATCGAGCCGTTCATCGTGGTTGCGCCGAACGGACGCTCCTACTATGATTTTGCGAACAAGGACGGCGACTACGCTTCCTTCTACGTCTTCGGACAGGAGCTCCGAAACGATCTGATCCCGTACATCGAGAGCAATTTCGCAGTGTACCACGACGACGCCGATCCGACCGCTGTTCGCGATCACCGCGCGATGGCCGGCCTGTCCATGGGCGGCATGCAGACGATCAACATCGGCATGTGTGAGTGCCTGGACATCATCAGCTGGTTCGGTACATTTTCCGCTGCGCCGACATCCTATACGTCCGACAAGATCGCTTCGATCATTGACGGCGAACAGTTCGCGCAGTACAAGATCAACTACATGTACAACATCTGCGGTCTGCAGGACAACATCGCGTACGCGAGCGCCTCGGCCGCTGCCAAGAACCTGCCGAAGTACACGGACAAGCTCGTCGACGGCGAGAACTTCATGTGGCAGGAGAAGGCCGGCAACCACGATTTCAACATCTGGTACCTCGGCTTCTACAACTTCGCGCAGCTGGCGTTCAAGACGGCCGAGTGATGCACTGATCGCGCGGAAGCGATCAACCGTTCATTAACACAATTTCACGACACACCAAAAGAGCCCGGCGCACATTGCACCGGGCTCTCCTATTGTCCTGATTATCCGTATTACTTGCTTGTCTCCGTCTTGATCCCGTTTGTAAACTTGATAAACGAAGGCGTACCGGAACCTGTCTCCGTTTTCGCCTCATACTTGTACTGTCCGCGCTCGCCGAGGACGATCGTCGTGCCGCCGGTCTCAAACTGTCCGAGCTCCTTGTCGGAGAACGGATATTTAGCAGCCTTGAACGCCTCAACCCACTTTTTCGGATCAAGGTCCGTAAGGTCCTGTCCGTTGAACTTGACCGCACCGCCGGTCTTATCCTGACCCGGCCAATACGTAACGGAATACACCTGACAGTTC
>JAFZMO010000044.1 GCA_017551165.1 Lachnospiraceae bacterium
CGAGAATTTCTACCCGATGACCGAGCTTGGGCTTCTGATCCGTACCGAGCGCGGCGCGGCGCAGACGTACGATTACCAGGGCGACTGCGTGGAGATCGATCCGTTCAACCCCGAGACGCGCAAATACGTCTGGGAGATCTGTAAGAAGAACTACGCCGACCTCGGTATCGATTCGTTCTGGCTCGACAACTCCGAGCCGGACTACGGCGTGTATGATTTTGAGAATTACCGTTACAGCATCGGCCCTGCGCTTACGTGCAGCAACATGTACCCGCAGATGTACAGCCGCATCTTCTGGGATGAAATGAGCAAGGGCGGTAAGACGCCCGTGAACCTCTTGCGCTGCGCCTGGGCGGGCAGCCAGAAGTACGGCAATGTCGTGTGGTCGGGCGACGTTCCCTCGACGTTTGAGGCGTTTGCCGATCAGCTGCAGTGCGGCCTGAACATGGGACTCGCGGGCATCCCGTGGTGGACGACCGACATCGGCGGCTTCATGACCGACGACGTGAACGATCCGTACTTCCGTCAGCTGCTGATCCGCTGGTACCAGTTCGCGACCTATTCCGCGGTGCTCCGCATGCACGGCGACCGCGGCCCGTACGACATCCCGCCGCTTGACGACCGCGACTGGGGCGGCGGCTACCTGCACACCGGCCAGCCGAACGAGCTGTGGAGCTACGGCGAGGACAACTACCGCATCATGCGCAATTACTACGACATCCGCAATGAGATGAAGGACTACATCGAGTCCCTCTATAACGAGGCCTCGGAAAATGGTTCCCCGCTCATCCGCACGATGTTCTACGAGTTCCCCGAGGACGGCCGCTGCTGGCAGGTGACCGACCAGTATATGTTCGGAAACCGCTATCTCGTGGCGCCGATCTTAAAGCACGACTGCTTCCGCCGCGATGTGTACCTTCCTGCGGGCACGTGGAAGCTCACCTCGACGGGCGAGACGTACGTCGGCGGACAGACCGTCACGGTGGACGCGCCGATCGAGTACATGCCGGTGTTTGAGCGCGTGTGACATTTTCCGAATAAAAAGTTTACGGATAACTGAGAACGGAGTATACTAGGTATGCTCCGTTTTTGATTGCGGAAGAACGAGGAAGGGAGGGCCCTGACATGCAGGAGAAAAACCGGCGGAGAACCGTGGTTTTTGTGGCGATGTTTGTGCTGGCGGGCGTAGCTCACATGCTGGATCACACACCGTCTCTGTTGCTCAACACCGTCTTTTTCTGTTCCGGGTTCGCCATCTACTCGGGTCTTCTGCTGTACTGGACGCAGTCGCTTCGGCGCAGACTGTTGCCGGAGAGCCCGCGCGGGTACATGACCGCGGCGGCGATGTTCATGGTCATGATGCTCGTCGCGCGAGCTGTCCGGTACCGCATCGTGGAGGCACCCGAATGGTCGCGATTCGCGTGGTACGTCTACTACATCCCGATCCTGATGATGCCGACGCTGTTCCTGCTCGCGTGCATCCGCTTTGACACCGGCGTCAGGCGGGCGAAGACCGAGGTGATCCTGTTCACCCCGGCACTCACGATGGCGGCGATGATCCTCACAAACGACGCGCACAACTGGGCATTTCGCGCCAACCCGGACATCGATCCCGCGATGTACATCGGGGAGACCGGCACGTACACGTACGGGTGGTTGTTCTACGCGGCGTACGCGTGGGTGATCCTCACGGTCGTCGCCGGGATCATTTTCCTTGTGCGCGCGGCGAGCAAGCGAAATCTGGAGAGACAGTGGCATGCGCCGGTGCTGATGCTGGTCGCATGGATCGTCGTCATCTGCGGCTGCGGTCTGCTGGCAAAATACAACATCCGGCGGCCGTACGAGATGCCGGAGATCAATATATTCGGTATGATCGGCGTGTTTGAGGCGTGCATCCGCACGAAGCTCCTTCAGGTCAACGACGACTATGAGGGCTTCTTCGCGTGCCTGGACATCCCAGCGGTGATCACGGACGGGGCGCTCAAGGCGGTGTACCGCACGGCGGAGCCCGTCAAGGCGACGGAGGAGCAGCTCCGCGAGGCCCTGGCGGGGCCGGTGTACATCGACGAGGACACGCGGCTCTCGGGACGCGCGCTCCGCACGGGCTACGTTTTCTGGCAGGAGGACGAGTCGGCGATCCACCGACTCAACGAACGGCTTGCTGAGACCGGTGAGACGTTAGGTTTGGAAAATGATCTCCTCCGCTACGAGACCGAGCAGCAGGAGCAGCGCGCACAGCTTACCGCGCGCAACGCCGTGTATGCGAGGGCAGCGGGGGAAGTGTACTCCGCGCAGAAGCGCCTGGAGGCGATGCTCGCCGACGCGAAGCCGGGGACGGAAGAGTTTGTTCCCGTGATGGCGAAGGCCTGCGTGCTGTGCGCGTACGTAAAGAGAAAATCGAACCTCGTGCTCTCCTACTCGGAGAGCGGTGTCGTGAGCGGCAAGGAGCTGTATCTTGCGCTCGACGAGATGGTGCGCTACATGCGGTACTGCGGGATCGCGGCATCCGCGGAGGAGCGCGGCTCGACCGAGTTCTTCTACGCCGAGGCGATCGCGCTGTACGAGACGTTTGCGCTGCTCACGGAGAGCATGCTGCCGCAGATCACGCGAATGATGGTGGTGCTGCGCGAGGACTGCGTGTGCCTGATCACGGATGCGGTCCCGGCGGAAGGGCTGCCCGAGACGCCGCTGCCGGTGGCGTCCGAGTACTCCGATGAGCTGTGGTATCTCACCGTGAGGCCGGTGCGGGGAGGTGCGGTATGAGAGCATTTTACGAGATCGCACTTCAAAGAGGCGGCGGATGGCTGATGTTCGGTATGCTCGCGGTGTTTGTGGGGCAGCTGTTTGCGTTCTTCCGATCGTTCTGGATGCGCCGCAGACAGCGCTACAACGTGCTTTTGGCGGTGCACGCAGGGATCGGTTTCTGCCTGCTGGTACTGATCCTGAACGGCAAGGGGGAAATGCAGCACTGGGAGTGCGTGAAACCGCGATTCTTCCTCTCGAGGCTTGTGTTCGAGCTCCCGTGGGCGGTCATCGCGGCGATAGAGCTTGTCGGGACGGCGTTTGTCACGATCACGATCATCAACAACTATCGATATATCAAGAGAAATATGACGCCGCGCGCGATCAAGGAGACGCTGGATCTCCTGCCGGTCGGCGTGTGCTTTGCGGGCGAGAACGGCAATCCGGCGTTCATCAACCTGCGCATGAACGAGTTCGGTCGGCGCGTGCTCGGCCACGTTGTCACGAATGCGGATGAGCTGACGGAGACCGTCGCGGAGCGCGGCCGTGAGTACGAGGGAGCGTCGACGGAGGGCAGCGGACGCAATGCGAGCCGCCTTGTCGATCTGGACACCGGCGAGACCGTGCTGTTCACGACAGCGACGGTGAAGGCGGGCGAGACCGGGTACCGCCGTCTTGCGACCGTCGATGTGACGGAGCAGGCGCGGATCACGGCGGAGCTGGCGGCGCGCAACACCAAGCTTCGCGAGATCCAGTACCGTATGAAGGCGTACCAGGTGCTGGCGGCGGACATGTTCAAGGAACAGGAGCTGTTGTCGGCGCGTGTGGCCGTGCACGACGGCCTCGGCGGACTGCTGTTACAGTGCCGGTATGCGTTTGAGCACCCCGGCGCGGTGGCGGACGCGGAGCTTCTGGAAATGATGCGCAGGACGAACCGCTACCTGCTTGCGGAAGCGGAGGAGACACCGGCAGCGGAGGATCGCCTCGAGGAGGCGCTCCGCACGGCGCGAGGGATCGGCGTGCGCGTCGTCATGACGGGCGAGGAGCCGACGGAGCCGAAGCTTCGCAACATTTTGGGACTTGCGATCGGCGAGTGCGCGACCAACACGGTCAAGCACGCGGGCGGTGAGCGCGTGGACGTGGTGATCACGGCGGATGAGGCTCACTGGCAGGCGGTCATCACCAACGACGGCGATGCGCCCGAGGCGGAGGTCACGGAGTCCGGCGGATTGCTGTCGCTTCGAAGAGTCACCGAGGATGCCGGCGGAACGATGCGGATCGAGAGCGATCCGGGCTTTAAATTGACACTGAGTGTTCCGATTGTATAATCCGTAAAATTATCCGAACGGATAATTTACAAATCCGTAGAATTTGGTAAACTGTAACTGTTCACACGGGGGGAAGTCGTTGGCCTGTGAGCTTGAGAGGGGTGTAGTCGCATGGACGAGCGGAAAGTGAAAGTGCTGGTCGTGGACGACCATTTGATTACCCGTCAGTATTTTGAAGCAACCATTCGTTCATCGGTCCGCTACGAACTTCTGGCGTCTCTTCCGCTTGCGCAGGAAGCAGTCGAGTACTGCAGAAGCCATGCGGTTGAGCTCGTCGTCATGGATGTGTTGATGCAGCACGGCGTCGACGGTCTGACCGCTGCCGGGATCATCAAGAAGGAGCACCCCGAGACGAAGATCGTGCTTGCGACGTCGACCGCGGAGGCCAAATGGCTCAAGGAGGCACAGGACCTCGGCATCGAGGCGCTGTGGTACAAGAATTACGGCGAGAGCCCGCTGCTCGAGGTGATGGACCGCGTTATGGCGGGAGATACCTTCTACCTCGATGAGACCGAGAATCTGACGCTCGGCAACGCGAAGAAAGCGGACCTCACAGAGCGGGAGCTCGATGTATTGAGGGAATTGGTCGCGTGCTACACGACCGAACAGATCGCTGATCGGCTTTCCGTGTCGGTCAACACCGTGAAGATGCATATCCGCCACCTGCTGGAGAAGACAGGATTTTCCGATCGATTGGAGCTGGCGATCCATGCATCGAAGAACAACCTTGTCGTGAGCGACCGCGAGCGGCAGGCAGGCGACCCGAACGCACAGTGAGGGCGCGTGAGATGGATGCGTAACACGCCGGTAATGCGTGTGGCGATAGAAGCGCATAGTAGAAGAGAGAAAAAGAAGAAAAGCCTGCATCGCGGATGCAGGCTTTTCGCGTTGTTAGATGGTTTCGCCTCTTTTCTTCCGATCGAGGATCTTGTGGATGCGCTCGGTAGGATCGAGGTACTCGCTGATTGATGCGTCGTGGTTCAGGGAATCGATCAACAGAGCGATGTATTTGCTCATGTCGGCGGAGATGTACCACTCGCGCGAGAGAAGCTCGGGCGTCTGGTAGACGAGGTTCGTCGTTACCACGCGGTAGATCAGGCCGTCCTCATACGCCTTGTCAAACTGCGCGAGGCCGTTCGTGAAGAGACCGAAGGTCGAGCATACGAAGATGCGGCCGGCGTTTCTCTTCTTGAGCTCCTTGGCAACGTCGAGCATGCTCTCGCCGGAGGAGATCATATCGTCGATGATGATCACGTCCTTGCCCTTGACGTCCGTGCCCAGGAATTCGTGAGCGACGATCGGGTTGCGGCCGTCCACGATGGTGGAGTAGTCGCGGCGCTTATAGAACATACCCATCTCGGTGCCGACCACGGTCGCAAAATAAACAGCGCGGCCCATGGCGCCCTCGTCGGGGCTGATGAGCATGAGGTGCTTGCAGTCGAAGGTGATGTCCGGAACGTTGCGCAGCAGGGCCTTGATGAACTGGTAGGTGGGCTGCACATTTTCGAACGACTTGATCGGAATGGCGTTCTGCACTCTGGGGTCGTGCGCATCGAAGGTGATGACAGACTCAACGCCCAGGTTTACGAGCTCCTGCAGAGCGACGGCGCAGTCGAGGGACTCGCGCGCGGAGCGCTTGTGCTGGCGGCTCTCATAGAGGAACGGCATGATGACCGTGATGCGGCGTGCCTTACCGCTCAGAGCGGCGATGACGCGCTTGACATCCGCAAAATGATCATCCGGGGACATGTGGTTTTTCTGTCCGCACACCGTGTAGGTGAGGCTGTAGTTGCAAACGTCCACGAGGATGTAGACATCCATTCCGCGGACGGTTTCCCCGATGATCGCCTTCGCCTCGCCGGTACCGAACCGGGGGCAGCGGGTCTGGATCAGATAGGTGTCGCGCCGGTATGTGTCGTAGCCGGGCTCATCGAGGAATTTGTGCTCACGGGCGTTGCGCCACGAAGCGATGTAGTCATCGACCTTGTTGCCGATGGATCTGCTGCTCTCGAGGGCAATGATGCCGAGCGGAGCAAAGGAACTGCTGTCAACAAATTTGTCTTCCTGTGACATAGGTGTCCTCCGTTTGTGAAAATGCTCTTGCGCGGCCGTCCGGTGTCAACCGGTGCAGCCACAGGTGTATTCCAAGCCGCGGTGGGCGTGTGCCGCTCGCGGGATCGGACGAAAAATGATCACAGCGTCCTAAGAACGCGGATATCCTTCCCGAACAGCTTGATGTACTGGAAGGTGAACAGCCGGGAGGCGATGCGGTCGCTGTAGCGTTTGCCGAGCTCGTCCATCGACAGGTTCGTCGAGATCAGCGTCGGCGCGTGGCGCAGGTCGCGCTCCTCCAGGCAGATGAACAACTGCGAGGTCGTGTAGGACGTCGGGATCTCCGTGCCGAGGTCGTCGATGATCAGTAGGTCGCAGTCGAGGATCGTGTCGAAGTCCATCGAAGCCTTCTGCGAGCGCTCCCGATCGCCGAAGCGGTAGTAGGAGAAGATCTCGAACAACCGGAATGCCGAGAGGTACAGGACCGTGTATCCGCGGTCCAAAAGCTCCTTCGCGATGCAGTTGGTGAGAAATGTCTTGCCCACGCCCGTGTTGCCGTTCAACAGCAGGTTGCGGTAGTTGCGACCGAAGTTATCGACGAAGGTGTGCGCGTCCGTGAGCGCCTCCGCGGCGATCTCGCGGTACGTCTTGCCCGTCGCGCGGTCGATGGACTGCGCGGAGTACATGTCGATGTCGAACGTCACAAAATTCTCCCGCTCCAGGCGTTCCTTGCGTCCCTCATCCATAAAGAAGAGGTCGATCACGGCGCGGCGGAAGCAGATGCACGCCTTGCCGTTCACGCTGCCGGTGTCATGGCAGAGGTTGCAGGTATATTGACGCTCCAGGTAGTCCGCAGGATACCCGGCGCCGGCCAGGAGCTGTTTTTTTCTGTCGATCAGCCACGAGTTCGTGCGCGAGAGCGCATCTAGCGAGGCGTTGTTGCCTTCGAGGGCAAGCTTGGCGGCCTGCACGGAGCCGTGGATCAACTGCTCGTCGATCTCCGCAAGCGCGGGAACCTTGTCATACAGCTGTTCCTTGCGGCGCACAAGCTCCTTCTCTCCGGAGAGGCGGCGCTCCTCGTAGAGCTGCTGAATGGTCTGATATTGGGAAGAGGTGAGACTCATGATCGGTTACCTCCGTCAGTGGCGTTTGCGCATGGCGAGCTCCAGCGCCGAGTATTCCTCTTCCGTGTACTCCCGCTGCTCGTAGCCGGAGTTGAACGCGTTGGTCGGCTGCTTGGTGCTTCGTGCACCGCGGCCGGCGGAAGCCTTCTGCGGGCGCTTGTCATCGGCGGCGCGGACTTCCTGCAGGGACGTAAGTCCTGCGTCGCGCCAGGATGCCAGGATCTTCTCCGCATACGGAAAACTGGGGTCGCCCGTATTGCTGATGGTGCGGCGGCAAGCCTCCTCGATGAGGTCCACCGGCATCGCCCACTCGCGCGACCAGCGGCGGATGAAATCCAGCTGGCCCTTGCCGAGCGATTTATGAAGACCGAACTGATCCCGCACCGCGCGAACCGAGCTGTCGTAGAGCTCGACGAAGCGCTTGGCGTCCTCCTCGGAGGCGATGCCGTTGGCTGCCCAGTTGACGGCAACCTTGCGCATGAAGTTCGCGTTGGCCTTGTGCAGTTCGATGCAGTAGTCAAACAGATATACGACGAGGTCGCGCGGGAAGCGCAGTCCGTCGTAGGTGAACAGCATCAGCCGGTAGAGATCCGGGCTCAGCTGAGTGCCGAGCAGCTGTTCGAGCAGGTCCGTGAGGCCCGCGTAAGCAGGGTCGCGGTCGAACCGGTCCTGGATTTCGTTCGTTACGGAAAATGCTTTCTCCATCACCTCGAAGTCCGGTGTCTCATCGGTTTCTTCGTTGTCGGAAGCAGCCGAAGCGGGCAGTTCCTTTGCGTCGGCAGAGCTTCTCACGGCAGCGGCGGTGACAGGGCCTGTAACAGCCTTGCCTTCGCTGTGCGCAGCACTCGTCGCGCGCGCCCTGCGGGGTTCGTCCTCGTAGGAATCGTCGTCGAACGAAGCGTCCGGGATGCCGAACAGGTCGACGAGCTCGATGCCGTTGACGCGCTTGTTGTCGTCGAACGATACGTCCAAAAGGCCGAGGCGCTTTAAAGACAGCAGCGCGCGGTGGATGTCCGACTCCATGCAGCCGAGACGGTCCGCCATCGTGCTGACCGAGAGCTCCGCGTCGTCGCGTCGCTCAGGGTTGCTTCCCGTGTAGTGGCGGAGCAGGTACAGATATACGCGGATGAACGATCCGTCGAGTTCGTTCATGTACCGGTCAATAAAAATATTAGGGACGGCCGTACCGAACTGTCTTGTCTTCGATCTCATGCGAATCGTGCACATTTCGGTTGCCCTCCCTCTCTCATTCGTTCTCGCTCTCGGAGCGGACTCCGGAAGCGGTGTCGCAGGCCCTCTGAGAGGACCGTGCGAAGCACATTATAGCGGATGAAAAAGGTATTGTAAATAGCCAAAACAGCGGACGAAACGCGTAGAATCGTCTTTTGGATATTGTGGATAACTCAGATAAATCGGACGCCCGCGAGAGGCCGAAAAAACGGCAAACCCGCATGGTTATGGCATTTTCCGAAGGTTATCAAAAATGCGTCCGAAACGCATCGGAATGAAAATATCCACAACCGCTTTCTGTGGAAAGGATTGTGGATATTGTGGATAACTATTGTTGCAAGTACGATTCGCCCACAGTTACGATGTCTCCCGCGCCCATGGTTATCAACAAATCGCCGTTAACACAATTTTTCAACAAAAATTTTGTAATTTCGTCGAAAGACGGAAAATAGTACGCTTCCTTGCCGAGTGCGATCAGGTCATCGCGCAGATCTGCCGAGGAAATGGTGCCGTCATCGATCTCGCGTGCGGCGTAGATGTCGGCCATGACGATCTTGTCCGCGATCGCAAGCTCGCGCACGAATTCCTTGCGGAGAAGCTTCGCACGGGTATAGGTGTGGGGCTGGAATACGCACCACACGGATTTGTGCGGGTAGGATTTCGCCGCCGTGAGTGTTGCACGGATCTCCGTCGGATGATGAGCGTAGTCATCGACTACCGTAACGCCCTCGCGAACGCCCTTGATCTCGAAGCGGCGCGCCGTGCCCTTGAAGGCTGCCAGTGCGGCCTGCATGTCCGCGAGGCTCACGCCGCGGAAGGTGCACTCTGCGATCGCTGCAAGGCTGTTGGATACGTTGTGTACGCCGGGAACCGAGAGACGGATGCGTCCCTGAAGCTCGCCGCGCACATACAGATCATAGGAAGGATGTCCGAGCTCGTCCGCGGTGATGTTGGTCGCCGCATAGGTGTACGGCACGTCCGCGGGAGTCTGACCGTCGCGACAGACGCCGTAGGTCACAATCTCGGCGTGAAGACCGCTCAGGAAGGCCTCGAGGTCCGGGAGCTCGCCGTTGATGATCAGGCGGCCATTTTCCGGAAGACGCTCTGCGAAGAGGCGGAACGAGTGGCGGATATCGTTGATATCCTTAAAGAAATCGAGGTGGTCCTCGTCAATATTCAGGATACAGATGTCGGTCGGGAAGAACTTGAGGAAGCTGTTCGTGTACTCGCACGCCTCAAAGAGGAAGCGGTCCGAGTTGCCGATGCGGATGTTGCCGCCGATCGCGTCGAGCTTGCCGCCGAGCGATACGGTCGGGTCCATGCCGGCCTGGAGCAGCATCATGGCGATCATCGAGGTGGTCGTCGTCTTGCCGTGGGTTCCGGATACGCCGATGGAAACCGGGTATGCCAGGGACACTTTGCCGAGCAGTTCCGCGCGATCCATCAGAGGGATACCGCGCTTTACGCACTCCATATATTCAGGGTTGTCAGCGTGTACGGCTGCCGTGTACACTGCGCAGTCGATGCCGTCGCCGATGTTCTCGGCGCGCTGTCCGATGGCTACCGGGATGCCTGTGGCATTGAGGTGATCGGTGATGTCGGATGCGCTGCGGTCAGAGCCGCTCACGGTGAAGCCGCGGGTCTTCAGAAGCTCGGCGAGGCCGCTCATACTGATGCCGCCGATGCCGATGAAGTACACGCTTGCAGGCTTGTTGAGATCCAATTCAAACATAGGTTTCTCCATTGCAGGAAGATTCGGATCCGCGGCAAGATCCTCCTGAGCGGAGGGCACACGAACCCATCTAATTTTAGCATGTTTTGCGGATTTTTCAATCACCTCTTACGGTCAATCGGAACGGAAAGCGGGAAAAAGTGTCAGATTTTCCGTAACCCGTTGAAAAACCTCGTCAAAATACACAGAAAATGGGCGAAAATGCGTTTCTTTTTGAGCATTCTTGTGATACAATATACCATTATAAATTGAGATGAAAGAGGAAGGTATCGCGAAATCGCTGCGCGCTTTCGCGGTTGCCCGCCCGCGCTGCGTAATCCTCGCGCGGTCGACCTCCTCTTCGTCATTTCATTATGAAGAGGAGGTGGGTAGGTGATTAAGAAAGAAATGATCGCCATGCTTCTGGCCGGTGGACAGGGCTCGCGTCTCGGCGTGTTGACGCAGAGCGTTGCCAAGCCCGCGGTAGGGTTTGGCGGCAAATACCGGATCATCGATTTTCCGCTGAGCAACTGCATCAACTCCGGCGTCGACACGGTCGGCGTATTGACGCAGTACCAGCCTCTGCGGCTGAACACACATATCGGGATCGGCATCCCGTGGGACCTTGACCGAAACATCGGCGGTGTCTCCATTTTGCCGCCGTACGAGAAGAGCACGGAGGCCGAGTGGTACACCGGTACCGCGAACGCCATTTACCAGAATCTCCGGTTTATGGAATACTACAACCCGGAGTATGTTCTGGTGCTCGGCGGTGACCACATTTACAAGATGGATTACGAGGAGATGCTCGATTTCCACAAGCGTAACAATGCGGACGTGACGCTCGCGACGATCCCCGTTCCGTGGGAGGAGGCGAGCCGCTTCGGCGTTGTCATCACCGACGACGACATGCGCATTCGCGAGTTTGAGGAGAAACCGGCCAATCCGCGCAGCAATCTGGCGTCGATGGGTATCTACATCTTCACGTGGAAGGTGCTCCGCGAGGCTCTGATCACGCTGTCCGAGCAGGAGGGATGCGACTTCGGCAAGCACATCATCCCGTACTGCCACAACCGCGGCGATCGCGTGTTCGCGTACGAGTTCAACGGCTACTGGAGAGACGTAGGAACGCTCGGTTCGTACTGGGCGGCCAACATGGAGCTCATCGATATCGTTCCGGTGTTTGACCTGTACGACGAGTATTGGAAGATCTACACCAAGGGCGAGGTCATTCGCCCGCAGTACATCGCGGACACCGCGGTGATCAACCGCGCCATCATCGGCGAGGGCACAGAGGTCTACGGTGAGGTTCACAACTCCGTCATCGGCGAGGGCGTGACGATCGGTGAGGGCGCCGTGGTGCGCGACTCGATCGTCATGAAGGGCTCGACCGTCGGCAAGGGCACCTACATCGAGAAGGCCATTATTGCGGAAAATGTCGTTATCGGCGACAACTGCAAGCTCGGCATCGGCGAGGAAGTCCCGAACACGTGGAAACCGCATATTTACAGCGAAGGCCTTGTCACCATCGGTGAGGATTCCGTTGTACCGAACGGCGTGACAATCGGCAAGAACACCGTCATTCTCGGCAGCACGAGCGAGGAGGATTATCCGAACGGCGCGCTTCCGAGCGGCGAGAGTCTGATAAAGGCAGGTGACGAATCATGAAAGCAATCGGTATCATTTTAGCCGGCGGCAATTCGAGCCGCATGCAGGAGTTGACGAGTCGCCGGGCGATCGCGGCGATGCCCGTGGCGGGCAGCTACAGAAGCGTCGATTTTTCGCTGTCCAACATGACGAACTCGCATATTCAGAAGGTTGCGGTGCTGACGCAGTACAGCTCCCGCTCGCTGCACGAGCATTTGAATTCCTCCAAATGGTGGGATTTCGGTCGTAAGCAGGGCGGTCTGTATCTCTTCGCTCCGACGATCACCCAGGAGAACGGTTTCTGGTATCGCGGCACGGCAGACGCCATGTATCAGAACCTCGATTTCCTGCGCAACAGCCACGAGCCGTACGTGGTCATCGCGTCCGGCGACGGCATTTACAAGCTGGATTACAATCAGGTGATCAACCGCCACATCGATACGCAGGCGGACATCACCGTCGTAGTGACGAAGCTTCCGTCCGGGCAGGATAACTCCCGCTTCGGTACGGTGACGACCGACTCCGACGACCGCATCATCGAGTTCGAGGAGAAGCCGCTGCAGTCGGACAACATGCTTGTCTCGACGGGCATCTACGTGGTGCGCAGACGTCTCCTGATCGAGCTTCTCGAGCGTTGCATCGCGGACAACAACTATGATTTCGTGCGCGGCGTGCTGATGCGTTACAAGACGAGCAAGCGCATCTGCGCATATCGGATGGAAGGCTACTGGAGCAATATCGCGACGGTAGAGGATTATTTCCGGACAAACATGGATTTCCTCCGTCCCGAGATCCGCGACTATTTCTTCCGTCAGTATCCGGACATCTACTCCAAGGTGGACGACCTTCCGCCCGCCAAGTACAATCCCGACGCGGTCGTACGCAACAGCCTTGTTGCCTCCGGCTGTATCGTCAACGGTGTTGTGGAAAATTCCGTGCTCTTCAAGAAGGTATACGTCGGAAACAACGTAACCATCAAGAATTCCATCATCCTGAATGATGTGCACATTTGCGACAACACCTACATCGAGAATTGCATCGTCGAGAGCCGCGACACGATCCACTCGGATCGCCGCCTCGTA
This sequence comes from Lachnospiraceae bacterium, assembly GCA_017551165.1. Taxonomy (GTDB): domain Bacteria; phylum Bacillota; class Clostridia; order Lachnospirales; family Lachnospiraceae; genus ISDg. The sequence goes on from JAFZMO010000044.1 coordinate 12,917, forward strand.
GGCGAGGGCAAGATCCTCATCGTAGACGAGAAGGCAGACCGTTACGGACTGTAAAAAATGCATTTGTTCATAACCGCACGAGACTTCGGTTTCGTGCGGTTTTTTATGTGCGGCATAGTTTTTCGTTGACTTCACCGATATGTGATTATATACTTAATTCATTGGGAAAGTGTAAATATATCACGTTTGCTGAAACGATCATTCACGGGAGGTGTCTATGAAACGAAGAGACGTGGTTGTATGGTTGGCGGTGCTTGCGTTCGTTGTATCCCTGGCAGCGATGATGCGCACGGTACGGGCCGACGGAGAAGGTGATTCTGCTAATTCGGAAGAGACAGGGACAGTGATCCTGACGGGCAACGGAAGCGTCGGCGAGGCAATGGCGAAGGCGCCTTCCGGGTCAAAGATTGTCATCCGTGCGGTTTGTTTCGACGAGGCGAAGGCGAACTCGGGATGGCATATCGGCGGACTCTGTGTTGACGGAACATGGGAGGCGCAGGAGAAGTATTGGATCGTTCTGGATCACGATCCGGTTGCGGGAGAAATCATACGTGCTGAATTTTATGTGGACGAAGTACGGAAGTATGCGTCGGAGACTTACGGATCGAGCGAGATCAAGGTGAACATCTATAACGGTTTTGACGTGAAGGATGTCTCGATCGTCGAGCCTCCCAAGCCGGAGGGTACGGTGATCCTGACGAACAACGGAAGCGTCAGCGAGGCGATGGCGCAAGCGGCTTCCGGATCAAAGCTTGTCATCCGTGCGGTTTGCGACGACGAAACAATGGCGATCCCGAACTATTATATCGGCGGACTTTGTGTTGACGGGACGTGGGCGCTTGAGGAGAAGTACTGGATCGTTCTGGATCACGATCCGGTTACGGGAGAACTCGTAAGTGCCGAGTTCTCTGTGGATGAAGTGCTGAAGTATGCGTCGGAGACCTATGGATCAAGCGAGGTCAAGGTAAACCTCTGTAACGGTTTTGTCGTGAAGGATGTCGCGATCGTGGAGCCGGCCAAGCCGGACGAGCCCACGGAGCCGACGGAACCGACAGAGCCCACGGAGCCGACGGAACCGACCGAGCCGACAACGCCGGAGATCCCGGACCCGGAAGGAACCGTGATCCTGACGGCCAACGGAGATATCACGGAGGAAGTGAAGGCGGCAGCCTCGGGATCCAAGATCGTCATCCGTGCCGTTTGCGGTCCGGACAATATAAGTGCCGGTTGGGAGATCGGAGGCCTGTGCTTTGACGGAACGTGGGCTGCGGATTCTTCCTATATGATCAAGCTTGCAGAAGATGCGGTGCCGGGAGACCTCGTCCGGGTTGAATATCCTGTGGATGAACTGCGGAAATTCCTGGAGGAGAACTACGGATCGGCCCCGATCTTTGTGAATATTTTCAACGGATTTTCCGTGAAAGATGTTGCGATCGTCGAGCCGGCCGAGCCGGTTGTCCCGGTGATCCCGGACCCGGAGGGAACGGTGATCCTGACGGGCAACGGAGAGATCAAAGAGGCGCTTGTGAAGGCGGCATCGGGATCCAAGATCATCATTCGTGCGGTTTACGGGGGCGAGGCGGCAGC
>JAFZMO010000001.1 GCA_017551165.1 Lachnospiraceae bacterium
AAAGATGCTGGATCGGATGGGGAAGTTGGACGGTCCTGACACGTTTTTGGGGCGAAATTGGCGCTTTTCGTTCAACAACGCATAGGAATATATAAAAACATCGCGATTTTGGAACGTTTCCAAAATCGCGATTGTCTTCAGTCTGAAGGGTGACAAAAGACTTCTTTTGCCACCCTTTTTGGTTCGTCAATTACGATTCTTTACTCAACTTCGATCGCAGCGTCAACCGCGTTCTTCTGAACGCTGGCGATACCCTTCTCGCAGTTCGGCTTCGTGGTGTAACCCTCGCCGACAGCAACGATCTGGCCGTTCGTAGCCTTCAGGCGGAAACGGAACTCGCCTGCCTTGTCGGTGTAAATCTCAAACTTCGGATTCTTCTCCGTCTTGTAACCCTCAACGGTCTGATCCTCGATAGCGGCAACCGCTGCATTCTTCTGAACGCTGGCGATACCCTTCTTGCAGTTAGCAAGTGTCGTGTAAACCTCACTCGTAGCGATAACCTGGCCGTTCGTAGCCTTGAGGTCGAACTTAACGCCGGTCTTCGTCTGCTTGATCACAAATTTGCCCATGGGAAATACCTCCTTTGTTTTCGGACGGGCCGTCGCCTCGCCCGCATGAATATTCATAGGTTTATTGTAGCATTGAAAGAACGCGTTTTCAAGAAAAAATATTGAGAAATGTAAGCGAACAGGGTATACTTAGGGAGCGTAAAATGTGCCCCTGTGCGGGCAGTCAGGAGTGGGGAGCAACACATGTGGAATGTTGACATACAATCGATGAGGAGGACACTTCTCCGGAGTGCGGCCTTGTGCCTGCTGATCGCGGCTTTGGCCGTCTGTGTCGCAGGTTGCACGAGGAAGAACAACACGACGGATAATGATACCTCATTATGTTTCGTGAAGAGTGAATACGGCGCGGAACTCCGCCGCGGGCAGAACGGGAATGTGATCGCAAGGCTTGAGGTGCCGATCGATGAGAACGGCGTGCACACTGGCGACATGCGGCTGTACCTGGGCGGGGAGCTGTGGATGCGCATATGGAAGGAGACGGACCAGGGCGTCCGCAAGGTCTACCTGCAGACGCCGGACGGTGCGACGCTGATCGATTCCTGGCCGGAGTCGGACGGGGATCGCGCGACCAACGTGCAGTACATCGGGTCCGACACCTCGACAAACGGCGTCAGCGTAGGATTTGAGCTGCCGCCTACGGACAGCACGACAAGCTTTGTGCTTCTCGACATCGACGACGACGGAACGCTGCAGCTCAACGTCTACATTGACCGGAAGACGGCGGGAGGAGAGAAGGAACAATACTCGAGCAGGCACATTTTCCGTCTTGTCAATGATACCTGGTGCGCGGAGGACCGTGTGGCTTCGGTGGCAAGCTACATAGCGCCCGCCACGAGCACCGGACTTCCGGAGGGAAGATACACCGTGAACGTGGATGTGGCGCGCGACGGTGAGACGAGACAGCTCGAGTGGGAGCGCACGGGTCTCGGCGAGGACGGGTACCGCTATCGCCTCCGCTGCGTCACGAACGGAACGCAGGTGGCATTGCTGCAGACGCTCCGTGATACGCTCGGCGATGTTGTGATCGAGACGGCGGACTTCTCCGGCGAGATGCCGTTTACCGTCGACGAGGACAACCGTGTCCGCTCGGACGGCTCGAAGTACCTTCTGGAGGGACTCACGACGGAGTATGCGTTCGGATACGACGGCACCACAGTGACCGCGCAGCTGCCTGTGGCGCTCAAGAGCGGAAATGTCGGCGGATTTGCCTCGTCGCTGTACCTCTCTGACGATCTGTACGAGGGCGACCGCGCGGAGGACGGACAGCTGACCCGCCCGAAATATCGCAAATACGTGTATCTCGATTTTACGGATGAGATTACGCAAACCAATGTGGAAATGCCTGTGGCGTGCGGGCGATGGCTGCCGGTAGAGGGCGAGCTTCCCGGCGATTCGCCGAAGACGGTCACGCGACTGACGCTCACCCCGGAGGAGAACTCCGGCTGGAAGGTGAGCGGGTATACCGACAGTGTCCTCACGTCTTCCCAAATCCCGCTCGGAACCGTGTTGCTCGGAAGCGCGACCGATGAGAACGGTGCGCTTGTGTACACGGGCGAGTTTACGCTGGATCTCGGGGAGCGGGCTCCGGCACTCCGACTGTACCGTCAGCTCAACGGGAAGTCGTGCGGCGTGTATGCGCAGTGCGGGGAGCGGACATGGCTTCTCGCGACGATCCCCGTGGATATTGCGGATGCCGGGAATGCAGAGAACTCGGAAAATACGGAAAACACCGGGGATACGGAGAACACCGGGGAAACCGGGAATACGGACAACACGGACAATACGGAGTCAATGCCGAATCTCACGGTGTCCCGCTACGTGGAGCTGCAGGACTACGAGACGCCCCTGACGCTCTATAAACTGTTGTATACCGTGAGCCTGTCGGACGGTACGCTTGTGGCGCAGTTTTTGTCGACCAACGAGGGACGCCTCATCGTGCGTCTGTACTCGGCCGACCGCGAGATTGACTGCGAGTATCGCTACAGCGGCGAGAAGCAAAGTTTCGCGAGCGCCGTCACGGAGAAGGCGAAGAACAGTGACACATACAAGACCGAGCGTGTGTACGAAACGTTAAGTCCCGCAGTGACAACCGACATCGCCGTCGACGGTTCCGACGGGACCCGCTATTCCTATCTGGCGAAGGCGGGCGATCGCACCGAGGTTGCGATCGATGTGCACGTTTCGGGAAATGGGGATGTCACGGTCGATACGTTTGCGATCCTCGACAGCAAGACCGGCAGTGAGACTGAGCCGATCAGCATCAAGGGAGGCCTGCTGTATGCCGGCACCTCCTGCATCGACAGTCTGTCGCTCGGAAGCCTTCGGATCGCCAACACGAACGGCTCCGTGAAGACCTACTGCCCGGTCGAGGACTGGGTCAACTATGATACAGAACATTTTCTGGTGAGCCTGCGCGTGGCGCGCGAGTACCGCGAGGCGGAGAAGACGCTCGACGGCACCGTGCTCACGCCCGCGATGGTGCGGCGGATCGTCTGGGTGGAAGTCACCGAGCGCAGCACGGGCGACAGCTGGAGCTGCCCGATCGGCTACGGCTCCTGGACAAAGGCCGAGACCAGATAATCAGCTTCAGTGATTTGGCAGGTGACAGGGAACGGTTCTTTTGTCACCTGTTACCATTTGGGAAAAGGAGTGTCCCATGCGTATTCTTGTTTTGATGGAAGATCTTCCCGCGAGAGGAGAAAACTCCGGTGGGAAGTGCCGGCCGGAAGAATGCTGCCTTGTCAATGAGCACGGGCTTTCATTTTACGTAGAGACGGCACAGCGAAAGTTGCTCGTGGACACCGGCGCGAGCGGGCTGACGTGGGACAATGCGAAGGCGCTCGGCGTGGACCTCGCGGCGATCGACACGGTGATCCTCTCGCACGGACACTATGATCACACGGGCGGCGCGATGAGCTTCGCCGCGTGTAACGAAACCGCGGCGATCTATCTGAATGAACTGGCCGGCGGAGAGTACTATAACCTTCGCGACGGCGAAAAATACATCGGGATCGACAAGGCGATCCTCGCCTTCCCGCAGACGCGGCTGCTCCGCGGGGACACAGTGACGGAGCTCGGCGACGGCGTGTGCGTGTTCGGCGGCGTGACCGGGCGGCGGCTGTGGCCGGAGGGGAACCGGATTTTGAAGAGAAAGACTGCAGACGGCTTTGAGCAGGACTGCTTCGACCACGAGCAGTATGTCGTGGTGCGTGAGGACGGGCGCAGTGTGCTGATCGGCGGCTGCGCGCACAACGGAGTGCTCAATATCCTTGATCGATACCGCGAGATCTTCGGCGCATACCCCGACGCGTTCGTGAGCGGCTTCCACATGATGAAGCGCGAGCCGTACACGGAGGCGGAGATCGCGACGATCCGCGAGACGGCGGAGGAGTTGAGCCGGCTGCCGATCCGCTGCTATACGGGACATTGCACGGGCATGCCCGCATACGAGATCATGAAACCGATCCTCGGTGACCGCCTGACCTATTTCAGCGTCGGCGAAGAGATCACTGTACGGTAGATGAACAGGAAAGAAAAACGCTGCAAGCTCGATGCCTGCAGCGTTTTTGGGTGATTATTTGTCTAGCTGAGCATCCAGCCAGATTATGAAAAGATCGGTAGACAAGTACGCATCTCGCTCAACTATTTGCTTATAATAGTCGCCTGTCTGCCAGTATAGTTTAAAATTGTCAACACTGTATTTTATCACATACTGATATTTGTTTCCGTTGTATTTTCCGTAGTCCTTCTGCCAAAGCCTGCGGACAGCGTAAACGATATCTTTGGCAAGTTGCCTTCCAGCATCATCGGAACATGCTTTTAAACGACTCTTGTCAAACAGGACAGAACCGTCTTTAAGGAACAGAAGACTGGTATGTTCGGTCTCCGTTTTGGTTTTACAGTCTTCGATGACCGGATAACCGACGGTGCTTTCGGCATATATGATCGTCGGTGAGTAAGTCTTCAGTTCAACGGCCACCATAGTTGCGAACTTTTTGCAGTCTTTTTCCGTTATCTCGGCGAGAGGAGTGGAGATGAGTTTATAATAGGCATCCTTCGTTTCCTGACTGAATGTAGTAGGCAACGCGGTTGCCGGAGTCACTAAAGACTTGTTATAAATATCTACATACCATGGGCCTTGGCTGATCGTCACCGATTTCGACTGGTTTAACTGATCATACACGGTAATGGTTGCTTGTCGTGTCTTGTTGGTATAATTCGGAGAAAGTGTAACTGTTATCTTTTTTGACTGTATACTCAGAATAGGTTTAGCCCATGATACATTGGAGACGACGCGCGTGGCGCCATAGGCGTTTGTATAGAGTGTGCAACTTACCGCGTCTCCATTCGCGGTCGCCCCGTTCTCATAGAGATTGGTTGTAGGGGAGTCCGGCGATGTTATGTAGATAGCAAAATTATTCGTTTGAGTTACCGCGTATTTGAGCGTTCCGGCATTTGTGGAAATCGAAACGGTTGTTTGTCTGGCAGCTTTGCCTTTGTTGGCTGTCACGGTCACATAAACATAGTTGCCGGAGGTTCGGAGAGTAACCCAGGAGACAGGACAAGACGCCGATACTCTTTCGGCATTGCTTACGGTAATTCTCCTTTCGCCTCCGCTGTAAGCGAAGAGCCCGGACGTCGTAGAGAGCGTGGGCTTGGGAATCACCGGGTAAGCCATGGCAACAGTGCTCAGACTGTTGCACAAAACTAACAGAACGACGAGAACGAGACATAGATGTCTCTTTGTGAAACTGGATTTCATCATAGAAATAATCCCCCCATTATTATTTTCCGCGAGATGATCGCGTTATTTTATTATACGGTAAATGCCGTTTACCAGTCAAGGGGCGGGGGCATTATTTTCCGAAAAGTTTGACCAAGAATTAGCACTCAATACTTGACAGTGCTAACAAGGTGTGCTATAACTGTTAGCGGTGTCAGAAATGGCAAATTCAGAATGGAAAGAGGGCTTTACCATGAAATTAGTACCTTTGAGCGATCGCGTTGTTTTGAAGCAGAAGGCCGCGGAAGAGACCACGAAGTCCGGTATCATCCTTACGACTGCATCGCAGGAGAAGCCGCAGGAAGCCATCGTTGTGGCTGTAGGCCCCGGCGGAATGGTTGACGGCAAGGAAGTGACCATGCAGGTCAAGGAAGGCGATCAGGTAATCTACTCGAAGTACGCAGGAACGAATGTCAAGCTCGGTGAGGACGAATATATCGTCGTAAAGCAGAGCGATATCATTGCGCTCGTTGTGGAGTGATCAAGAATTTCCGCATGATGCGGTTAGGAAAGGAAGCATGACATATGGCTAAGATCTTGAAATATGATGTTGACGCGAGAAAGGCTCTTGAGAGCGGCGTCAATCAGCTTGCGGACACCGTTAAGGTGACGCTCGGACCGAAAGGAAGAAACGTTGTTCTCGAGAAGGGCTACGGCGCTCCGTTGATCACCAACGACGGCGTTACGATCGCGAAGGAGATCGAGCTCGAGGATAAGTTCGAAAATATGGGCGCACAGCTTCTGAAGGAAGTTGCGACGAAGACCAACGACGTGGCCGGCGACGGTACCACGACCGCTACGGTGCTTGCGCAGGCGATGATCAACGAGGGTATGAAGAACCTCGCTGCGGGCGCTAACCCGATCGTTCTCCGCAAGGGTATGAAGAAGGCTTCGGACGTTGCCGTTGAGGCGCTGAAGGGCATGAGCTCCGCGGTCACCGGCAAGTCCCACATCGCAAAGGTTGCTACGATCTCCTCGGGCAGTGAGGAAGTCGGCGAGCTGGTTGCGGACGCGATGGAGAAGGTTTCCAAGGACGGCGTTATCTCGATCGAAGAGTCCAAGACGATGAAGACCGAGCTTGACGTGGTACAGGGTATGCAGTTCGACCGCGGATACATTTCCGCATACATGGCTACCGATATGGACAAGATGGAGGCGGTTCTCACGGATCCGTTCATCCTTCTTACCGATAAGAAGGTAAGCAACATCCAGGATCTCCTTCCGGTTCTCGAGCAGATCGTGAAGACCGGCAAGCAGCTCCTGATCATCGCCGAGGATGTCGAGGGCGACGCTCTTTCGACGCTGATCCTCAACAAGCTCCGCGGAACGTTCACGGTTGTTGCTGTGAAGGCTCCGGGCTACGGCGACAGAAGAAAAGATATGCTGCAGGATATCGCAGTTCTCACGGGCGGTACCGTGATCACCGAGGAGGTCGGTCTCACGCTCAAGGACGCTACGATGGAGATGCTCGGCAGCGCGAAGAGCGTTAAGGTTCTCAAGGAGACCACGACGATCGTTGACGGCGAGGGCGACCAGAAGGCCGTTGCAGACCGTATCGCAATGCTTCGTGCACAGTACGACAACACGACGTCCTCCTACGACAAGGAGAAGCTTCAGGAGCGTATCGCGAAGCTCGCGGGCGGCGTTGCGGTTATCCGCGTAGGTGCTGCGACCGAGACCGAGATGAAGGAAGCTAAGCTTCGTGTCGAGGATGCTCTCAACGCTACGAAGGCAGCGGTTGAGGAAGGCATCATCGCAGGCGGCGGCTCTGCTTACCTGCACACGATCAGCAAGGTTAAGGCTCTTGCGGACACGCTTGAGGGCGACGAGAAGACCGGTGCAAACATCATCCTGAAGGCTCTTCAGGCTCCGCTTCTCACGATCGCGGCCAATGCAGGCTACGAGGGAACGGTCATCGTTGACAAGGTTATGAACCTTGCGGACGGCATGGGCTTCGACGCTTACACCGGCGAGTATGTTGACATGGTTGCCAGCGGCATCATCGATCCCGTTAAGGTTACGCGTTGCGCATTGGAGAATGCGACCAGTGTCGCGGCAACTCTCCTCACGACCGAGGCGGTTGTTGCCATCAAGAAGGAGCCTGTTGCTCCGGCTGCTCCGGCAATGCCTGAGTATTGATGAGCGGGCGGGAGTATTTTCCGAATAATTGAATCAGTTGATCAGAAGGCCTCCGGCGGAATGTCGGAGGCCTTCTTTTGTTGCCTTTCCCGGATAAGGCGTTATGCACAAAATCGGGATAGGCGGCTTGTGCAACATTTTTCGGAAAATGAAAACCGTTGTATATGTTGTACATGGCAATGTGCACTAAGGATTTTCAGGACGGCTGAAAAGTGCCGAAAAGAATTCGTAACGAATTATAGACGTTGACGCAGAGAGGGGCGCAGCGTTATGATGGCGGCACAAAAAACACGAGCGGGGGACAGAGATGAGATGAAAACGATTGCGATCATAGCTCCGGATCCGAGATATCTGGAGCGACTTACGCTGACGATGCAGAAAGGGGTGCCGGAAGGGTTTGCCGCAGCGGGATTTTCCTCGGTCCGCGAGTTTGAGGCCTGGGAGGACCACATCCGCGTTAAGGCGCTTCTTCTGTGGGAGGAAACCTGCGGCGGGGACACGCCGGAGACGAGGGAGCGCGTGCTCGCGGAGCTTGCGGGGCGAAGGATCCCCGTGTGGACGCTGACCACGGAGTGGGAGCGGGGCAAGGAGCCGGGATATGTGTTTGCATACCAGCCCGTCGATCAGATGCTTCGACTTCTCGGTGAGGTGTTGGGCACGGCGCCGAAGGTCGTGAAGGAGCCTGCAGAGCGAACGGAGTGTCGCTGCACGGGGGTTCTGGCGCTGGACGGCGCGAGCAGCTCGGTGTATGCGATGCAGATCGCGAAGCGCTATGCCGTCGCCGGGAAGACACTTCTTCTGTGCGTCAATCCGTGGCCGGATGCGACGCGTGACTGGAAACCGGGGGAGAGTGACGTCTCCGAGCTGTTGTATCTTCTGAAGGAGTACGGCAGCGAATGGCACCGGCATGAACGGTTCTGTCTTCGCTCCGCGGGAAATGTCAAGATCATCAGCGGATACACCTGCTTTTCGGATTACGGTCAGTTCACGGAGGAGGACGCGCAGGCGTTCCTCGCAGGTGTGGAGGCTGTGGGGTACGCGGCGCTGGTCATCGATTTCGGGGCCTCCCCGCAACCCGCTCTCGCGGAAAACTGCGAGTCGCTGTACGTGGTCGGAAGCCGTTCCGGGGAGCGGTTCGCAACGCTCGAGAGGATGCTTCGCGAGGAGGGGCTTGCGGAGCGGCTGCGGACGGCGGAGACTTCGGCGGCGGGGTGATCACGTCGATTGAGGAATAGAGAAAATGTCAGATGGGGAGAACGGTATGAACAACCGAAGGGAAGAATTGCGGGTGACCCTTGCGGAGGCGGTGATGGAGAGGATCGACGGCTCGAAGGAGCTGTCCGACGCAGAGCTGCGGGAGCTGATCGAACAGCGGATCCGCGAGGTTTCCGCCACCCGCAGGATCACCGCGAAGGAGCGCGTCGTCGCGAAGCGGGATGTATTTAATGCGCTGCGAGGGCTCGATGTGCTTCAGGACATGATGGATGATCCCGATATCACGGAGATCATGGTGAACGGTGCGAGCAACATATTTTACGAGAAGGACGGAGAATTGTACCGGAGCCCCGCGCGGTTTGCAAGCGAGAAAAAACTGGACGATGTGATCCAAAAGATCGCGGCCGGAGTGAACCGGGTGGTGAACGAGGCCAATCCAATCGTGGACGCGAGACTGAAGGACGGAAGCCGTGTGAACGTGGTGCTTCCGCCGGTCTCTTTGAACGGGCCGACGGTGACGATCCGGAAGTTCCCGAAGGAGCGGATCACGATGGAACACTTGATCCGGCTCGGGTCCATCTCGCAGGAGGCAGCGGAGTTTCTCAGGACGCTTGTGCTCGCAGGCTACAACATTGTGGTAAGCGGCGGTACCGGCTCGGGGAAGACTACGATGTTGAACGCGCTATCGGACTACATTCCATCGGACGAGCGCGTTGTGACGATCGAGGATTCCGCGGAATTGCAGATTTCCAACATACCGAACCTGGTGCGGTTGGAGATGCGAAATGCCAACATGGAGGGAAACCACGCGGTCACGATCCGGGACCTCATCAAAACGTCCCTGAGAATGCGTCCCTCAAGGATCGTTGTCGGTGAGGTGCGCGATGCTGCCAGCATCGATATGCTGCAGAGCCTTAACACAGGGCACAACGGCATGAGCACGGGGCATGCGAATTCGCCTGCGGATATGCTGTCCCGCATTGAGACTATGACTCTGTTAGGGGAGGAAATCCCTCTTTTGGCAGTTCGGAAACAGATTGCCTCGGCAATCGAGATCATTATTCAGCTGGGAAGGCTGCGTGATCGGACGAGACGCGTTCTGGAGATCACGGAAGTCCTTGCCTGCGTGGACGGAGAGATTATTCTTAATCCGCTGTTTCGTTTTCGGGAGAGGGGAGAGACGGCGGATGGGATGATCATAGGGGAATTGGAGCCAACCGGGAACGGTCTGCGGCGGAGGAACAAGCTGCTGGCAGCGGGCCTGACGCTTGCAGACCGGAGAGGCGCTCCTCGTTCCCGTGAGGCGGCGGTATGAGGATTTTACGCTATGTGATGAAGCATGTCGGCATCTGCATCGCGACGGCGGAGCTGTTCTTTCAGAGCTGGATGAGCCTGCTGGTGCTGGCGCCGATGACGGCTGTGCGGATGTACCGGGAGCGGGACGTGATCCGCAGCCGTAGAAAACGGCAGCTGGAGGAGCACTTTCGGGACGGACTGCAGTGCCTGCTCGCCTCACTGGAGGCCGGCTACAGCATCGAAAACAGTGTGACTCAGGCGGCTTCGGATCTTCGGATGATGTTCGAAGAGAAGGAGCCGATCGTGGAGGAATTTCGACGCATGAGTCGCAAGCTTGCGAGCGGCGGAAACGTGGAGGAGGTCTTCAAGGAGTTCGGGGAGCGAAGCGGCGTCGAGGATATCCGGACATTTGCCGGGATATTCGCCATCGCCAAGCGAACCGGAGGTGATGTCACAGCGGTCATTCGGTCGGTCACGGACACACTGTATGAGAAACAGGAGGTATTGCGGGAGATTCAGACGATCCTTCTCGCGAAACAGCTGGAAGTCGGGATCATGAAAGTGATGCCGTATCTGATGCTCGGGTATTTTCTTGTGTTTTCGCCGGGGTTTCTGGAGCCGCTGTATGCGGGGATCGCAGGACATGCGATCATGTTTCTTCTGTACCTGCTGTACCGGATGTTTTGTCTGATCGCCGAGCGGATCGCCTGCATTGATGTGTGACGGAGGAATGAGATGAGTATGGTTGCGGTTGCCGTATGGATGGCGGTTGCGGTGCTGCTTGCGGCAGCGGCAGGACTACTGCTCGCGCTTTGCAGGGAACCCGCGGAGCTGAAGTTCGGCGGATGGAAGCGATTGCTGTATTGCGGGTATCTCGTCGCGAGGCTGAAGAGATGTGTCATGCGATGGCTGCGGGTGGATTCCGCGGAGGAGCAGTATTACCGGGAAATGTATGTCAACGAGCGTCCGGGAGCGAAACGGACGGAAGGAGACTGCTGGTTCGGGATCGGCGTTCTTACATTGATCCTGTCTCTGGCCGGTGCGCTGTTCCTTGCGGCTTCATCAGGCGGCTTTTCGCAGACGCGGTTGCATCAGCTCGAACGGCCGGATTCCGGCACGGGGATCGCGCGGATCCGTGCACAGTGCGGAGATGAGCAGTACGACATTTCCGTGGCGATCGCGGTGCGCCAAATGACGGCGGAGGAGATCCGCGACAGGGTGGCTGATGCGGAGGAGGAACTGTTGCAGCAGATTCTCGGTGCCAATCCGAGTGCTGATCATGTGACAAGCTCATTGACACTGCCGACACAGATCGCCGGAACACCGATCGCAATATCCTGGAGCACCTCGGATTACCGGATCGTGGATTACGCCGGGCATGTGCATCCGGAGCTTTGCGCGGATGAAGGCACGATCGTCACGCTGACGGCGCTTCTTACGTACCGAGACTGGGAGGAGTCCTTGAGTTTTCCGATCCGTGTTTGTCCGGAGTCGATGAGCACGGCGGAGGATCGCGCAAGAGAGCTGGAGGATCTTCTGGCGGAGTACTCACAGAAACAGGCGTATGAATCGCAGATCCGGCTGCCGGAGGAACTCGGTGAGGAGAAGGTGACATTTTACGAGGAGAGAAGATACTCGCCGTGGACATTCTTCCTTTACGCGGGATTCGTGGGAGTCGTGCTGTGCCTTTTGGCCGTATCGCGCAGAAAACAAAACCGCAAAGCGAGGGAGCGACAGTTGCTTCGTGATTACCCTGAGGTGGTGAGCAAGATCTCGCTGCTGATCGAAGCCGGTTCGACAATCCGGCTGGCATGGGAGCGTATTGTGGACGATTACGAGCGGCATCGCAGCAGCATCGGTCAGATGCACTATGTGTACGAGGAGATGCTTCACACGCGCAACCTGATCTCCGCCGGGACTTCGGAGGAAACAGCATACGAGGAGTTCGGAAAGCGCTGCGGGAACATCCGCTACCTGCGGTTTTCATCGGTGATCGTGCAGAACCTGAAGAAGGGCGCGGCGGGACTGTTGCCGTTGCTTCGGAAGGAGTCGGCGGAGGCATTTTGCGACCGGAGAGAACAGGCAAAACAGCGGGGAGAGGAGGCAGGGACGAAGCTTCTGCTGCCCATGGCCGGGATCCTTGTCGTCATTCTGGCGATGATCCTGATACCGGCATTTATGTCATTTTGAAAACAAAAATAACGGAGGAGAAGACGAATGAAAAAGCTTATGTGGAAGTTGAAAAATGTTTTGGAGAGTTTTAAAGAGGATCAACAGGGCATCGGCGTGATCGAGGTCGTATTAATCCTGGTCGTTTTGATCGGCCTTGTTTTGATCTTTAAGAATGAGATTTCTTCGATCGTCAGCTCGGCGTTTGACTCGATCAAGTTGAACTCCGAGGCGATCGTAAAATGACCCCCTGCGTGTGTGCGGAGGTGTGCACGGCCGGCACGCGCCGGTCGCGCCTCCGCGAGATGGACGGTGCAGTGACGATCCTGATGACGGTCGTCACGGTGTTGATCCTGTCCCTGATCCTGGTGAGTCTGGAATCTGCCAGACAGCAGGGCGCTGTCGCGATGCTGCGCTTACAGGTGCAGACGGCAGCGGAGTCGGTATTGGGGGAATACTACGCACCGCTGTTTGATCAATACGGATTGTACGGACTTTACGATGTGGACATCGCGACAGAGATGCAGGCCTGTCTTGAAGCATCGGGACGGCCGGAGCAATCGGGGAAGTATGGGTCACCGGATGAGGACCGCTCCTACTATAGTTACGCTTTCGATGTGTCCGAGGTGGCGCTGACCAAAACAGTGAAACTGCTGGACGGCGGAGGCGCGATCTGCCGGAATCAGATGATCGAGGAGGGAGCGATCAGCGGCATTCAGGAACTGGCGGAACTGCTGTTGCGATCCGTCAAGATGCTGAAGGAGTCCGAGCAGTCGGTTGAGGCGTTGGAAGAGCAACAAAAAGTTCAGAGGGAGCTGGCGGCGTTTGAAAGCAAATTGCTGCGGTTGACGCAGCTGATCGACGGAATCCAGACTGACTCAAGCGGAGTGGTGTTTCAGGACGACGGCAAGCCGGCTGCAGTGGCGACATTTGTCAAGAGAGCAGTGACATCACCACCGACCGCGAGCAGTGTGAAGGTGAACAACGCGATGTTTTTCGAGCGGATGGAACCCGCGTACACGGACGTGGTAACGTTGTCCGGGGAGTTGTGCTACAGGATCCGGTACCTTGCGGACGCGGGAGGTGAGATGACAGACCCGGTAGTTCGCCTCGTATATGGCATGCTCTTCGCGGCGGTTCACGATTCCCTTCTGGCTTCACAGGAGGCGATCCCTGTCATCGATGAACTGATCTCCATGCAGGACCGGTTTCGCCCGTTGGTGACGAGCTTTGAGACGTATCTCACGAATTGTGAATCTCTGATCGATGAGGATATTTACAAGTCGATGCAGGAGACACTGCGCATATTGAAGGGGTATGTCGGCGCAAAGGACAGTGTGAAGACCTATGATTTTGCGAAAATGAAGGCGACGCTGCAGCGGAACATCGAGGTTCTCAGACCGATCTATGAGAAAATGCTGAATCCGCCGATCGAGTTGTCGGATTGGCATGCTCTCGGCGGACTTGATCGCATGTTTTCAGGGTATAGCATCGAAGGACTTGAACTGGACTACACAACCGTGCGTAAGTCAACGGCCGACAACACATCGTTTTGGGCTAAGGTGAAGAGCATCGTGACAGGCGGGATCACCGGCGGAGCCTATGATCCGGACATCGAGCTGTCCACGACGTCCATTCGGTGGGAACCGGAGCTTCCCTCCACGTTCGCCGAGGAGGATGTGAGGAGCCTGTATGTGTTTCCGGGTCTCGTTGAGGACGGAGCTCTCAGCGTCAGTCTGTTGCAGGAACTGATGAAGGGAAACCTGCTTCATGCGATGTTGAACCGGATCGCGAACGGTGTCGAGGAGCTCTCGGAAAAACTGCTGCTGATCGCCTATTTTTCAACGCACATGTCGAATTTCCGGGACGAGTCTTCGCGAGGGGTCCTGCACTATGAGCAGGAGTACCTTCTGTTCGGAAAATACCGTGACGATCAGAATCAGAGGTCGGCGACTCTCGCCATACTTGGGATCCGTACGCTGATGAATATCGTGCACGTGTTCACGGATTCGGGCAAGCAGGCAGAGACCCTTGCAGTGGCTGCAGAGTTGCTCTCGGCGGTGCCGTTTCCGGTGGCGATCAAGGTGGTACAGTATCTGATCGCGGTGGTCTGGGCGATACAAAACGCCTATCTTGAGACTGCGGAAATACTGTTGGGAAAGGAAGTTCCTCTTGTAGTGACAACCGGTTCCTTCCAACTGCCACTGTCCGGTTCGATCCTGATGTCGAGGGAGAAGCGGATCGAGATCGCAAAGGAGTATCAACCGCCTGAGGGACTGAAACTCGGATACACGCATTACCTTCTGTTGTTCATGTTGTTGCGCGATTCCGACACGATGGTGGCGCGCGCGTTGGATTTGATCCAGACCAACATTCGTGCGGAGTTTGATGAGGACTTTCGGATACGGGATTGTGTGTACGGATTTGAGGCGGGCGTTACGGCGGAAGTCGCTGCGCTGTACACCTCATTTTCCGTCGGAGGGACAGGCCTCGACAGAATCACCTCCTATACGATACATGAGGACTGCGCCCTCTCATACTGAGAGGCGCATCCTCCCTGACAACTGTTTTGGGCTTCTGCTGACTATTTCACACTTTCTCCGGGGGAGGGGCCTGAAATGGTTGTCAGAGAGGACGCGTGAGCGCAAATGGAGTGCGGATTCATTCCGCGGGGACGAAGGAGGGCAAAAGGATGAAGGGGAAAGACGAACGAAGAACGATGCGAGGGTCATTCACGGTGGAAGCGGCGCTGTGTGTGCCGATCGCATTTCTCGTGATGTATCTGTTTCTGCAGTTGTTTGTGTTTCTTCGGATCCAGAGTGACATGCAGGTCGCAATGAACCGTGTGGTCCGTCAATTGTCGCAGTACGGGACGGTTTACTCGCAGATATCCTCGATGACTCCGGATGACGCTGACGATATTGTGGCCGAGCTGGGAGTTGATGCTGCGATCGGACGAGTGGCCGGGCAGGCATATATGGGATACCTGCTGCGCAGAGAGATCGGCGATGCGGACTGGATCGGGTGGATCCGGGGAGGAGCGTCGGGGGTCAGTACCTCCGGAAGTTCCATGTACGATGAGAACGGCAAACTGGTGCTGACGGTTTCCTATCGCTTTACACCGGTCAGCAGGATCCCTGGGTTTGCGTCGGTTCCTGTCGTTCAAAGAGCGATGTCGATGAGCTTTTGCGGGCGTGAGAGGGAGATACGATCCCGGGATTCGGAGGAGGAAGATGAAGAGGAAGAGAAGGTTTATGTCTCGGACAGTGGAACCGTTTACCATCGAAAGTCTACGTGTTCGTATCTGAAAGTTTCCGTGAGGCAGATCGCATTCGTCGATGTGGCGGCAGCCCGCAATAATGATGGCGAGAAGTACCGTCCTTGTGAGTACTGTGATCATTTGCCGCTCGGGGATACGGTTTTCATTACAGACTACGGAAACCGATACCACACGACGCTCTCCTGCGGTGAACTGAAGAGGACGGTCAATTCCATGACGCTCGCGGAGGCGGAGGAAAAAGGATTGCGTGCATGCAAAAAGTGCGGAGGAGAGGAAGGAGGACACGAGGATGCCGATCGGTGATCTGATTGGATTGATCTCACTGGGAACGCTGATCGGCATCGGTGCCTCCAGCGATCTTCGCTCGCGCAGAATACCGGTTGCACTTCTTGTGACCGGTGCTGCGGGAGTGCTTGTCGGTGCGGTATTGCCGCACACCGAAACCTTGCGCGGACGGCTGTTTGGTTTGATCCCGGGGTTGTTGCTTCTGGCAGTCGGATTGCTGTGGCACATGATCGGGACAGGGGATTCCGCGCTGGTATTGATCGCGGGATTCGGACTTGGATTTCGCGGATTATGCTTCTTCTTGATGGTGAGCCTGCTGTGCCTCCTTCCGGTCTCGCTGGCGCTGATCGCGTTCCGGCGGATCGGAAGGAAGGACACGGTGCCGTTTTATCCGTTTGCGGCGGCAGGACTTGCGGTTTCGCTGCTGTTGGGGGTTGTTCCGTAGGAGAGAACAATACGTCTGCAAAATGACCAAGCAAGAAGAACTTGTGATTGAGGGGAGTGCAATATGAGAAGAGGTACGAGAAGAGAGAGACATCTCTCAGAGGTTGCACTGAGGGGATCCTTCACCGTGGAAGCGGTATTTGTCGTGCCGATGATCACGATGATCATTATCCTGATGATCGATATGGCGTTGTATTTGCGGGATTACTCGGTTGCGCATACGCTTGCCGAAAGAATTGCCGAGGATACCCGCGCACTTGTGCTCAACGATGAGGAGCCCACGTTGCATAAGGTGATGTATGAGAGAAAGTTGTCGGGTTCTATCGTCAGGAGATGGTTCCGGAATACTGACGCTGAGGATGAGGAGACGATGGAACAGTACCTGGAGGAACTGTGTCAAGGACGGTTTTGGATCTGCCGGATCGACGGCAAGTCCGTCCGGATCGGGGAAGGAAAGGTATCGGTTACGATGAAGCTGAAGACTGATACGGCGATGCCGTTCATCGGAAAGGCGCTGACAACACATTGGTTCAGCGACGAGATTACGTGCGAGATGCCCTGCGAGGATGTCGGCTTGAGGACGAGGATCTATGCGGCGGTGATAGAGACCGGGATGCAGATTAAGGGCGTTGGTACGGTACTGGAGAAACTGAGTGAGATCGTGAATCGATTGCGATAGCGTATCCCGCTAAGAGTGACGAGGAAAGAGAGGCCGTTGTGACATGTATGAGATAGAGAGTGAGCGTGTGACGGAGTTGGACCATGCGTATTTGGTGCTGCGAAACCTGCCGGAAGAGAAATCCTTTGAGGAGGAAATGCTCAGCCACAATGTGATCCCGGGAGTTCTTCCCATGCAGACGATGAGGGTGTGCGGGGAGTGCCTCAGGAGATATTCCGTGGACGGCTGCCTGTCGCTTGCGGAGAGTTTGCTTGGGCAGAAATTGTCCGGAGCGGAACTGCGGCGGATATTGTCCTCACTGTTTGAGAGGATCGGGGAGAGCAAGAAATATCTGTTGCGGGAGGAGAGCTTTGTTCTGCAGCCGACGTGCATTTTCCTGAGGCGCGATACCGGTGAGGTGGAGCTGATCTACTGCCCCGAGTATGAGCAACCGTTGCCTTCGCAAATGCGGGGACTATCCGATTGGTTGCTCGGATATCTGGATCCCCGGGATGCACAGGCGGTTTACAGTGGCTATGCATTCCATGTACTGAGTCATGAGGACGGGAATACGGTTCAGAAGATGTTGACTGCGGTGGAACGGGAACCGGACCGAATGCAAGGCACGGCTTCGTACCAATTGCCCGGGGAGTCCGGAACCTATGTGGAGGAGAGCGGTGAATATGCTGCGGGAGAGGTGTGCCCGGAAGGCAGAGGAAGGAGGAGGCGAGGCCTCAGAGGCATATTTTCCTTCTTCAGCGGGATTTCGGTAGTTACCGTGCTGATCTGCGCGTTGTTGTGGGCGATGAGTTAGTCGGAAAGAGCCGGCCCTGATAGGCTGAATCCGGTGGATCGGGAGATTGAAAACGGTTGAATCTCCGGGGGAGTTATGATACATTGAAGGGGAGAAAACTATGAGGATAAAGCGAAGACCGACAGGATTAAAGTTTTCGAGCGAATACGGTACACGATGTTGAAATGCAGACGACTGATAAGCCGCATCTTCCGAAACGGGCACGCTACTACCAAAGTGCGATCGATACGGATCTGTTATCCCCGTCTCAGGACTACACGCTCCTTCGAAAAACGATCGTGATGTTTGTGTGTACGTTTGATCCGTTTCACAGAGATTTACCGGTATATCATTTTCAGCATCGATCTTCAGAAGATTGTTCGTTAATTCTGGATGACGCCGCGGAAATCGTGTTTGTCAATGCTTCCTATGTCGGAGAGTTAGCAGAGGGCGAGCTTCGAGCACTGCTTCGGTACATTATGGATGGCAGCAGTTCTTCGGAGTTCACGTCGAAGATTG
>JAFZMO010000045.1 GCA_017551165.1 Lachnospiraceae bacterium
AACCTTGCCGTCAACGCCGTGCGTGATGCCGGCTTCGTCGAGAGCTGCCACAGCACCCTTAGCCATACCGTCGTTCTCAGCGTAGATTACGTTGAAGTCTTCACCGCTGTTGATCACGGACTCAACGATCTTCTTTGCTTCCGCCTCATCCCAACCGGCCGTCTGCTGAACAACCTTCTTCATCTTGCCGGATGCGAACTGCGCGTCAAGAGCACCGGTACGTCCGATCTGTGCGTCGGAACCCATAGCGCCCTGAATGTGGATAACCTTGTACTCCGGAAGGTTCTGAGCGAGGAGCCAGTTTACAGCGGTCTCGCCTTCCTTCGCCATGTCGGAGATAACAGCTGCCTCGTAAAGGCTCTCGCTAACGTTGATCTTGCGGTCGAAGAGATAAACCTTAACGCCCGCGTCCTTTGCTTCCTTCAGAACATCGTCCCAGCCGGTCGTCTCCGCTGCGGAGATCAGAAGGTAGTCAACACCGTCGGTGATGAAGCCCTTCGCAGCCTGAAGCTGGTCATCATTTTTGTCGCTGTAGAACGTCTTCAGCTCGTAGCCGTTGGCCTCGGAGAAAACCTTCTCCATGTCCTTTACGTTTGCTTCACGGTAGCCGGATTCCGACGGCGGGTTGTTGACAACGCCGATCTTGATCTTTCCGTCTCCCTTGTCCTTACCGCATGCGGTCAGAACGAAAAGACATGCAACAACAAGTAAACCCACAAGCAACAATGATCTGTACTTTCTCATTGTCTTATATCCTCCTTCTTTTTGGTCGTCATCGACCTTTCGAAGTAAGGATATCGCATGTGGGTTCGCTGGTAAATCCAGGTTGATATCGACTTGGTTCGATATCATACCGTGTTTATTATTCAATTTTCGATTCGGTTGAAAATGGTTTTATTCCGGTTGATTTTGATACTGTGCCCGGTAATCGGACGGAGTCAGACCGGTATTTTTCTTGAAGATATAACTGAAGTAATGCGAGTCATTGTAGCCCGCGTCACGCGCGATCTGGGAGCCCTTCACCGAGGTGGTGCGGAGCAGTTCCTTCGCCTTTTTGATGCGCAGGTACATCAGGTACTCCGTAAACGTCTGCCCCGTCTGCTGCGAGAACACGGTGGAGAAGCGGCTGTTGCTCATCCCGACGGCCTTCGCAACGTCCTGAAGCATCAGGTTCGGATTCGTAAAATGCCGCGAAATATACAATTTTGCCTCGCTGATCACCGCGGGCGTCTTCTCGTCCGCCTGCTCGCCCATCTCGCGTACTCCGAGAATGATCGCCTTCTCGTCGGAGCGCTCCACCAAAAGGTGGCGGATGTGTCTTGCGGTGCGGAAACTCTGGTATATCTGCTCGGGCTTGTCCACGATCTCGCCGATGCCCACGCGGATCTCCGAAGAGCCGGTGTGCTCAAGCTCGCGCACAAGCGTCGTTGCGAACGCGTACGCATGCTCCTCCGCGTCCTCCGCGGTGTCACCGAGCACCAGGAATCTCGTTCCGACGCGTCCCGGCGAAGGCTGTGCAATCCCGCAGCTGCTCTCCGCAAGCGCCGCTGCCGCCGCCTGTCCCTCCTCGACCGGGGAAAATGCGGCGTCGATCACCGTGTAGAAAGGCTTCGGCACGGGACATCCCATCGAGGACAGCTGCGTCAGCACGTCCCCTGCGTCCTTCTCCGCAGCCTCGTCGGAAAATAACGATCCGATGAGCTTCTCCTTCACAAGCTTTCCGCCGCTCTCCATGCGGGCGCGAAGATTGGCCGCATGCTCGAACGTGTTGCGCTCCTCGCGAAGCTGTGCGCTCACCTTGTCGAGCGCGCCCTTCAACGCCTCCGAGTTGATCGGCTTTAAGAGATACTCTCTCACTCCCAGTTGAATGCACTGGCGCGCATACTCAAACTCATCGTAACCGCTCAGAACAACAATGCCGATCCAGGGCATCTGCGCGCGCATGATCCGGCACAGTTCGATACCGTCCATGAACGGCATGCGGATGTCGGTGATCACAATGTCGGGGTTGGTGTCGCGGATCATCGGGAGCGCCATCTCTCCGTCGGGCGCCTCGCCCACCAGAACATAGGGCGTGTCGTCCCACGGAAACGATTCGCGGATTCCCTCTCTCACGACAATCTCATCGTCAACCAGAAATACTTTCATTTTCGTTGATCTCCTCTTTAGTTCTGCACGGCACGCGCAGGCTCACCGTGGTGCCGCCCGCATCGCTCGTTATCGTAAGGCCCTCCGTCTGGTTATAGTACAGACGGATGCGAAGATTGACATTGACAAGGCCGAAACCGCCTCCTCCCGCGCTGATCGTCGGCTGGCCTTCCTTCATTCTCTCATTCAGCTCCGCAAGCTGCTCGGGCGTCATGCCAAGGCCCGTGTCGCGGACGCTGAACACGAGGAAGCCGTCCTCGATCCTGCCCGAAACCGAGATCGTTCCGCCGCCGCGCTTGATCTTGATTCCGTGGTAGAGCGCATTTTCCACAAGAGGCTGAAGGAGAAGCTTCAGGATGTAGAAATCGTCGAGCTCGTCCGGAATGTCGATCTCGTAGTTCATGATGTCGCGGTAGCGCGTCTGCTGGATCTTCAAATAACCCTCGATGTGCTTCTTCTCCTGGCTGATCGGGATCCAGTCCGCACCGGACGAAAGACTGATGCGGAAGAAGTCGCTCAGAGCGCTCGTCAACTGAATGACCTCATCCTTCTCTCCCGCCTCGGCCTTCCACACGATCGCATCGAGCGTGTTATACAGAAAATGAGGGTTGATCTGCGCCTGCAGCGTGCGAAGCTCTGCCTTGCGCAGGCTTCTCGCGTCGCGGTTACTCTTCTTCATCATCTCCTGCAGTCGGTCAGCCATCGTGTTAACCTGAAACGTCAGGTTCCGCAGCTCCGTGACCTCCGTGTCTGCAATCTTCTCGTCCAGCGAGCCCTCCGCGATCCTCGCGGCAGCCTCCTCCAACCGCTCGATCGGAAGCCGCACGGAAGTGGCGGTCTCCTTCACGGACCGGTCTCGAACCCACAAGGCCACAATAACGGTCAGCAATTCCACCACCGCCGTCGCCAGCACCCAGATTCGCAGACTGACGCTCATGCGCGCGGTGGAGTTGATTTCCTTTGCGATATATTCGTTCAGCATACTGTCCACGAGCGATGCGACACCGCGGACCTCCTCGATCACAGCCTCGCTCTCGACCACCGGGACCTTCGCCTCCATGTTGTCACGAATCTGGTCCACGTAGTTCTCAAGCGTCTGCATCGTTCGTCTCGCAACGATCAGCGAGAGGCGGTTTTCCTCGTCCGCCGACTCCGTGATCGTGTCGATCGTATCGTTCACTTTCCGGATCGATTTATATATGCCGCTCGTGGAAAATGTCTCGCGTCCGCTCACGATGTTCCACGCGGTCTCGGGAATCTCCTCCTTCACGATGGTCTGAAGGTTGGCCGCCGTCTCCATCCGGTCGATGGAGTTGTGGTATTTTTCGGCGTAAAATAACATCAGAATAAGGCTTATGATAATGGGAACCACAAGCATCATAACAAGCCGGTAGCTCAGGTTGCTGATCTGACCGAGAATGCTTTTTTCCTTCTTCACCTTTCCCATATAGCTTCCTTTCGCCGCAAGGATGTATGAATTATGCCGGGATCAATATCCTCTCGGCGCGATCGTCGAGACGTCCATCTCGTCGCTGAACACCTGCTCCTCCGGGTGGATCACCGTCTCCACGCCCTCACCGTTTTTGAGCCGCAGAGCCGTCTCCATGAGCGCTTTGCCGAGCTTCGGCGTGCACTCCACGACGCAGTTGATCTTGCCTTCCTTGAGCACGTTGATCGCCTCCTGGCCGCCGTCGATCGAGATGATGATGAGGTCCTTACCGGGGGCAAGCCCGGCCTTCTCGATCTCCGGGAGCGCGCCGATGGTCATCTCATCGTTGTGCGAGAAGACGACGTCGATCGTGTCTCCGTATTTGTCAAGAAAATACCGCATACACTCCTCGCCGCGGCTCTTCAGAAAGTCGCCGTCCACGCTCTCGAGAACGTTCATGCGCTCGTCGCCCGCGATCGTCGCCATGAAGCCAGCCTGGCGCTGAAGCATCGGCGTGGAATCCTTCGTGCCCGTGATCTCCACGATGTTAACCCGGGTGAGTCCGAGCTTGTCAACCTTCCGGATCAGGTACTCGGCCGCCATGACGCCCTCCTTGTAGAAGTCGGCGCCGATCAGGCACGTCGTGAGCCCCTCCTCCTTCGTACTGATGTCGCGGTCCACCAGGATCACCGGGATTCCCGCGTCCCTGGCTTCCTTGAGCACATTTTCCCAACCGTCCTCGACCACCGGGGAAAATGCGATGACATCCACCTTGTATGCGATAAACCTCCGGATCGCCGCAATCTGGTTCTCCTTCTTCTGGTTTGCATTCTCAAGCATCAGGCCGATGCCGTACGCACCCGCCTGCTCCTCAATATCCTTCGTGTTGCCGATGCGCCACGCACTCTCGCTGCCGATCTGGCTGAACCCCAAAACGAGCTTCGAATCCGCCGGCTCTTCCTTCTCCCTGCCGCACCCCGACAGCATCACCAACAATAAAACGCACAATGCGCACAACAATCGTTTTCTCATACCCTGCTCCGTTTCCGGGAAATACTGTACCTCTTATTGTATTTGAGAGTTCTTCGAAAATCAATTGAAAAATCTATACTCCTTCGCGACATGCGCAAAAAAAGAACCGGCCCTCCGCTCACGGAAATCTGCCGGTTCTTGTGTGATCATTTTCAAAATGCCCGTCTCACTGCTTCTCGATCACATTCGGAACGATATCCTTCACGTCGTCCTCGAGGATGGTGCACAGGTCCTCCTCGGTCGGATCCTTGATGGAGACGACTCGCGTTGCGTGGTTTGTGATCGCCTTCTCGAGGAAGTTTCTCACCTCGCGCGCATTCGCAAAATTCTCCTCCTGCGTCTTGAGGCATCTGTCGAAGTAGTTGATGGCTGCTGTCCGCGCTTCCGGCGAAAGCTTGTAATCCTTGCCGCTGCACATGCCCTCAAGAATCTTGATGAGCTGCTCGGGCGAGTAATCGTCGAAGCGGATGTATTTGTTGAAGCGCGACTTGAGACCGGGGTTCGAATCGAGGAACTCGTCCATCGGCTCCTCGTATCCGGCGACGATCACGATCAGACGATCGCGGTTGTCCTCCATCGCCTTGAGAAGCGTGTCCACCGCCTCCTGACCGAAGTCATTTTCCCCTTTTCCGACATTGAGCGTGTACGCCTCGTCGATGAACAATACGCCGTCCATCGCCTTGTCGATGACTTCCTGGGTCTTGATGGCCGTCTGGCCGACGTAGCCGCACACAAGACCGCCGCGGTCCACCTCGATGAGCTGGCCGCCCCTAAGGACGCCGAGTCCCTGGAAGATCTTTCCGAGGAGACGCGCCACCGTCGTCTTGCCGGTACCGGGGTTTCCGTAAAATACCATGTGCTTGCTGATGTCAGCGGTCTTCATTCCCTTCGCCTCGCGCATCTTCTGCACGCGGATGAGGTCGACGATGCCCGCGATGTCCTTCTTCACACGGTCGAGACCGATCAGCTGGTTGAGGCTCTCCATAAGCTTGTCGACGTTGGCCTGATCGCCCGGATCGACAACCTTGCGCTCCACGAGGAGCGGCTTCGCCTTGACCAGTTTGAAATTGCTTGTGTAAAATACGCCGTACTCCTTCAGGAACGTCTCCAGCATGGTGATGTACTGCGTCATGCGGTTGGTTTCCTTCTCGTCGACATTGGCCTTCGTCGCGAGAATGTACTCCGCAAAGAGCTTGTACGTGTCCGTCAGGATCTGCGCGTTCTGATACTTGTTCGGATCGTTTCCGATCTTCTTGCCGGCGTCCGCAAGGATGAAATACTTCATGGCCTTCGGCCGGGTCGACCCGAACGAACTGCCCTGAGTCAACAGCCGTCTGCGGATATCGTTGACCTCGTCCGCGCGCATCCGGAGCTGCAGCGTGTCCTTGATCAGATCCTGCTCCTCCTGCGAGATCACTCCGTCGGAGTCCGCAAGGTACAATGCGAACTCGAGAAGCTCTCTGTGGAGCAGCACTTTAAGCGGCATGCTCAAAGCGAGCACGCCGCCAATGTTCAAACGACTGATTGTCATGCAAATGGAATCGCAGAGGTCCATCATTTCCTGCAGATTCTTTTCCATTCGTATTCCTCCGAGTTGCCGGATTTAACCGCGGCGGGAGAAATGCCCCCGCCGCGAAATCACATTTCTTACTGAAGTACGCGAACCTTGAGTACGCCGTCAAGCGCCGAGAGCTTCGAAACGATCGCAGCCTCGTCCACCTTGCCGCATACATCCAGTACGCTGTAAGCAAAGTCTCCTCTGCTCTTGTTGTACATGTTCTCGATGTTGATGCCCGCAACAGCGGTCGTGAACTGCGAGAGCATGTTCGGAACATTTCTGTGAAGGATGCAGATACGGCTTGCCACGCGGCATACGCCCGCATCCAGCATCGGGTAGTTAACGGAATTGATGATGTTGCCGTGCTCAACGTACTCACGAAGCTCGCGAACAGCCATCACCGCGCAGTTGTCCTCGGACTCCTGCGTCGAAGCTCCGAGGTGAGGGATTGCGATAACACCCTTCATTCCCGCAGTCTTTGCGTTCGGGAAATCGGTGATGTACTTTGCAACCTTGCCCGAAGCAAGAGCTGCTTCCATCGCATCGTCGTCAACCAGAAGGTCGCGTGCGAAGTTGAGAATGACAACGCCGTCCTTCATCGTAGCGATCGTATCCGCATTGATCATCTTCTTCGTGTCCTCGAGAAGCGGCACGTGAACGGTGATGTAATCGCACTCGGTGAAGATCTCCTCGCGGCTGTTTACATGGATAACGCTGCGGGACAGCTTCCAAGCGTTCTCAACCGAGATGAACGGGTCGCAGCCGTAAACGGTCATGCCGAGCGAGGAAGCTGCATTTGCAACCAGAACGCCGATGGCGCCGAGACCGATAACACCGAGCTTCTTGCCCTGGATCTCCTTGCCTGCGAACTGACCCTTGCCTTTCTCGATCAGCTTCGCTACGTTCTCATCGTCCTTGATCGTCTGTACCCAGTTGATACCGCCGAGGATGTCGCGGGACGTGAGCAGGAGGCCTGCCATCACGAGCTCCTTAACGCCGTTTGCGTTTGCGCCGGGCGTGTTGAATACTACGACACCTTTTTCCGCAAGCTTGTCAAGCGGAATATTGTTGACACCGGCGCCTGCTCTTGCTACTGCAAGAAGGTTGTCGCCGAACTCCATCTCGTGCATTGCGGCACTGCGCACAAGCGCTACGTCCGCATCCGCAAAATTGTCGGTCTGCTCGTAAGCACCGCCGAACTCATCCAAACCGATCTTCGCGATCGCATTCAGGCAATTATATTTCATTTTTGATTCCTCCGTTTTATGTTCCGGCGGAGGCGAGCTCATTTTCCGAGCAATACCGCCGGAAATCAGCTCTGTCTCAGGCGTTCTCAGCCTCAAACTTCTTCATGAACTCAACAAGCTTCTCTACGCCCTCGATCGGCATTGCGTTGTAGATGGACGCGCGCATACCGCCGACACTTCTGTGTCCCTTGAGGTTTACAAAGCCTGCCTCGGTAGCCTCCTTGATGAACTTCGCGTCGAGATCGGCGTCACCGGTCACGAACGGAACGTTCATAAGGGAGCGGGAGTTCTTCTCAACCGTACCCTTGAAGAGCTTGCTCTGGTCGAGGAAGTCGTAAAGGATCGCTGCCTTCTTCTCGTTGTACTCCTTCATGGCTGCAAGGCCTCCCTGCTTCTTGAGCCACTTGAATACCTTGCCGCAGATGTAGATGCCGTAGCAAGGAGGAGTGTTGTAGAGGGAATCATTGTCCGCATGAGTCTTGTACTGAAGCATCGTAGGCGTGCCCGGAAGCACATCCTCGGTGATCAGATCCTCGCGGATGATGGCGATCACAACGCCGGCAGGTCCG
>JAFZMO010000046.1 GCA_017551165.1 Lachnospiraceae bacterium
ATCTTGAAGCCCTTGTAGAGAAGGCCCTTGTCCCAGATCTGGCGAAGAGCCCACCACTCGGACTCGATGTAATCGTCATGATAGGTCACGTAAGGATTGTCCATATCGGCCCAGAAACCGACCGTGCCGGAGAAATCCTCCCACATGCCCTTGTATTTCCATACGGATTCCTTGCATTTGTCGATAAACGGCTCGAGACCGTACGCCTCGATCTGATCCTTGCCGTTGATGCCGAGAAGCTTCTCGACCTCGATCTCAACCGGCAGACCATGCGTGTCCCAACCGGCCTTGCGGGGCACCATAAAGCCCTTCATGGTGCGGTAACGCGGGATCATATCCTTGATGACGCGCGTCAGCACATGGCCGATGTGCGGCTTGCCGTTGGCCGTCGGAGGTCCGTCGTAAAATGTGTACGTCGGCCCTTTCTTGCGCGAATCCATGCTTTTTTCGAAAATGTTGTTTGCCTTCCAGAATTCCAGGACCTGCTTTTCGCGGTCGACAAAATTCATACCGGCGTCTACTTTCTCATACATGTTTGTATCCTCCCTGCTTTCTTATCGGAAAATGTTTGCGCAACAAATTGAAAGTCCCCATCCCGAAACGGGATGAGGACCTGAAAATTCTCACTATACCACCCATTTGGCGTACACTGCTGCGCAGTCTATACGTTGCCCGGTAACGGTGGGCTTCCGGTGCCGACTATTGGGGTTGCGCTGCGCTGCCACAAGGCCTCGCGATGCATTGCCGTTCGCCTGCACGACTCCGGAGGGATCTTCGCCTGCACTTCACAGCATCGGGCTCTCACCGTTCCCCGACTCGCTTTGGCCTTCCCTTGCAAGGTACTGTCTCCGTCAACGTCTCTCGCTGTATGTAGCCAAATATAGACCACTTGCCGCCGGATGTCAAGGATTTTCGAATTGTTCCCGCAAGTTTCCCTGCGGGGTACCGCGTTAAGCGATGCGGATCAGCTGCTCGTACAGCAGCAGATCCCTGTCGCTCACGTTGATGTTGTCGTGATAATGGCCGAAGAACCACTTCGACCATGTGACCGACTCGCGCACCTTCTCCAGGTACTCGGTGAGCGGATCAGCCTTGAACAGCTGCTCGTCGAGCGAGCGCTGTACGGAGGTCGCACAGCAGTGCGTCACGATGAAGTCCACCGTGTTGCCATGCGCGGCGAGGTTGCGAAGCCCCTCCTCCATCTCCGCCTCGGAGGGCATTTCCTCGGCCCACCACGAGACGCGGTTGATGCGGTACGGAAGGCCGCTGCGGCGAGCTTCCCACAGCGTCTTCGCAAAATCGGGATCGTTCGGGTCCAAAACGCCACCCTGGATGTCGTGGCTCTGCGCCCCGCCGAATGTGAAAAATGTTTTGTCCTGAAGCGTGAACACCTGCCCACGCATCAGGTGGAGCACGTGCGGACGGATCTCGTGAACCCTGCCGCCGTTCCACTCCTTCTCAGGATAGGACGCAAGGCGCTCATGGTTCTCGTGGTTGCCGTCCACGAAGAGGAGCGTGTACGGGCGGGACTCGAACCAGTCCAGCCAGTAACTCTCGTTTCTGCTCTCCTCCGGCTCCCAAACGCCGCCGAAGTCGCCGCAGATGATGACGAAGTCGTCCTTCGTCATCCCCTTCTGCTCCGGAAAATTTTCCGTATTGAAGCGGTATTTGAAATCCGCATGGGTGTCACCCGTGATGAAGATCATTTGGTCTCTCCCTTCCCCGCCGGCGCCTCCTCCCGGATGACGTACGGGAACGGGTCGTAGCGATACCATTTTCCGATGGACGTTAATTCATCGATGCTGCGGCGGCAGTCCTCCTCGGTGTTGTAGCCGGGGATGAGCGGCACGCGCACCAGCACGTCGGCGTCGCGGCCCTCCGCAGCGAGGATCCGAAGGTTTTCCTTCACGCGCTCGTTGGAGAGCCCCGTGTACGCGCGGTAGATCTCGGGGTTCATGTCCTTAATGTCGATGATCCACCGATCGACCGCGGGAAGTGCCTCGCGCAGAAGCTCCTCGGGAACGTTCAGGCTGGTCTCCGCCCAGATCACCCACTCCTTCGGCGCAATATCGGCAAATGCCCGGATGAACCGGGCATGCAAAAGAGACTCTCCGCCCCCGAACACCACTCCCCCGTTGGTTGCCCGAAAGTAGAGGTCATCGATTTTCACCATATCAAGCAATTCCTGCGGCGTGACGCTGCGGCAGGGGATCGCATCGCTGAGGATCTTCTTGTTGATGCAATAGCGACAGGACAGCGGGCATCCCTTCGACGCGATGAGCGTCGTGACGCCGTCGCCGTCCGTCTCCATGCGCAGCCGGTCGATCGTGATGAGCGGCATCGTGACAGATGCGCTCTGCTCCGCGGCCTCTAATGCCATCGGATTCTCACTTGTCAACCGCTCATCCTTCATTTACACTCCTCAATGCACTTCCATGCGCGCCGGACTCGGCTGGACCTTGTCGTCCCCCGTTTCCGTTCCATCCTGTCCGTAATCGCCGTCCTCCCGCAGCGTCGGTTCGCCCATCGTCGGCTCGTACGGAAGAACGCCCGTCTCCGGCGGGAGATACACATCCCCCGACAGCGGAGGCTCAAGCTCGCCCATAACCTGCTGCTGATGATCGATCCCGAGCATGTCCGACAGCGTGTCCGCCACATCCTCCAGCGTGCAGCCCGTTGTCATGGTCAGCATGCCGGCGGCGAGGCCCGCGATCGCAACGGTCTTGCCGATGCGGTGTCGAAGCGACAGTTCGCGCTCCAGCTGACGAAGCTCCGCCTCACATTTCGGGCAGGTGCCTCTGCACTCGCCCTTGTGCTTGCACTCCTCAACCACGTACGGGATGTCGTTCTCGTCCGCGATCTGTTTGCGGATCTGCTTCAAGATCTTACATTTTTCTTTTCCCCTCATACAAGCCTCCGTTCTGCAGCACTTCTGCTGTATTCTCTCTTTCGCAACATGAACCTCGACGGTCATCACTCGACCGTGTTCTGACTTAGATACGAAAGAGTTCGAAGGTTTTATGGAAAATTCTTTTTCAGGGTTTTATTTTTCGAACAGCGCGCGAAACGCCTGCATCGCGGTGAACGTTGTGATAAACTTGTCTTTTTCCTTGGCGCCCGCGAACTGCAGCGAGGACAGTCTCTCAAAATCCACGTTGGAAAGGCCTCCGCGGAGCTCCGATCGTCTCATCAGTTCCTTGACCTCATCGAGATACTTGTTGATCTTCACCACCCGCTCCTCGCAGGCGGTCACCTCCTGCTCGTAGGTGAGCACCTTCATTCCTTTGATCGACATGTTGGCCGGCTTCAACCGTCCGCGAACCCAGAACACCGTGATCGAGTTCAGCAGCTCGCGCCCGGTCCACAGGATCGCAAACGCAGCGCCCAGCCCGTAAAACAGATACAGGACAGTAAACCCTTGCGGCTGGGGAAGAAGCCACTTGATCACGGGGAAGATCAGACACGCCCCGAGGAAGATCAGGATGCGGTAACACACGTCCGAACGGTCCCGCTGCTTATCGACCTCCACCTGGTCAATATCCTTCCGGGCAGATTCAATCTTGTCCGTAAGCTTCTTCCTGACCGATTCCGCCGTCCATGTGACCGTCTCCTCGTTGACCTCAACCTTGCCTACGGTTCCCTTGCGCTCTTCGCGCAATCGGGCGCGCTCCTCCTCCCAGGCGGCTTCCTGCTCCGCCAGCTTCTTCTCGTCCTCCGCGAGAAATTCATCCAGATCATCATAATTCATACCGTTCTCCTCCCCATCTCGGTGTTACCGCCGCCGTTTCCACGCGCGGAACTCCTTCCACGTCACGACCTTGCGATCCGAGTAGTCGTCCTCGTGCTCCGGCACGTTGATCAGCGCCTGCAGGCTGTCAAACGCCGTCCCCGACAGGCCCTGCCGCAGGTGCACTTCCTTCTCGCATGCGTCGAGCTTCGCATTCTGCTCCTGCAGCTGGCGAAGCCGCTGCAGGCAGCGCTCCCGGTGCGCCCGGTACGTAAGGATCTTGTTCTCCTCAGCAAACTCCTCGGTTCCCTTCTTCGACGTCATCACGCGATACGTCGTGATCGAATCGAGCACCCTCTTGGAAAATGTCACCGTGTACACGACCCACATTGCCGCCAGCAAACCGAACGCCAGCGCCGCCAGAACGTGAAACCGCACGGTGAACGCGAACAGGATCGGAAACGGGATCAGGTGGAACGCGTAGCCGATCAGCAATCCTAAGAGATTTCGGCCGATCACTTCCTCCTCCGCCTCCGCCTTGTCGTGATCCTCGTGGACCCACGACTGCATCCGCATCAGCTGCCAGCGCACCCGTCGGATTCCCTCGAGGCACTCTTCGTAGCTCAGGTCCTTGCGGTATTCCTCGTCGAGACGCGCCCGCTCCAGCTCCCGCTGCCGCTGCGACTCCTCGATCGCGAGCTGCTTCTCGCTCTCCGTGAGCACGCGGTTCATTTCATCATAATCTATCATGTCCCCCTCCGCGATCTCCGCGCACCCGCAGGTAACGCCATGCGTGCAAATCACATTTGATTAATTATACGGCAAATGAGCACCTTTCGCAAGGGGAAACGGCTGCTCTGCGGGGGTGCGGGGCTCATTTTCCGAATTCGCGCTTGACTTTTCCCGACAAAGCAAGTATTATCGTGTGCATAAGAATCGGCGATGAAGCGCAATAGTACACAGGAACACCCGTCCCAGAGAGGGCCGCAACGGTGCGAGCGGCTTACGAAAGAACCTGTCGAACCCGGCGCAGAGCTCCGCGGCGAACCGCGGCGTATCAGGCGTTAACGAACAAGAGTGAGCGGGCGTATGCCTGCTAATCAGGGTGGTACCACCGAACAGGTATATTCGGTCCCTCGACGCATAACGCGCCGAGGGACTTTTTAAGTCAATAAGGAGGACAAAAACATGGCTGAGAATTTTGTTGAATCCATCACCAACATGGAAGACGATTTCGCGCAATGGTACACGGACATCGTCAAGAAGGCTGAGCTTGTGGATTACACGGGCATCAAGGGGTGCATGGTCATCCGCCCGGCGGGCTACGCGATCTGGGAGAACATCCAGAAGGAGCTTGACCGCCGCTTCAAGGAGACCGGCGTGGAGAACTGCTATCTCCCGATGTTCATCCCCGAGAGCCTGTTAAATAAAGAGAAGGATCACGTGGAAGGTTTCGCGCCCGAGGTTGCATGGGTGACCCAGGGCGGCGGTGAGACGCTGCAGGAGCGCATGTGCGTGCGTCCCACGTCCGAGACACTCTTCTGCGATTTCTATTCGCACATCGTGCATTCGTACCGCGATCTGCCCAAGGTTTACAACCAGTGGTGCTCCGTGGTTCGCTGGGAGAAGACGACGCGTCCTTTCCTTCGCTCGATGGAGTTTTTGTGGCAGGAAGGCCACACGATCCACGCGACCGCCGAGGAGGCGCAGGCCCGCACCGAGCAGATGCTCAACGTCTACGCTGACTTCTGCGAGGAGTTTCTTGCGATCCCCATGGTTCGCGGCCGCAAGACCGACAAGGAAAAATTCGCCGGCGCTGAGGCGACCTACACGATCGAGGCTCTCATGCATGACGGCAAGGCTCTGCAGTCCGGCACGAGCCACAACTTCGGCGACGGCTTTGCCCGCGCGTTCGGCATTCAGTACACGGATAAGGAAAATAAGCTCGTCTACGCTCACCAGACCAGCTGGGGCATGACGACTCGCATGATCGGCGCCATCATCATGGTACACGGCGACAACTCCGGTCTCGTTCTTCCTCCTCGCGTAGCTCCTACGCAGGCGATGATCATTCCGATCCAGCAGAAGAAGGA
The DNA here is from genome assembly GCA_017551165.1 of Lachnospiraceae bacterium. Lineage (GTDB taxonomy): Bacteria > Bacillota > Clostridia > Lachnospirales > Lachnospiraceae > ISDg. The sequence continues at coordinate 5,821 of JAFZMO010000046.1, forward strand.
AGGCGTGCTCGACGCCGCTTACGCTCTTCGCGATCGCCTTGCAAAGACCATCCGCGTCAAGGTAGACGACACCGACAAGACGCCCGGCTTCAAGTTTGCCGAGCAGGAAATGCGCGGAATTCCGGTTCGTATCGAGATCGGTCCCAAGGACCTCGCGAACAACCAGGCGGTTCTCGTTCGCCGCGACACACGCGAGAAACTCTTCGTTTCGCTCGACGAGATCGAGACCAAGCTCGCAGAGCTCCTCGACACCATCCAGAGCGATATGCTCGAGCGTGCACGCGCACATCGCGACGCGCACACCTACGAGGCAACCACGATGGACGAGATGAAGGACATCGCGGACAACAAGCCCGGCTTCATCAAGGCGATGTGGTGCGGTGACCGTGCCTGCGAGGATGCGATCAAGGAGCAGGCAGGCGTTACCTCCCGCTGCATGCCTTTTAAGCAGGAGCACCTGTCCGACACCTGCGTCTGCTGCGGCAAGCCCGCGAAGACGCTCGTATACTGGGGCAAGGCATATTAATAAGTTCACGATGGGGAGCGCGCAGGCGCTCCCCGATTGAAAACATTGTTTTTCAATGATGCCTCCGGCGGAAAATAAGGGGATCAACCATGACAGAGACTTACCGGGAACGTGCATTATTTGCGAAAATGCCCGTCATGGCAGCGATCCGTAAGCTCGCGCTTCCGACGATCGCGGGCCAGATCATTCTGGTCATCTACAACATGGCGGACACATTTTTCATCGGTTTGACCGGCGATGATGCCAAGATCACGGCGGTTACCATCTGTCTGCCCGCATTTATGTTTCTCTCCGCGATCGCCAACCTGTTCGGCGTGGGCGGAGCCGGAGAAGCATCCCGAAGTTTAGGCAGTAAAGACAACGAACGCGCAGGGGAAACCTGCGCGTTTTCCTTTTGGGGGTGCGCCGTTCTGACACTAGTTTACGTTGCGGCGGCGGTCATTTTCCGACATCCGTTCCTCGACGCGATGGGCGGCGGTGCGCCTGACGTTCACCGGTTCGCGAACGTCTATCTGCTCGTGACGGTCGGTGCCGGGGGCTTAGGCACGGCGATGAACATGGTGACCGCTCACCTGTTCCGCGCGGAGGGCCGCAGCCTCGACGCGAGCATCGGCATCATGCTCGGAAGCATCTTAAACATCGTGCTCGACCCGATCTTCATGTTCGTTCTGCTCCCGCCCGGCAAGGAGGTCCTCGGCGCCGCGCTCGCGACTGCGATCTCCAACTGGATCTCCCTTCTGATCATGGTGGGTCTGCAGATCTGCCGCCGCAAGACCTCGGTCCTTCGCTTCCGTCTTCCGCTTTCGACGGACCGCGAGCTGGTGCGCGGCGTTCTCTCGACGGGACTTCCCGCGTGCGTCATGACGCTCTTTGAGAATATCTCCTACGCCTGCATGGACCGTCTGATGATGGCAAACGGCACTGCCGCTCAGGCGGGCTTAGGCGTTGCCAAGAAGATCAACATGCTCGCCCACGCGACCGTGCGCGGCTTAACGCAGGGCGTGCTCCCGCTGATCGCGTACAACTACGCGGCCAAGAACCATCAGCGCACCAACAAGGTGATCCGTTACACCGTGCTGATCGCCTTCAGTATCGGCACCGCCTGCATGATCGCGTGCCTGACCTTTAGCCGCACGCTGGTCGGCATTTTTCTCGAACCCGGGCAGTCGCGCACGACCGGCGCGCTGATCCTTCGGATCCTGACCGTCGGAGGCCCGTTCTCCGCGTGCGCGTACACATTCATCTCCTTCTTTCAGGCCGTCAAGAGGCCCAAGAAGGCGCTGCTTCTCGCGCTCCTGCGGAAGGGCATCCTCGACATCCCGATGATGCTTGTGTTCCGCATGTTCGCGCCGCTCACCGGCATCGTCATCGCGACACCGGTCGCCGATATCCTGTGCTGCCTGACCTCGTTCACGCTGTTCCTGTCGTACTATAAGAAGCATTTTTCGGAAAATAGAACTGCAACCGATTGATCCGCAATCGGTATTTCTCTGAAACATCGAAACGGCCCCGTGGAAACCCACGGGGCCGTTTCGAAAAACTTCTATCTACTTATCGAATCGGGATCTCCGTACCGTTGATGCTGACACTCACAATCCTCTCGTACGGCACAAATTGAAATTCTGTGCTGTCCTTCTCCCCGAATCCGGAGAGCAGCGTGTGGAAGGACCTTGTTGTCATATCTCCGTCATGTCCTTTTATCTCGCCGCTATTATGAACCGGAATCCCATTGTTTTCGGAATAATACAGAACCGTTCCATCATCCAGTTTGATGTAATCAAGTGCTGCCACAAAGGCATCCTGATCCGACTTCGCCTTGATCACCATCTCCGTCAGCGAGAACCGGATATCCAATATGGTAATCCCATCAACCACGCGGTTAACCGGGATCACCTCGCTCTTTGCGTCATGATAGTTGGTCCACTTAAATACAACTTTGTGATTCTCAACGTCCTTAACGGTCAGCTGCATTTTTGCATGCCCCAGATCGACATTCTCGTCCATATACTCGATCACGTACCAATACCACAGTTTTCCGTCTTTGCAGAATCGCGAAACGCCTTGCATGCATCCGGGATAGCTATGTTCATCGAGTACGTTGTCGGCTTCGCCGGATATCTCCAAATAACATCCTGTTTCTCCGGTAATCCATCCATCCGGCTTGTCCAGCGCGTAGTCCGTACTGATCTCCGCATAAATGATATGTTTGTCAACAATGATATTTTCCAAAGTGACCGTCACATCACCGATCTTAGCTGTAATATCCTTCGTCACTATTGCCTCTTCCAGATCCTTCGTGGGCTCTTTGATCCCAATCAACTCGAGGAATTGAATGTTCTTCAGCGCCTTGGCTCCCGCCATGACCGTTCCCGCCAACAGCACCACAAGACACGCCGCAAGTAGCGCGGGCCGTAGGAATCTCCTTCGGGTTTTGTTCCCTTCGGTCTTGCCGGACATGATACCGTTGAACCTTTCGTCCGTCTCTTCGACATATCGCAGATCAATATCGGTCAATGCTTTGCTTAAATCCAATCCGTTCATACTCATCCTTCCTTTCTGTCGAGATGTTTTCTGAGTTTTCTCTTCAGGTTATACAGCTGGTTGCTGATATACTTCTCGCTCTTTCCCATCTTCCATGCGATCTCCGTCACGGAGTATGAGAACCAGAAGCGCCCCAGAAATATCGTGCGTTTCTCCGCAGACAGTCCTGCGAGAAATGATTCCAGCTGCAATCTCAGTTTTTCATTGTCGCCGTGCTCTTCCCTTCGGCTGTCGGGGATGCATTCTTCAAGCTCCTCGAAGGAGCTGACCGCCGCCCCGCCGCCTCGTTTCTTCGCCCTGCTGCTCCGAAGTCGTTCCAGCGCAGCATTCCGAACACTTTGAAGGAGGTACGCTTTCAGATTGGAGGGCTTTGCCGCGGGGACAGCCTGCCACGCGCTCAGATAAGCATCGTTCACGCATTCCTCCGCATCCTGCTCGTCCGAAAGAATATTTTTTGCAAGCCGCAACATAGCCGCACCGTACTTCTTCGAAACCGCCTCCAGTGCGCTCTCCGAACCGTTGCAGAACAACTCAAGGATCTGATTGTCATTCGGAAAATCTTCTTTCAAAATGTTACCTCCCTCCGAGCAGATCAACCGGTTGATTGCTTTCACCTATATAGATGCATTTTCCGCGGTCGATTTCTTAAACTTCGGAAAATTTGCGCAACAAAAGTCCGAACCATCCGGTCACGCAAACCTTTATACACAAAACGGCCGATGAAACCTCATCGACCGTCGCGCTTCTCATAATTGTTTTTTTCTTTACGCAATCTCTCGTATCCCGCTTACAGCAGCTCCTCATCATACACGGCTCTCACGCCGCCGATGAACTTCGGGCGCACGCGCGCCGCAAGAACGGTTGCCTCGCCGATGCGGTTGTTCGCAAGCCGGAGCGGCACTGCCACCTTCTTTAAGTGCATGCCGATCAGTGTGAATCCGATGTCGATACCGCCGTCCGCGCGGATCTCCTCGACCGCGACAGGATCCGAAAAATGATGATACGCCTGCGTCGCAAACGATCCGCCTGCCTTCGGCTGCGGCACGACGTTTACGATGTCCGCTCCGGGCACGGCCGCCCGCTCGATGATGATGGCGCGGTTTAGGTGCTCGCAGCACTGCGCCGCAACATACACGCCGTGCGCCTTCGCCGTCTCCCACAGCGCCTCAAAGACGACCTTCGCCACATCGGGCTGCGAGTCGGTGCCGATCTTCGAGCCGACGATCTCGCTCGTCGAGCAGCCGACAACTGCAATGTTCCCGCTCTTCAGCTTTGCGCGCTCGATCAATTCCTCCATGACGGCCGTCGCCTCAGCGGCGAGCGCCGTCCGGTACTCTTCGTTCAAAACATCCTCTGTCATATAACTGCCTTCTTTCTTGACTTATTTTCAAACGCGGCAGAATTGTTTCGTTATCTGCTCTGCCGCGTAGGATCATCTCATTTTCCGTCGATCACAGCCGCAACGTACGCATATCCGTCGTCCGCCGCCTTCTGTGCGATCTCTCTGCCTTCCATGACGGTAAATGTGTTGCCGTCGACGGCGATCTTCACCGGCTCGGGGTACACATAACCGTGCTCAAAGGACACTTCCTTGTCGGACACGAATCCGAGTCGCTTCGGCGACACCAGCATGCGGCCGGTCTTGCCGTAGCCGTCCCACGTATGACACGCTCTGGCCTCACCGATCAGCGCCTCCGCGATGCGCGAGGGCGACAGGAAACTCGAGTCCAGCACGAGATTGTAGTTGTTGAAATCAAAATAGTGGATGCCGTAGAGCTCGTTGTAGCGGGCGTCCTCATTGGCCGCGCGCGCAGCCAGCTGCTCCGCCGCGTCCGCCTCGCTTCGGTAACTCTCCACCTCACCGCGGCTTGCGTCTGCATACACGCGTCTTGCCGCCTCCGCCAGGTCAACCGAGAGGAACACCTTGAAGGACTTTTCCACAAAATGCCACGCCAGGCGCGAGTCGAACAGGATCGACTTGTCCGGGTTTTCCCGGCTGATCTGCGCTGTGCGGTCGTCGATCATGTGATCATACTTGTGGTCCTTCGTCATCAGCTCGTTCATCTCCAGAACCGAGATGCCCATCTCATCCGCGATCGAGCGAATGACCTTGCCGGTCGAGTAGATCTCAAAGCCGTACTGCTGCTCCAAAATCCGGCATACGGTTGATTTGCCGCTTCCAAGATTGCCTGTCAGTGTGATATGCATAGCATCCTCCGTTTGTGCGAAGTTTTTGGTTATCCAGTATAATAGCACGAATGCGTCTCAGATGCAACGTGTCGCTGCACCCGGGACGCAGATTCCTGTTTTCTCATTTTTCCGAGTTGTTCGGGCCCTGCCGGTCGCCGGTCAATTCTGCAGGATCACAGAGATCCCCGGGATCAGCTGCTTCTTGCGCGACACCAGTCTCGGCACCTCGCAGACGTTGTCCTCGGCCTTCACGCCGAACGCCTCCTCGAGCACATCCTTCGCGCCGTCGCCCGCGAACAACACACGCGACGACTCCTTGGTGATGTTCGTCAGCATGAAGAAGAGCATGTTGATGCCGCTCTTCGCCGACATTTCCACGAGGAACGGCTTCAGGCGCTCCTCGATGCCCGCAAGCTCGTCCGCGCTCATCGAGTTGATCTGCCCGACGCCGAGCGTGATGGAACCGATCTTGAACTTCTTGTAATCCTGGTAGAAGATCTCCTCCGGCGAGCGCTCCGCAAGGTGGCTTCCCGCGGCAAACATCTTCGCCGCCAGCTCCTCCATATCGACGCCTGCCATCCCCGCCAGCGCCTCCGCTGCCCTGCGGTCGACGTCCGTGCAGGTGGGCGAGTGGAACGCCAGCGTATCCGAGAGGATCGCCGAGCACAGCAGGCCTGCGATCTCCTTCGGGATCTCCACATTTTGCTCACAATACATCAGGTACACGAGCGTGGCCGTACAGCCGAGCGGCTCGTTCCGGAAATACACCGGCTGGAACGTGTACATGCCGCCGATACGATGGTGATCGATGATCTCGAGGATATCGGCCTCCTCAACGCCGTCCACGGCCTGCCCGGGCTCGTTGTGATCCACAAGGATCACCTGCTTGCGGCTCATATCCATGAGGTTCCGGCGCGAGATCGTTCCGCGGTAGATTCCCCGGTGATCCAGTATCGGAAAATCGCGGTTCCGCCTCTTGGCCATGACATCGCGAATGCTGTCGATGTAGTCGTCCGTCCGGAAGGTGACAAGATTTTCCGTCGTCATAAAATAGCCGATCGGCATCGAGAGGTCGATCAGTCTCGCGACGGTAAATGCGTCGTGCGGCGAGCTGATGATGGTACATCCGTGCTCCTCCGCAAGCCTGCGGATCGTCACCGAAACCTTGGCGCCCTCGCAGACAACGAGGCACGATGCGCCCATCTCGATCGCACACAGCTGCGACTCATAGCGGTTGCCGAGGATCACGAGATCGCCGGGCTTGATGTAGTCCTCCATCAGATCCGGGTTCGCCGCTGCGATCAGCACCTTGCCCTCCTCGTAGCGCCGTTCGTCGATGTCACCTTCAACAAGCGTTCCGTCCAGCGTGTCGAGGATGTTCTCATACGGCGTAGCAGCCGCCGAGAGGATCCCCGAATCCGAAAGCTCCATCGCCGCCTTCGCGATATCGCTGATCGTGATCAGGCCGTCCAGGTGCCCTTCCTCGTCCGTGATACACAGCGTGACCACGTGGCTCTCCTGCATCATCAGCCACGCGCGCTTTAGGGACATATCGCGGTTCACGCCCTTCGTCTCGCGGATATCGATATCCTTCACCTGTGTGCCGACATACTCGATGTAATCCGGCGCAGCAACTCCGAAATACTTCAGCACATACGCGGTCTCTGCGTTGATCTCACCGCAGCACCTCGGCACATGCTTCTTCCCCGTCTGCTTCTCCTTCAGCCACGCATACGCGATGGCCGAGCAGATGGAGTCCGTATCCGGATTCTTGTGTCCGATCACCAGTACTTTCTTCTCATGCGTCGTCATAGGGTCTCACTCCTCAAATCTCGCATTGTCCCTTGCCTGTCGGGACCTTTATCTAATATTACCGCAGGGGGACGGTAAAATCAACGGGGTTTGTGTATTCACAACGCTTCCGCCGGAATCAAACAAGCAACCCTTGCGGTGCTCGGGTTGCTCATGAACAAACATACGGCCGGAGACTTTCTTTGCTCCGGCCGTTTATCTTTCTTTATTGTGCAGGCTTTCGGTTCCGGTAGTTCCTGCTGCTACCGTAAGGTCGAACACTTATGTCTGTGTTGGTCCGTACCTTCCTTTCTGTATTATCGTTTTGAGGTAGATCTCTTAAGTGTCCTTGGGACCGTACCTTCCTTTCTTAGTATTGTTTTGAGGTAGATCTCTTATGTCTCCTTGGGACCGTACCTTCCTTTCGTAATTATCGTTTTGAGGTGGGTCAACTTATACTTCCTTTGGACCGTACCTTCCTTTCTGTGATAATCCTCATTGTCGAAGATCGACTGTACCCCGGTGTTTTACCGGTTCGAACTGATTGGGTCGGTCAACTGACTATTTCATCGGACCGTACCTTCCTTTCTGCAGTTTCGTTTTTATGTCGGTCATCTGACTATCTCATCGGACTGTACCAGCCTTTCGATAATTCTATAATAGGGTAACATCTATGATAAAGCCTCCCGGCTGGATCATGACGCCCGGCTCTCTCCCGTCAAATAAATTCTGCGGCCTCTCTCTTTTGCACCCGTGTGCCACCGGCTGACTGCCTGCTCGTTGTGCCGTTTTATTGTCTTCGTGAGGGCACCGGCTTTACGCGTCGATTTTTATCTTGGTGTTACTCTGTCGTTCCCATCGGACTGTACCATCCTTCTTCAATACTTGTTTTCGAATGTTCGATAGATCTGTTCGGTTGTTACTCTGCAGTTCCCATCGGACTGTACCTTCTTTCGGTAGATTTCCGTTCGATCGATCTGTTCGGTTGTTACTTTGCAGTGTCCATCGGACTGTACCTTCTTTCGGTAGATTTCCGTTCGATTGATTTGTTCGGTGTTACTTTGCAGTGCCCATCGGACTGTACCTTCTCTTTCGGAAAATTTGTTTGATCGTTCTCACCGCCGATCGTTTGCGCCGTTCCGATTGATATAGGGGTCAACCGGTTCTGTCCGGTGCGTTTGCTTTCTTTGTTCTGGCTCTACTATATCACCCGCGAAAGGTATTGTCAACACAAAATATCATTTTCCGTCATATTTATTTGATTATTTTGTTAATTTGTCTAAATTGTTTATACAATAAGTAGGAAAACTTTAAATTATCACATTGATTTCTCGTTATTGTCCGACTATTCCGACAAATCCATTGAAAACCCGCCTCTATACCCCTCTCGAGACCCTTCTGACGTTCTCAAAACTTGATTGAATTTTCTCGATTTCTGACGTGTTATGTGTCACTATCGCGATTGCCGTATTGTCCGCGATTGCCTTCAGGCGCTCGATCAGGAGGTCCTTGCGCGCGCTGTCGAGGCCGGTGAACGGCTCATCGAGCACCAGCAGTTCCGGGCGTGCCGCGAACGCGCGAAGCCATGCCGTCCGCCGCTTCATTCCTCCGGAAAATGCTCTCACGGGCTTGCGGGAACCGTCGTCAATCCCGAGTTCCCCAAGCTCCGCCAGGATCTTTGCCCTGCCCTCGCTGCCGGTCCGGCCGGGGATCGCAAGCGCCACGTTCTTCCATGCGGGCAGACCTTCACAGAGGCGGTCCTCCTGGAACACCGCCGCCATGCGCGGCTTGCCGGACGGGTATCCCACCGATCCGCTGTCCGGGCGAACGAGCCCGAGCATGCTGCGGAGCATCGTCGTCTTGCCGCCGCCGGACGGTCCGGTGATCAGCAGGACCTCACCCTTCCGGAGCGTGACAGACACATCCGTCAGCACGGCTCGGCCGTCAAAGCTCTTGCTGACATGATCCAGAACCACGACGGGCGCTGTTTCTTTCAAAGCGAGGTCTCCCGACGCGTGATCTTCCGACACGGTATCTCCCGACGCAAGATCTTCCGAACCTGCGGCTTCCGGAGGCACATTTTCCGAACCATCTGCGACCTTCTCCTCCGTCTCCTCGATCGGCTTGTCCTCGCGAACCGGAAGTCCAACCAGGAAACGCACGGCCCGGCGCGGGCGATACCACAGCGTCGGGTCGGCGACAGTGACCGCAAGCGCGCGGAACACGACCATGATCGCCCACTCCATCAGCACGCTCACGAGGATCACGACGACGGTCCACGCGAAGAGCATGCGCGTGTCGAGGTAGAGTTTCGCGTCGTAGAGCTGACGCCCGATGGAATCCTTGGAGAGGCCGATGATCTCGGCCGCAATGCCTGCCTTCCAGCACAGGGATAAGCCCGTGGAGACCGCTGCCGTCGCGTACGGCACGGTGTTCGGGATATAGAGGTGGCGCAGCTTCCGAAGGAAAGAGAAGTTGAACACCCCGGCCATCTCCAGCATTTGCGGTGAGGTCTCGCGGATGCCGCGCGACACGTTCGCGTAGACGACCGGGAGCACGATCAGAAACGATATGACGATGCTGATGCGGGCAGGATCGACCCACAGCAACAGCAAAATGATAAACGACACCACGGGCACCGTCTTCACGAGCTTCATCGGCGGCAGCAGGAGCATCTCGGCAAACGCGCTGAACCGGCAGATGATCGCCAGGACAAGGCCGCACAGAAGCGCCATGCCGAAGCCGGTCGCGATGTGCTTGAGGCTGCCGAGCAGGATCGTGCAAAACGTCTCGCTCGCAAGCAGTTCCCGAAACGCCAGCCACACGTCCTTCGGATACGGCAGAAGGACCGACTTGTCCATGCGCTTCGCATAGTACTGCCACAGCGCGATCCACAGCACGACGGACAGCACCAGATACAACGGCTTGCGATGGCGCCACACGGCGTCAAGCAGACGCGGGCGCCCGCCCGAACTGTGATCCTTTGTGTTGTCAACCCGGTTCCGCATGGTCGTATCCTTTCCCTGACAAGATTTCCTATAGTATAGCACAACCGAAGCCATTTCACAAAGGCGATCGAGCAGACGGCATTCGCTTATCGCGCAAAAAAGGACTGCACGGCGTATCCGTGCAGTCCGCAACATCAATTCATCATCTTGACAACAAAGCCCGCCTGCTTCAGCAGATCCACCACCTTCTGTTTCTCGCTCTCCGACATGATATATCCGGTACATTGCCGCCGTTCCGCATCAAGGCCCACGTCGAAGCTTGCCGTAAGCTGAAAGCCATACTGCCAGTATATACCCACACTTTCCGGCAAATCGTCGTGGAACAGATACTCCCGAAAGCTCACCTTCGGCAAATATTCATACTCATTTTGCGAACAATAGATCTTCAGTATGTTGACGATCTTGTAGTATTGCTGCTCGTCGATCGTGCTGCCGTCCGCATTATAAATGAGATATTTGCCGACATGATAGGTATCGAATTGTCTGTGTATTCCAATCTGCAGTTCGCAGACAATATCGGTCAGATACGGGTGTGCTGCCAAATACGACTGGTCCATCATAAGTCTCGAATCGGTTCGCATGAAATTTTCCTGCACCACCCTGAACTGACTCCGGTACTCCTCGTTACTTTCCTCGCGCCGGCGCTCGTAGTTTATGTAATTCGGCGCCATGGTCGCGACGCAGACGCCGGTGACTCCGATGTAGATGGCAACCCAGGCAAGGATTTTCCTGCCCGAACTCTTTCGGAAAATGATCACATGCACCGCAAAGTACACGATTGCCACAATGATCATCCCGAATTCGGGACCGTTGTCAAGCAAGGCTCTTGTTACGACCGCCAACACTCCCGCGAAAAGCACCTCAAGCGCAGGCGTTCCGGTCATAAACTGCCCCGTGTGCCGTCCGTCGCGCCGCACATAGATCAGTCCGGCGCAGAGGAACATCGCTACGGCGATCAAAAAGCTGACAAAAACCACGCCGAGATCGAGGTAGACTTTCTGATAGAAGATCCGTTCCAGGAGTTCCGAATAGTCGAGCAAACTGAAAATGATGGTGAGCAAAATGTAGCCGACGAAAGCTCCGAATACCACCGCACCCCCTAACGTTCCCGTGCAGGAGAAGATCAATACCAAAATGGAATCCAACAGTGTTGCAACTGTCACAAGCTTACACGCCTGGCCAAATACTTCCCTCGTATTCGCACCGGACAGATGCCCGATCGCCAGAAAGACCGCGGAACTCAGAATGACCGGCACGATGTGTCGGATGAGGATCATCCATATCTTCGTGCGGTAACGAGCTCCTGCAGTCATCGGATGCGCCTGCATGACATCTCTCGCGCTCGCGCGAAACGCATCATCGAACGCCTGCGCCACTACGAAAAACCCGCAGCCGATCACGATCATCAACCCGTCAATATATTTGTCCGCATCCTCGTACCAGTCCTCGCTGAACGCTCCCTGCGACTTGATGTTCAGATAACCTGCCAGAAGGCTCAGGGCAAGCACAACCAATGTGCTGCGCCAATGCAGCCGAAGCTCCCCCTTGACCGGGTGTATTTTACCCCTCTTGATTGTATTTTCCATAACCCTTCTCCCTCATCTCGTAGACAAATACTTCCTCGAGCGTCAACGGCAACGCCTCCGCCAGATGCACGGACGGCAGCTTCTTCGCCTTCGCCAGAATCTCTTCCTCATTTCCCCTCACGATCGCCTGCACAACGCTTCCCATGTTCTTGAGATCCATCACTTCAAGCCCTGCTTCCGCAAGCTCCGCGGGACTCACATTGCCGTCGTTTCCGACCAGCTGGATCTTCTGATAGCTTTCGCGGATCTCATCGATCTCGCCGGCCTTCATCAGCTCGCCGTTGTGGATGATCAACACGTGGTCGCAGACCTCGGTGATCTCCCCGACATTGTGCGACGACAGGACAACCGAAGCGCCGTTGTCACACATCTCGTCGATCAGGATCTCCCGGATGACCCGCCGCATCGCGGGATCCAGGCCGTCGAACGACTCGTCGAGCAGAAGGTGCTTCGTGCGGCAGGCAACGCCGGCGATGGTGACTGCCTGTCTGCGCATTCCCTTGGAAAATTTGCTGATCCTCTGCTTTCTCGGAAGCTCCAATGCCTCTGCCAGGCGGTTGAACGTCGCCTCGTCAAATGTCGGCCGGAAGCTCTTGTAGTACTCGCACAGCCCATCGACGGTGAGTCCCTCGTGCCACGCCACGGAGTCGCTGACGAAATAGACATTTTCCTTTGCCTCCGGGTTGTTCCACACGTTCTTCCCGTCAACCAGGACCTCACCTTCGTCCGGACGGTAGATGCCGCACATCGCGCGCATCAGCGTCGATTTGCCGGCGCCGTTCGATCCGAGAAGACCGTACACGCAGCCGTCCTCCATCTTGAAGGAGATGTCGTGCAGCGCCCTCTTGGCGTCCATAACAAACGGTATCTCCGGCTGAAACGTAATCGTAACCCCGTTCACTTCAATCATCGTCGTTCACCCCCTCATGTCCCTGCGGCGTCTCCGCCAGAATGGTCTCCAGGATCTCGCGAAGCGTCTCCTTCGCGACTCCTGCGTGAAGCGCCTCCCGCGCTTTTTGCTCGAACTCGTCGGTAAATCTCCGGTCCGCCCGGTTTCCGTGCTCCGCGACGAAGCACCCCTTGCCCGCGACCGAGTAGATGATCCCGTCCCGCTCGAGCGCCGCGTAAGCCTTCGCCACCGTGTTGGGGTTGATGCCTAAGTCCTTGGCCAACACCCTCGCGGCGGGAATCCGCTCATGCGGCTTCAGAATCCCCTTCGAGATATCTCCGCATATCCCGCGGCAGATCTGCTCGAAGATCGGAATTCTGCCTGTCACATCAATCACTATCATACACGTATCCCCTCACAAGCTGTCCTTCTGTGTAACAAGTGTACTATGTCAAGTAGTACACTCGCAAAATAGCACCTCCGAAAACGCTTGTCAAGTATTTTTCGAAAAATATTTTTCAGGACGCAAAAAGCCCGCCATGGCGAACCATGACGGGCGTTACTTGCTTGAACGAATTCAATTGTACTGCAATCCGATGAATGAATTACAGCTGAGGACCTGCAGCTACGAGTGCCTTGCCGGCGTCGTTGCCCTGGTACTTCACAAAGTTCTTGATGAAGCGGCCCGCGAGATCCTGCGCCTTGCCTTCCCAAACAGCTACGTCAGCGTAGGTGTCGCGAGGATCAAGGATTGCCGGATCAACGCCCGGAAGCTCGGTAGGAACTTCGAAGTCGAAGATCGGGATCTTCTTGGTAGGAGCGTTGTTGATCGCGCCGCTGAGGATCGCATCGATGATACCGCGGGTATCCTTGATGGAGATTCTCTTGCCGGTGCCGTTCCAACCGGTGTTTACAAGGTAAGCCTTAGCGCCGCTTGCCTGCATCTTCTTAACGAGCTCCTCGCCGTACTTGGTAGGATGAAGCTCGAGGAATGCCTGGCCGAAGCATGCGGAGAAGGTAGGAGTAGGCTCGGTAATGCCACGCTCGGTACCGGCAAGCTTAGCGGTGAAACCGGACAGGAAGTAGTACTGCGTCTGCTCGGGAGTCAGGATGGAAACCGGAGGCAGAACGCCGAACGCATCTGCGGAAAGGAAGATCACGTTCTTGGCAGCCGGACCTGCGGAGGTCGGATTAACATTCAGAACGATGTTCTTGATGTGGTTGATCGGGTAGGAAACACGGGTGTTCTCGGTTACGCTCTTGTCAGCGAAATCGATCTTGCCCTCGCCGTCAACGGTAACGTTCTCAAGGAGAGCGTCTCTCTTGATAGCGTTGTAGATGTCGGGCTCGGAATCCTTGTCGAGGTTGATAACCTTGGCATAGCAGCCGCCCTCGAAGTTGAAGACGCCGTTGTCATCCCAGCCGTGCTCGTCGTCACCGATG
>JAFZMO010000047.1 GCA_017551165.1 Lachnospiraceae bacterium
ACACGGTTGCTGAACGATTCCGCGATATTGGTACGATTGTACTCCTTTACCGACATGGTAATACTCCTTTCATGCTCGCAAATCCGGATGAAAACATCCCGAAATACGGTTATCTGTTATTGTACATCTTCTCGTAGTAGTTTTGGTACTCGCCGTTGATGATCTCCTCCCACCAGCTGCGATTCTCCAAATACCACTTTATTGTCTTCTTAATTCCTTCCTCGAAGCATGTTTCGGGAAGCCATCCCAGTTCCTCGTGGATCTTGGTCGGATCGATGGCATAGCGAAGATCATGTCCCTTTCGATCCGTCACATAAGTGATCAGGTCTTCGCTCTTGCCTAACTCCCGGATGATCAATTTGACAATGTCTATGTTCCGCATCTCATTGTGCCCGCCGACATTGTATACTTCACCGATCCGTCCCTTTCTGACAATCAGGTCAATGGCTTTACAATGATCCTCCACATACAGCCAATCACGAACATTCAGCCCCTCTCCGTACACCGGAAGCGGCTTATCATACAGGCAATTGACAATCATCAGCGGAATCAGCTTCTCCGGAAAATGATACGGTCCGTAATTGTTGGAACACCTGGAGATCGTTACCGGAAGACCATACGTACGATGATATGCCTGAACCAGAAGATCTGCCCCCGCCTTCGACGAGGAATACGGTGAACTCGTATGGATCGGCGTATTTTCCGTAAACAGCAGATCCGGGCGATCAAGCGGAAGATCGCCGTACACTTCATCCGTGCTGACCTGGTGATACCTCACATTGCCGAACGCTCTGCACGCATCCATAAGCGTCGCAGTGCCGATGATATTCGTCTGAAGGAAAATACCCGGGTTATCGATTGAACGATCCACATGGCTTTCCGCCGCAAAATTGATCACGGCATCCGGCCGTTCTTCCTCAAACAAAGCAAACACATTGTCCCTGTCACAGATATCCATCCTGACAAAGCGGAAATTGGGATTATCCATAACCGATGCCAACGTCGAAAGATTACCCGCATAGGTCAGCTTGTCAATACAAATTACCTGGTCTTCCGGATGCGCAGATAAATAGTAATGGATAAAGTTTCCTCCGATAAAACCGGCGCCGCCGGTTACAACAATTTTCATCCTTATTCTCCTTACAAATCCTATAAATGTGAGTGCCTACTTGGCAATTACCGACATAAATGTCACATTATATCGTATACCATCTATATAAACCATATCTCTTGCTGTTCCCTCATATTCAAACCCCGCTTTGATATAACTCCTCTGAGCCGCAGCGTTAGTGTCAAGCACACGCAGAAAAATGCGGTGAAAACCAAGTTCAAAACAATACTTCACAAACATTTTTGTTGCTATTGTTCCATATCCTTTGCCATGATAGCCAATCTCACCAATAAATATCCCAAACTCTCCACTCTCATTTTTCAGATTAACATCGCGGAGATATATCGATCCAATTGGATTCTTCTCGACTTCTATGATATATTGTATCACTGATCCCGTATAGACTTTTTCGCTTAACCAACGACGATGCATTTCACTTGAAAACAGTTCGCGAAATATAAACTGAGATCTGATAACAGGATTGTTCCTCCATCGTACTATAAGATCTGTATCTTCATCTTTTATCGGTCTCAACCTAACGCTATCAAAATCATCTGTCAATTCTTTTTGTCTTTCATATTCAATGGCATTCATTCCTAAACCTCTAATTACTGATAGAAACTATCTTTCCATTTGCCACCATTTTCAAGTGCCGCCCATATGGGCTCTTCCCATATCGTTCTGCTGACTCTAGCAATTTTTCCCTACTTATCCAACCGTATCGGTACGCAATTTCTTCCGGCGCGGAAATCTTTACGCCTTGCCTCTTTTCCACCATGCGCACAAAATCAGCAGCATCAACAAGACTATCCACTGTTCCGGTATCAAGCCATGCGAAACCACGACCAAGTAACTTAACATCCAATCGTTCTTCCCTCAGATACATCTCATTGATTGACGTGATCTCCAGTTCCCCTCTCGCACTCGGCTTGACCTCATGAGCTTTCCGACAGACATCCTTCGGATAGAAATACAGTCCGGTAATGCAGTAGTTACTCTTGGGATGTTCCGGCTTTTCTTCAACCGAAATTACCTTACCGTTCTCATCAAATTCCACTATTCCAAATCGCTGCGGATCCTCTACGTAATATCCGTAAATCGTCGCACGACCGTTCTTTGCATTTTCCACGGAACTATTCAGGATCTTGCTGAAACCATTTCCATAGAAAATATTATCCCCTAAGATCATCGCACCTTCTTCGCCTGCAAGAAACTCCTTACCTATGATGAATGCCTGCGCAAGTCCATCGGGTGAAGGCTGGACCTTGTACTCCAGATGAATCCCATAATTTCTGCCGTCTCCGAGCAAGTGTTCAAACCGGGGAGTGTCCTCAGGGGTGCTTATAATCAAAATATCCTGAATACCAGACAGCATCAGCGTGGAAAGCGGATAGTAAATCATCGGCTTGTCATAGACAGGCAGCAACTGCTTGCTCGTCACCATCGTCAACGGATACAGCCTTGTACCGGCTCCACCTGCTAATATGATTCCCTTCATAAAGCACTCCTTTCACTGCTCCGCAAAAAACTCTGTCGTTTTCATGACAACCTTATTAACATCTTCCTCCGAAATACCATAATACAAAGGCAATCTTACAAGTCGTTCACTCTCTGACGTCGTAAAAATATCTTCACCGGAGAATCTTCCGAATTTTCTTCCTGCCGGTGCACTATGAAGGGGAACATAGTGAAACACTGCATTAATCCCATTCTCCCTCAAAAAATCAATAAACGATGTCCGCTCCTCAAGACTTTTAAGTTTAATATAATACATATGCGCATTATGAACACACTCTTGGGGAATTGTCGGCTGTTCAATCAGCTTTCTGTTTGCAAGTTCACGAAAGCAATTATTGTATTTGTTCCATGTAGCTAACCGATTATCATTAATCTCATCTGCCTTTTCAAGTTGCGCCCAAAGATACGCCGCATTAATATCGCTAGGCAAATAACTATCCCCGAAATCGACCCATGTATACTTATCTACCTGTCCGCGGAAAAATTTTGAACGATTGGTCCCTTTCTCACGAAGAATCTCCGCTTTTTCCACATAATCAAGGTTATTTACCAGGATTGCACCTCCTTCTCCCATGGAATAATTCTTGGTTTCATGAAACGAATAACACCCAAAATCACCGATCGTTCCCAGTGCTTTTCCCTTATATGTGCTCATAACTCCTTGCGCAGCGTCCTCAACTACCATAAGACCGTGTTTTTTTGCGATTGCCATGATGGTGTCCATCTCGCATGCAACTCCGGCATAATGAACCGGTACAATCACTCTGGTCTTATCAGTAATTGCCGCCTCTATCTTACTTTCGTCTATGTTCATTGTATCCGGTCTTATATCAACAAACACTAATTTTGCACCTGCCAGAACAAAAGAATTCGCCGTAGACGAAAATGTATAGCTGGGGAGGATTACTTCATCTCCCGGTTTTATTCCGCAAAGTAATGCCGCCATATCCAACGCACTCGATCCGCTTGTGGTCAACATTACACGGTTTGCCCCAAATCGGTCCTGTAACCATTCGTTGCATTTTCTCGTAAAAGGTCCGTCCCCACATATTTTCTTATTATTTACTGCTTCTCTTATGTATTGTAACTCGTTTCCCACGAATGGCGGAACGTTAAAACTAATCATACTGAAACTCCTTTACTACCACGTTAAGTCATAATTGGGTTTGTCTCCTAGTAAAACATTCATGTAAGGAGTATAACCATTCTGTTTGATCAACTGATTTATTAAAATTGCAACTGCGACAATTTCCGCAAAAACAAGCAGCAGTATCACATTTCGTTTACTATTGCTATTATTCGAATTGATTTTCAATACTGAATTCTCTTTATTCAGCATCGGAATTAATATAGCGCTTAGAATGTTTGCATTGTTCATCAGTCGTCCCATCACCAACTCCAGCGGAACTGCAACATATAAAGCAATCGATACAAAATAATACCAAAACAAGAAATGTATCGAATAATTATCTGTCTTCGAAGCCCGAAACAAATAAGTTATCACCGCAAGAAACACCAGTCTGGATAGCAAACCAAACGAAAACATTGTAGGGTTCGGCGTTGAATGCCCTCCGAGTATATCGCCAACCAGCCTATAAAAGAATCCCATCCGCAGCAAGCCGGCAATAAAAACTCGTATCAGAAGTGCAAACGATATTATGATTACAAAATTCCTCTTAAATCTGTCTACGGTCTTTTCAACTTTTCTCCTCTTACGAATTGCCGCGAAAACCATACAGGCCAATGGTAATATCGCCGTTATATGAAAAAACAAAAGCAACGCTGTTCCGCAGATCGCGATCCTTTCTTTTCCCTGACAATATCGGTAAATCCAATACAATGAAAACGCAATCACGATATACTGCCGATATGCGGAAATTGTATAGATGACAAACATTGAAGAAACAAAAAACAGCGCCAACGGAAAATCGCTTGTGAATTTTTTTACTGCGTAGAACAATACTAACGTCAATGAGGTTAGTAAAATAATTCTAAAGAGAAGATAATCTATACCTACTCTTAACGCACCTTTCATCAGGTAATAATACCCAATTTCCTGACTGTTCTCCGCTACGCTGGCTCCTCTTTCCACCATGTTGTAATGCGTGTAGTACCCATAAAAATCCGAACCATTCAAGGAGAAACAATAAAGAAAAATAAAGGAAATCGACAATATGATTCCAATTGCTTTCTTCTGTTTGAACTTTAATGCGCTAAACAAAAGACATATTATGGGAAAAGCTACAAAAACCGGTTCTATTGCATACATCTTTAGACCACTCCCACTTACGCAAAATGTCTCAGCCTTTTTTTATTTCTTTCGTAATAATCCTTTAATATACTTGTAAAGTAGCGGGTTTCGGAAAATCCACCAATACACAATTACCAAAGAACAATACGCCACACCTCCAATTACTACTTTAACCAATGTCAACATATACGCCTTCGATACAATACTATCGAACGGTCTCACAACGAGAACCATAACGACACCTAGAAAAACATACGCCAATAAGTCTGCTCCTGTTTTTACAAACCGTTTCCTTTCATGCATATAAACAATCTGGATCACAAGCGCGACAACTTCGGAAACGATGGTTGTAATTTCGGCACCCAGGGCACCATATTGCGGAATCAGAATGTAATTCAGCACTACATTAATTATCGCTCCGGCTACCGTTGCTTTTATGTATATTGACTCCTGTCCCTGCGGTATAAGATACTGCATTCTAATTGTATTAGAAATGCATTTCACGATTACAATCGGTGCAAATGTTATAATCAGCTGGATACATTCTGTATAACCTTTTCCCAAAAAAAGCGGGATGAACTCTTCGGCAACTGCGATAATCCCAAAGCATATCGCGGTTCCTATCATCATAATTCCACCCATGCATTCGAAAAAGAACTCTTTTGCTCTATTTCTGTCCTGTTGAAACAATACTGTCATTCTTGGTAGCATAACCGTCCCAATTCCCGAGAAAACAGCAAGGGGAACGTTTATTACCTTATCGACATTGTAATAGAACCCGGTCTGTTCATATGTGCTGAACATCCCCAGCATCAGTTTGTCCGTGCTGTGATATATTGTCATTGCAATAAGCGGGACAAACAAAAGAAGATTTGGTTTTATATGCCTAACTATACTACTACGCTTAATCCCACCAAAAGAGATCTCTCTATCCTTCAACAATTTGATCCACAATATGCCATGCCCCAACGCTGCGCTTAGAAGCATGATCACTGTGTATATCCACAAATCTCCCGCATCTTTCACAAAAACAAACAGTGAAACAAAAGCCATTATCCGAAAAAACATATTGCATTTAACAGTGATGCTGAATTCTTCCATGCCAAAATAAAACCATGATACATCGAATAAATATCCTATCAGCGTAATCAACTGCAAACCCGCAATAAATCTGTTTTCGCGACAAATCACAAGATACCCTAAGTATAATATAATCGAAATAGAACACGTAACTAATTGAAAGAAATATATTTCAGCAAAGACAGTTCTCCTTTTTTCCTCATCGGTTTCCGTGGCAATTGCTCTTGTCCCGTAATTAGTTGTCCCAAGCATTGCAAACAAAGTAAAGAACGATGCAACGGATGTAGTATACGAAAAAATCCCAAGCTGAACAGATCCAAGCACCCGTGCTATATACGGTGTGGTTATCAGCGGAATAATTGTGTTTACTATTTGAAGATACGTCTGGAACCTTAAGTTTTTAAACAAAGAAGATCTCATAGTCTTTTCTGTTGATAACGTCCTCTCCTCCCCCGATCCATTATAAAAAGCTATCGGAGAATTTTGTAAACTCATATTTTTCTATTGCTTCACTCCTGCACAGCTCAATTATCTCTCTGTTTTTTCTCTTACTGTTTCGAACCGCGGCTACAATACTCTCCGCCGAAACACTATCCAGTAGAGTCAGGACCGGATACTCGGCCAGGTATGGCATGCCCGATATATTAAATGCTGTAATCGGCGTTCCGCAACTCATCGCTTCAACACAGGCGTTTGGCAACGCATCCTCAACACTTGTGCAAATATACATGTCCGCCGCAGAATAAATCTCTCGCAATTCTTCCTGATCCGAAACATACGGTATTGTCATAAAGTTCGGCAATTCAACTGCAGTTTTCCCATCATAGCCGACATTTATGAAGAGATATTTTTCATCCGACGCCAACATCCTTGCTGCATCCAAAAACATTTTCACACCCTTTCTCGGATTGGAAAACGGCGCAACATCCAACAGGATTATTTTGTTCTTTGCAATGTTATGCTTTTCCCTGAACTTGTCTTCTGTCGGATGATAAAATTCTGTGTCAATTCCGGTGTTTTTATATGCAAATCTTGCATTTCTCAACAGCGAAGATCCCTTGGCTCGTTCAACGATATATTGTACAGACGAGAAATTCGTTTTGTCAACAAGCTTTCTGTAATACTCCTCTTTCTCTCTGTATTGGATACCAGCATTCTTATACCTTGGGCAATCTCTGCAACAATTCTTATATCCATCGCAACCGTTCGTATACTCACATCTCGCAGTATACGGAAACTCATCACACATAAACCAATCTATAGTTACATTCATTTTTGCAACTTCGTTTAAGAAGAGCGGAATATTCATCCAATGACCATGAAGATTCAAGATTATTATACGATCCGGCTTAAAAACAGAAACTTTTTTTATAATCCGTTTCGTGAAGTATGTGGAATAGTACCCCTCTTTTCCCGTTCGCCTAGCCACAAGATAATGTACCGCATTATCAAAGAAACATCCTTGCTTGACGTGAACTCCATCCCTGCTTTTTTTCCCTCTGCCATGGAACACTTTGCAATTATGTCCCTGCAAAATGAATCTTTTTGCAAGGTTTGTTGCCAATTTCCCTGTGCTGCCCTCTACGCCAACAACATTTATAATCGCAATATTCATAAAACAACCTTTTTCCTCTCTATTTGTCAACGAAGTAACCGTTCATATTCTTCGGAATAACTTCCTGCTTCAGATTCCCGTCATATCCGACATTGGTAAAATGACACTCCGTATCCTGGGGCGACTCGCGATCTCAAAGAAATACTCTTTCACGCTCCTTCTCGGATTTGAGTAATTCGCTACCGTCAGTATGATAACCTTATCCTTTAGAATTCCATATTTATCATAGAGCGTTTCGTCGATCTCATACTTGTATGTTTCTAGATCGACGCCTCAGGATTCCCTCTTCATGGGTTTATCCTTGACCAATGCCGATTCCCTGAACTTAATCAGATTGGTTCCCGGTCCGATCAGTGTCATCGTATCGAATCCCTCGTATGCTTTTTTCTTTCGTTTGAAAATTGCTCGTGACCAATCAAAAAAAGACTCCTGGGACATCCCTTTATCCGGGGACAATCTCCGCACCTGTTTTATACTTTTCACATTCCATGCTGTAACAGCATTTTCCGAGCGAGGGATATTCATCCGACATAACATATGCCGTTTGGATCCCGTTTTTCTTCAGAAGCTCCAGTAACCTTTTCTCGTTCAGATAATTGCCGTGAATATTCAGAAGGATTACTTTCTTTATCTCATTCTTTTTCAGGTAGGAAAGCAGTCTACTGATGGCAAAATTGGACAATACTCCCTGAAGTAATCCGTGTTAATGCCTTGTACATCAAAAACTCAAGCTTCCCATCTATTCTGATAATATGATCGTCAGTGCTTTTCTCCCCTCGTCCGAAGAATACGAACAGTTCATTGCCATGTGCTTTTCCATACTCGTACAGTTGTCTAGTCAGCGCACCTGTACTGCTGTATTCATAAACAGAATTGATGATTGCCAACTTATCCAAACCTATTCTCCTCTGGCCTCAGCGGTAATAATGCAACGATTATTGCTCACAGCAAATAGAAGCGATCAAAAGTATCCCGATCCACAATCCCGTAATCCTCAAATCGGAACGCAGCTTTCTCGACAGCTATACCATCATACCAGTTCAGCGTTTCGTCTATGTTCGGTGTTGCCACTCTGGCAAAGACAGCAACCTGTTTAATGATACTCAGTCCATACGAAAAATCCGCAGTAAAATATCTGGAATGCAAATCCGGAATCAGTCCTCCGTCAACCCCTACGGTCGGCGTGGGCAATCCCTTAAAAGCTTGTATGGACGATAATTTTCTCGTCATGGCTTCCGCTGTCGGACTCTCATAATGAACCTTTAATGATTTGACATATTTGAGGTCAAACTCCGAAAGCGCTTTACATATCTCCTGAACCTCTGCATCGCACGCCAGCAATAATTCCGACGATTCATCATCCCACTCTTCATAGAACAAAGGCATTGAAGAATATGTTTTTCCGGGCTTCCAGTCTTTAAACAACGTTTTAAGTCTCGTCGTGTGTAATATCGGATTGGACGGTGTCAGGGTTAAGGTCAGAAAATCGGGAATTACAACACATCGTTTGTCAAATATGGCTCCTATTATCTCTGCGCATTTTTGACCATTGCTTTTGGGCAGGGCTGCCACATGCAGTTCGTCCCGATATCCTGTTGATTTGACCGTTCTGCCCTTTTGAACCAACCTGGCGATAGCCGGCACCCTCTCGATCCCAAAGAATGTGTTCCCGCGATCGATACACTTCTTAAATGCGCATTCACTTCCGCCGTTGCCCGGCACAACGCCGATCATTGTGCCCGAATCCGTGTTATCATATATCGCATCCGCAACCGCATTCATCACAGTCGAAGGAACGGTCACCATAATCAACTCAGCATCGCGGAAAGCCCGTTGCGGATCATTCGTGGCAAGTTTAATATTCCCCTCATGCGTGGTAATTCCCTGCTCATTCACGATATTTAAGCGACCGCTGTATATATCCGGCGTAGATGTATAGACAGTAACTTCGTGCCCTTTCTCCGCACTGTGCACTGCAAACTGCGTTCCGATATTTCCACCGCCGACTATGGTTATCCTCATTATTCCAATTCCTCTTTCATTGCGGCAACCAACGTGTCGTTATCATTCGTGTCTCTGACTGCCAGCCTCAGATAATTCCTGCCGTTTGTTTTTGTCGTCAGCTCCTTAATAAGCAGATTATGCTTAATGAGCAGTTTCTTTAACAGCTCCTTGGGACTGATCCCTTCTTCCAGCTCCACCATCACAAAATTGGCCTGCGAAGGAATCACGCGAACTCCCTTAATGGTCGCCAATTCGCGTTGGAAGCGAGCCCGTTCAGCTCTCAGCTTTGCAAGCGCCGCCGCATAATCCTTCTTGTATTTTTCTTCTATCTGCATATAGAATTCGCCAAAAGAGTTAATGTTCCAAATGGCGACATCCTTTTTCATCTTTTGTATGGTTTCCGTATCTCCTGACGCCAGGACGCCGAGACGCAACCCGGGAACACCATACGACTTTGAAATACTCTTCATCACATACAGCTGAGGATTCTTCGACAGAATATCCTGATAGAAGATCGTACTGTCCTCCTCGTCTGCAAAATCAACAAAAGACTCGTCGATAATGAGCTTAATGCCCTTCTTCCCGCTCCAATCGATCAACCGAAGCAAGCCTTCTTTAGGGATGTAGTTTCCGCTGGGATTATCCGGGTTGATCACTACAAGATTTTGAATCTCTTTATCCTCAAAAAAGCGCATAATCTCTTCGGCGGTATACGAATAATCGTTATTCTCCGGAGTATAATCAACGGATTTTTCCCTGTCAAAGCGATTCGGATACTCATCAAATGTCGGTCGGATAAACCCTACCGTACCGCTGAGGTGTTCCATCAAACTCTTGATTAGTTCTGCCGCTCCGTTTCCGACAAGAATGCAATCCTGATGAACGCCGAAATTTTTAGCCGCGAGCAAACTGTTTACACGCATTCCCGACGGGTACTGCGTCAGAAGCACGGAGAAATTTGCCTTGAGCTCATCTATCATCTTTTGCGGCGGAAAATACGGATTAACGAGATAGCAAAAATCCAGCAACTTAGGGTATCTCCAGTATCCGCCGTAACGTCCCTGCAACAGTCTTACTCTTTCGTCCTCATCCGGAGTGAAGATTGATTCCGCAATATCCAGATCCTGAATGTCATCAATCTCATACCATTTCTGTCCATCCAGTCGTTTCGCCTTTATTACCGGCTCATCAAGCATCGTGATAACACGGAGAACCTGCTCATAATACTCGTTCTCACCCAAAGCGGACTGGTACGCATCCAAAAAAGGAACATAGTGCGTTGCCGAGAACTGCTTGCTGAACTTATACAGGTTTACCGTCTTATAATAATCCTTGATCTCATTGAATTTAAACTTCTTACCCGGAACAAAGGCTTCGATGGTATCATCTTCCCCGATCTTTACACAAGTACCATCCATCCACGATTCATATTTGTCGACCAGCGCCAGTGTATCCCGCGGATCCGAAACAAGCGCGTCAAGAACCGAATCCTCGAATATCAGGTCCGACTCAAAGAGAAGCGTGTCCTCCTTTACAAGCCAGTCTTTTGCGAGAGCGAGCGAATAGATATTATTGGTCTTATCATAGATGGGATTGTTTATATAAACAATCGGCGTTTTGATGTCAAGGGTTCCGATATAATCAATCAGTTTCTGGCCCTCATAACCGACCACAATAACAATACGGGACAGCTGTTGCCTTTCAATCTGGTGAAGCATACGATCGATCAAAGTAACCCCGTTTACTTTTACCATGCACTTGGTATTATTCTGGGTCAGTTCCTTTAAGCGTTTACCCATTCCCGCTGCTAAAATAATCGCCTGCATTCTTCTCCTGCATGGTGCTATAAAACGATAACACCATTCTCCTTTCTTCTAATTCACCAAAACACGCTCGTTATTCGTATCTCGCAAACAATCGTCAATACTCACAGAGATATTACTGTCCGTTGACAATCAATGACGATTTCTGCCCGCAGGAGCACTCCAGCTGACCACAGCATCATCCGGGGTACCCATGAACTCCTCCATCGTCGCAGAGGTCTCTGAATTAATCCCCTCGTGAGTCAAAACCGTCTTGATCGTATCGAAAATAATCTTAACATCATTTATGAACGTCACATTTTTTGTATACCAGACATCCATGGCAAATTTATCTTCCCATGACACCGCATTTCTTCCATGGGCCTGCGCATATCCAGTCAGTCCCGGTCTCACATCGTGCCTGTGATGCTGTTCCTCGTTGTATCTGTCCAAATACCGTACCAACAACGGCCGGGGGCCGATTAATGACATATTACCTTTCAGAATATTCAGTATTTCCGGAATCTCGTCCAGGCTGGTCTTACGCAGCCAGGTCCCAAAAGGTGTCAATCGCTCACTGTCCGGCAATAATTCCCCGTTTTCATCTCTGGAATCGGTCATCGTTCTGAATTTAAACAGACAAAAAAGCTTTTCTTTACCGGTCTTCGGGTTTATTTTCCCTGCCCTCTCCTGTTTGAACAGAACCGGGGATCCGAGTTTAATCCTTACCAAAACAGCGATTACTGCGTACAGCCACCAGAAAAGGATAAGTACTGCCAAGGAAACAATAACATCGATGAAACGTTTGAAAACCAGAGCATACGGGCCCCGTTTAACCTTTTCCATATATCACCTGCTTGATGTTTTATTAACAAAAACAACTCTTTCCCTTTCTTCGTTATGGCTTACGCATATCCGGGCGTTGTGGGATACTCACTCGGACTCCGTCCCGATAATGATTCCGTACGCCGTCTCAACAGAATAATATGTGTTCAGATAATCCGTCTCTCTTTTGTACATATCCGCATCGGAGTATTCATTAATCGCGTCGTTCACCGTCATTGCGAACGCGTTTTCGTCGTTGCTTTCGCACCACCAGCCAAATCCCGCATCAACAATTACTTGGCCGATATCTGAGCTTGTATCGGTACATGCGAGGACCGGGATCCCCACCTGCATATAGGAAAGCAATCTGCTCGGAAAATTCGGGATCGTAAACCTGTGATCCAAAAAGATCAGTCCTACATCACACGCTCCGACCAACTTGTCATATTCTTCCTTCGGGATCTTCCTTATGAGTTTAAAATTCTCCTGGCCGGAGCTCGTTTTGTAGTCTTCCAACGTCCGGTATTCGGTTCCGTCCCCGACCACAACAAAAAAAGCTCTGTCTTCATCCTCGCATGCTTTTAAACATTTAACCACATAAGGGATATCCTGTGGTTTCCCCAGGTTTCCTCCGTAAATGAACGCAACCCTGTCAGCCGGAATACCGTATTTCTCGCGTATTGTCAGTCTGTCGGCTTCGTTTACTTTCTTCTCAACTACTTCAATGCTGTTGGGACAGATTTCCACATCGGACGGATCAATCTCCGGATTATTCTTAATGACATAATCCATATTAGCCTGTGACATGCACCCGATCGTATCTGACAACTGGTATAATTTTCTCTCCGTTTTTCTGAAATACCGGTAAATAATCCCCTTCAGTCCGGATGTTTTCATCATCCCGAGATCAACAGCGTTTTGAGGGAAAATATCCTTTAACAACAAATACGTTCTGGCGTTGTCACGCTTCTTCACATACGCGACCGCTTTATTGAATGTGATCGGCGGAGTGCTGTAAAGCACCAGATCAAAGGTTACGTTCGAAAAATCGTTTTTGATCGATCTGATGTATTTCTTTGAAACCAGCAGCGTGGAAAGCCCTTTTTTTATTATATTTTTTCCGCCCCGCATCATATCGATGTCGACATGTGCGATAACACAATTGTCCTTCCCGTCGTAATACGACTTCCTTTGTATTTCTTTCTTTCCGGGGCTTAACGCATAAACACTGTGCCCGTGCTTCAAAAAACACCGAAGCAGATCACAGTATATCGTGTGCTCCTCAATATCATCTATACGCCCCACCGTAAGAAACAATACGTTCATTGTCTGTATCACCTCAAATCACTGCTGTCCTTTTATATGCATTGGTCTTCTCTTTTCGACCGGCGGCAGCTTCATATACTCTCCATACGCTACGGTCAAATATTGGTGATAATCTGAGATACCTCTTAATTTGGTATTCTCGAATTCGACGTCAATAAAACTATCCATGATGTCCCGCGAGTACTTGAACAAACTAATCTGTCTGAACATGGAATTGTATATGTTAGCCTTTTTTGTCTTCTTACGGTTTCCCCACTTGGACACTTGCGTGTACAACTTCTGCTTGAACTTTGTTCCGAATGGTTTTCCCATTACATGGGTTACCGCAACCAACACCTTGTTGATCCCGTTGTATTGTTTATAGTCGATTTTCTTCTTCAGCATGCCCTGAAGGGCCTTCAGCGTAAAATTCTTCACCTTGGAAGCAATCGGATTGTCCGGAATATTATCCATCACAAACAGATCGATACAGCCCTCGTCCATTTGTTTTCGGGGATTATCTTTACGAGTGATTCGTTTTACCCATGTGTCCCCTATAATTTCATACTCGTCGGGTGTGTTCTTCTGAAACAATGAGAGGAATTTTTCATAGTTCTTCCGGTCAAACATTATGTCTGCATCATCGTCCCACGGAATAAAACCCTTATGCCTGATCGCGCCCAACAATGTTCCGCCGTTCAGGCTGTAATTAATCTCGTTCCTCCTGCAAAAATCATCGATATCAACCAGTATCTTCAGCAGATACTGCTGCATATCTTTGATCCCATATGGATCCGAACCGTTATTATCCTCTCCGATTACCGACATAACAAATCCCCTATCTTTTTGAACGAATCAACCACCGTTATTTCGTTGATGACTTCATTATCTTCGTAGTAAATCCCATCCGGATTGCGAACAAGGATTGCGCCCATTCCGATCTGTCTGGGGCCCTGAAAATCCTTGGAAACATTATCCCCGATATATGCGATCTCGCTTGTGGGAAGCTTCCATCTGGTCGCCATTATCCGAAAGGCAATGTCACAAGGTTTTCTAAACTGGGGGCCACCCAACTCATCGGTGATGATAATGTCATCAAAAAGCTTTTCGATACCCAAAGCCGCAATCTTATTCCTTTGTCCTTCCGGTCTTCCGTCAGTGATCAGTCCTGTCTTAATCCCTTTCGCGGATAATCTCTCAAGGGTTTCTCGTACATCGGAAAACAAATGAATTGACGGTTTGTGGTACCGATATATCCGTAGCACATCGGCCTTCTCGCTCTCGCGGCCCAACTCTCTCAGCAGTTCGTCAATGGCAGGTTTCCCTGCGGCAAAAAACTCCAAAAGCTTCTCTTCGTATCCGCCGCACAGATAGTCGCTTACCGCCTTATAGCCCGATTGAACATATTCCTTTTCGCTGTACAGGGTATCGTCCAGATCAAAGATAACACCCTTGATCCGACGCTTTCCTTCACTGATGCATACGGACTGATCAAAGCGGGAATAAACCGCCCCGTCTGCAATATCGCCCTGATACTCCGGTTTTTCATTGTCCAGCAACTTCAGAATCGTTTCCGCGCTTCTCGCGCCTGCCTTCATAGACAAGGGGGCTCCGCCGCCGAATCTGGGATTTATCTCAATAAACCAGTCTGTGCCCGCTTCGTCCCGAATGAATTGCACCGTGATCGGACCACAGGGTTTGTATTCTTTACAGAGTCGCTTTGCCTCATCAATCATCTGGTCATCCATGCAGATCCTGGTTTTTAATACTTCTCCCGATCTGACCTGCATGCGCTCACGGGGAACGATGCTTACCGGCTCACCGTTCCAGTCACAAAAGATATCAATGGTATATTCCCGGCCGCTCACAAAGGGCTGTACAATATAGTCTTCTATCTGCTCCGCGTAGATTTTCAGCGCTTCAACGTTGTCAACCTTATAGGCATTAATACTGCTTGATCCGTCCTTGGGCTTGATAAACGCCGGATACCCTGCCGCATATTCTCTCCAATCATTCACAGGCATGGGCGCCCGCAATCCGCACTTGACAAAAAACTCGCTCGTGTTGTTCTTGTCCCGGCATATTCTTATTTTATCCGGTTCGCTGATCATTACTCTCGTGCCGATCCGTTCAAATTTTTCCTTGTTCTCAGCCAATACCAGCAAATCCGTATCAATCGTCGGTATCAGCAGATCAATGTTATCTTCCCTGCAGATTGAAAGAAGGCCATCAATATACCTGGGATCCTTCATCGCAACAACTCGCCGAACATAGTTACAATATGCTAAAGCAGGGGCTGTTCCCGTCATATCCGCGCCGTAGATCATCAAGTCCTTGTTCAGTACAAGCGCCGCATTTCTAAATGCCTGAAGCAATTCAACTCTTCTGCCAACTCCCGTAAACAGAATTCTTATCATGCGTCCTCCTACAAAAAGCACCTGCGTATGATCTCTATCACCGTCTCCTGCTGCTCCACCGTCATCTTATTATCGCTCGGCAGGCACAGTCCTCTTCGGAAAATGTCTGCTCCGACATCCGCTCCGCTGCCTGCGATATAGGCATTGCTTCTGCCGCGTCCGTTTCCTTCGGCAGTGATAAATGCATGCGTGCGGTAGATCGGCTGCATGTGCATGGGCTTCCAGATTGGGCGTCCCTCCGCGTTAAATGCCGCCAATGCGTCAAGGATCTCCTGCGGTGAACTCTTACCGCTTTCGCTCTTATACAGGAAATCCTGCTCGCCGCGAACCATCGGTGCCATTGCATCTTCATCAATGATCATGCAGGAAAGCCAGTAGTTCGGCTCGCTCTTCTCCGCATCGAACGGATTCATCTTCACTGGAAGATCGGCGAACGCCTTCTTATAGCGCTCGTAGATTGCCTTCTTCTGTGCGATATGCTCGTCTAGATGAGGGATCTGTCCGCGAACCACTCCGGCAACAATGTTGCTCATGCGGTAGTTATATCCGACTTCCTCGTGCTGATACCACGGAGCCGCTTCACGCGACTGCGTGGACCACTTGCGAACCTTATCCGCATCCTCTTTCGAGTTTGTCAGGAACATTCCGCCGGCGGAACCGGTGACAATCTTGTTTCCGTTGAAGGAGATGCAGTTGTAATTGCCGAGCGAACCCGTCTCTACCCATTCGCCGTTCAGTTTGTATCTCGCGCCAAGGCTCTCCGCCGCGTCTTCCACGATCAGCGCTTCGTGCCGATCGGCGATCGCCTTGATCTCCTCCATCTTGCCGGGCGTTCCGTAAAGGTGCGCCACGACGATCAACTTTACTTCCGGATAGATCTCAAACGCCTTCTCAAGCGCTTTCGGACACATATTCCAGGTGTCATACTCGGTATCGATAAATACGGCTTCGCCGTCCTCGTACGCAACCGGATTGATGCTCGCGTCAAAGGTTACATCGCTGCAGAATACCTTTCTGCCGGCCAGCGTTCCCTCGTACGGTCGCGCTTGACCGTACAACTTCTCTCCGGCCAGCTTGGTCGCAAGATGAAGCGCAGCGGTTCCCGCAGACAATGCCACAGCGTATTGAACGCCAACATATTCAGCAATCTGCTTCTCGACCTCGTTAATATTCGCTCCGACCGTGGACACCCAGTTGGTCTGGATCGCATCGTCAACCCACTTCTGCTCGTCACCGTGCATGGTTGGAGAAGAGAGCCACAATTTCTTGTCAAATGGTTTTATCCCCGAAAAACGGGGATCCGTCAAAATACTCATTGTTTCATGTCCTTATTGCATTATCATATTTCGATTCTGCTGAGTGCCTTAGCAATCAGTCATCCGCTTCCGCAGCAGCGCCTTCGCCGACTTCGTTCATCAACATACGATACACTTCGCTTCGGATTGCCTCCACACCCTCCTGATGGTACGTGTTCACCATGCCTGCAACCAATCTCTTGATATCACGGCTGTTCGCATACGCCGCGTCCATAAGATCGTCGAGATCGTCGAGGAACCGGTTGATGTCAAACTTCAGCGGTCTTCCGATGTGGATCTTCTCATTTTCCGTCTTTTCGAGTCCTTCCTCGGCCATGAGTTTCTCCTCGTAGAGTTTCTCACCCGGGCGAAGGCCTGTGTACTCGATCTTGATATCCACGTCCGGCTTGAGGCCGGAGAGGCGGATCAGGTTGCGCGCGAGCGTGTCGATCTTGACCGGGCTGCCCATGTCAAGGACGAAGATCTCGCCGCCGCGGGCATTCGTGCCCGCCAGAAGAACGAGGCTGACGGCCTCGGGGATCGTCATGAAGTAGCGGATGATGTCGGGGTGGGTAACCGTGACCGGGCCGCCCTTCTCAATCTGCTTCTTGAAGATCGGGATGACACTTCCATTCGAGCCGAGGACGTTGCCGAAGCGGACGGCCACGAACTCGGTCTTGATGTTGCGGAAGAAGTCCGCGTTGGCCATCAGGTCGAGCTTCTCCTTTCCGCCGCGCGTCTTCGTGTAGTGGGTGAAAAGCTGCGGAATTTCCGCTGCCTTTCCTTCCTTGATCTTCGCGTCGAAACTCTGGATGATCATCTCGCACAGACGCTTCGAGGCGCCCATGATGTTGGTGGGATTGACCGCTTTGTCCGTCGAGATCAAAACGAAGCGCTTGCAGCCGTGCACCATGGCCGCATATGCGGTCTTGTAGGTGCCGATCGCATTGTTCTTGATCGCCTCGCAGGGGCTGTCCTCCATGAGCGGCACGTGCTTGTGAGCTGCGGCATGATACACAACATCGGGCTTGTACTGCTCAAAGACTTGGAACATTTTCCGCGAGTCTCGCACAGAACCGATCAACGTCACAAGGTCAAGCTCGGGATGCTTCTCCCGAAGCTCAAGCTGGATGTTGTATGCGTTGTTCTCATAGATATCGAAAATGATCAGCCTCTTCGGGTGATGACTCGCAACCTGTCGGCAGAGCTCGCTGCCGATAGATCCGCCGCCACCGGTCACAAGAACGGTCTTCCCGTGTAAAAACTCAAAGACCTCCCCCATATCGACCTGTATCGGATCGCGACCGAGGAGATCTTCAATTGAAACCTTCTTGAGATTGGACACGGAGACATCTCCGTTGACAAGCTGATACATGCCGGGCAGATTCTTCAACTCGCACCCGGTTTCCTGGCAAATAGCAAGAATATCCCTGCGCTCCGACATTCCGGCAGAAGGGATCGCAAGGAAGATTTTCCGTACTTGATAGCGCTCAGCGGCCTCAAGGATATGCTCGCGGCCACCGACGACAGGCACACCGTCGATATAGCGGCCCTGTTTATTCTTGTTGTCATCGATGATGCATACGACGCGATCGCCGACTTCCTTTGTGCTGTTGATATCGCGTACAAGCATCTGTCCGGCTGAACCGGCACCGATTACCATGACATTGGCGCAGGCTCCCTTCGGCTTACCGATGCGCGCCTCCGCCTTGATCATCAGGAAAAAGCGGTACGCGAAACGAATCCCCAGCACAAGACAGAACTGGATGATGGCTCCGATGATATAGTAGGATAGAGGCATTCGACGCTGTACGTATTTTTCAGGCTCGAGCCGCATCATTGCGGTGATTCCGGCAGTATGAAGCACGGCTGTGATGATCGATGCTATGATCGTACGGAGAAGCTCGCTGTAGCTGGCAAATCGCCAGATACTCTTATACAAGCGAAGAAGATAGAAAACAAGAATACATACGACAACATACGCGGGCGTGAAGAACTTCCACGCGCGCAAATAGTTTTCCTGAATCAACGAAAAACGACAATCAAAGCGAAGCCACAGAGCTAAGAAATAGCTCATGGCCACTGCTACTATGTCGTATATCATCAGAAACAAAGAAACTCCGATCCAGTGTTCCTTGCCGAAGAAACGCTTCATCGGTTTCACTTTTTTCGTGGTCTCACCCATTTCGTGTCATTCCGAGTGCCGACGTTTAGTCGGCTTTCCTCCCGTGTGTTCGCCCGTTTGGGCGTAGTCATACATGGTGAGTATACACCATGTCGCTTGAAAAATCAAGTCTTCGTGGGTTTTGAGGACGTTTCGCCCGGCATGCGGAAGCCTTGTTTCAAGCGCTCAGCACCCCCGCTCTCCCCGCAGAAAAGATTATGCCCCTGTATCTCTACAGGGGCATAATCCGGAGAAGGTATTTTTGTTACTTTGGGGTGTAGCAAAAACTATATAATGTATTGGGGTTTACGTCCATTATAATACCACCGGTAAGGTCGGACGTGTGCACAAACATTACAAAAAGGTGAATTTCTTTTTGTGCAGTTTGACGGGCCCCTTTCGTCATTGTGTCTGAATCGCATCAAAATATTGTGCCGAAAATGATGCTTTTCCGTTATTATGTACAATCAGCCAACTTTCTGACCTTTTCGCGCAGTCTTACTGCTCATTCTTCAAGTTGTCTTTTCGCGCATTCGTCCGTCGGTTTCCGAACCGTTCATTTCCCGCCCTTCCGCGGGCTCTCCTGTGTCACGCC
The DNA here is from genome assembly GCA_017551165.1 of Lachnospiraceae bacterium. Lineage (GTDB taxonomy): Bacteria > Bacillota > Clostridia > Lachnospirales > Lachnospiraceae > ISDg. Next base: position 19,983 of record JAFZMO010000047.1, read on the forward strand.
GTGACACATCCCGCGGGACGCACAGTTCTCGCAGCCGCATCCGCAGCTGCTCTTACCGCTCAGGCGATCCCGGATCTGCTTTCGGATGATCAGCGCCACGATCGCGATCAAGATGAGCGAGACAACGATCGTCGCCAGATTGTCTGTAAGCCATGCCATTGTATCACTCCTTCCTCCGGTTGATTGCCGGTGCGTCAATTCTCTGTGTTCTTCGCAAGCCGACCCGTGAAGCCGATCACTTCACAATTCCCTTCACATCGCCGGTCGTCAGCTCCGTAGCCTCATGATACTTCTTTACGAACAACATGTAAAGCATTCCGGCCAAAATCGCAACGGCACAGATCAGGCCGATCACGTTCACGCCGCCGGCGAAGATGCGTCCGAACTGCGTTACCATCAATGCGATGACGTATGCGAAGCAGCACTGGTACCCGATGGCGAACCAGGTCCATTTTGCGCTGTTCATCTCGCGGCGGATCGCGCCGATCGCAGCAAAGCAGGGTGCGCACAGAAGGTTGAACACGAGGAACGAGAAGCCCGTAACCTTCGTGAACTCTGCGCCGACACCTGCGATGTCGCCGTAGAGGATGCCCATCGTGCCGACGATATTTTCCTTGGCGACGAGACCGGTGACGGACGCTACGGCCGCCTGCCAGTTACCCCAGCCGAGCGGCTTGAAGATCCATGCGATGCCGCTGCCGATGGAGGCGAGGATCGAGCTGTCGATCTCATCCTCGGAGAGCATGCGGAACGTCCCGTCGACCCATCCGAAGTACGAGGTGAACCACACAACGATCGTCGAGAGCAAAATGATGGTGCCGGCCTTCTTGATGAACGACCAGCCGCGCTCCCACATCGAGCGGAGCACGTTCGTAAGCGTTGGCATATGGTATGCCGGAAGCTCCATGACGAACGGAGCCGGGTTGCCGGCGAACATGCGCGTCTTCTTGAGCATGATGCCGGAGAGGATGATCGCCGCCATACCGATGAAGTACGAACCGGTCGCGATCCATGCGCTGCCGCCGAAGATGGCGCCCGCGATCATCGCGATGAACGGAATCTTTGCGCTGCAGGGGATAAATGTCGTGGTTATGATGGTCATGCGGCGGTCGCGCTCATTTTCGATCGTGCGCGACGCCATGATACCGGGCACGCCGCAGCCGACGCCGATGAGCATCGGGATGAAGGATTTGCCAGACAGACCGAATTTGCGGAAAATCCTGTCGAGCACGAATGCAATTCGCGCCATGTAGCCGCACGCCTCCAGCGCTGCGAGCAGGAAGAACAGAACGAGCATCTGCGGTACAAAGCCGAGCACCGCACCGACGCCCGCGACGATACCGTCGAGGATCAGGCCCTTGAGCCAGTCGGCGCAGCCGATCTTATCAAGGAGGGATTCGATCAGCGAGGGGATGCCGGGAACCCATACACCGTAATTGGCAGGATCCACGCCGCCCTCGTGTTTTTCATACATTGCGATCGCGTCGTTCACGTTGGCGATCGATGCGGTCTCCTCGGTCTCCTCGAGGGTCTCTTCATCGACCAGCGTATACGGGATCTCTGCATCAGCCGCGCCGTCGGTCGCCTCGTAGCTCTTCAGCACATCGCGCAGCGCCGTGACAGCCGCCGCGGCGTCGAAATCCTCCGCCTCGGTGTCCATCGCATTTTCCGCCGCTTCAGTGTCAATGCCGGCTTCCTGCGCCTTCGCGATCAAGCCTTCCAGGATCGCATCGGTGTCGCCGTACTCCTCCTCGGCGTCCTCGGTGTCGCCACCGCCGATGCCCAGCAGATGCCAGCCGTCGCCGAACAGCCCGTCGTTCGCCCAGTCGGTGGCGGGCGCGCCGACGCCGACCATGGCGATCCAGTAGATCAAAAACATCACGGCCGCGAAGATCGGCAGACCGAGCCAGCGGTTCGTGACGATGCGGTCAATCTTGTCCGAGCGCGTCAGATCGCCGGACTTGCGTTTCCTGCTGCACGTGCGGATGACATCCGAGATGTACACGTAGCGCTCGTTGGTGATGATGCTCTCCGCGTCGTCGTCAAGCTCGCGCTCCGCAGCGGCGATGTCGCCCTCGATATGCGTAAGCGTTGCCTCCGGGATCGCCAGCTCCTCGATCACCTTGCTGTCGCGCTCGAAGATCTTGATCACGTAGAAGCGCTGGCGCTCCTCGGGAAGGTCATGCAGCACCGCCTCCTCGATGTGTGCGATCGCGTGCTCAACGGGTCCGGAAAATGAATGCTGCGGCGCGCCGGCAGCCGTTCCCGCCGCCGCGATGGCCGCCTCGGCAGCCTCCATGACGCCGGTACCCTTGAGCGCGGAGGTCTCCACGATCGTGCAGCCGAGCTGTCTCGCCAGCTTTTTCGTGTCGATGGAGTCGCCGTTTTTCTCAACGACGTCCATCATGTTGATCGCTGCAACAACCGGGATCCCGACCTCCAGCAGCTGCGTCGTCAGATACAGGTTGCGCTCGAGGTTCGTTCCGTCGATGATGTTGAGGATGACGTCCGGGCGCTCCTTCAGAAGATAGGTTCTCGCGACGACCTCCTCGAGAGTGTACGGGGAGAGCGAGTAGATGCCGGGCAGGTCGACGACGGTCACGCCGTCGTGCTTGCGAAGCTTGCCCTCCTTCTTCTCCACGGTTACGCCGGGCCAGTTTCCGACAAGCTGGTTGGAGCCGGTCAATGCATTAAATAGTGTTGTTTTACCGCTGTTGGGATTGCCCGCCAGCGCGATCTTGATGTTCATAGTGTTCTGTTATCCCTTTCCATTAGTTACCGAAAGCTAACTCTGCGTCATAAAAAATCACTCGACTTGGATCATCTCGGCATCTTCCTTGCGAAGGCTCAATTCGTACCCGCGCACGTTGACCTCGATCGGATCCCCGAGGGGTGCCACCTTGCGGACGTACACCTCCACGCCCTTCGTGATGCCCATGTCCATGATGCGGCGGCGCACGGCGCCCTCGCCGGTCAACCGGATCACGCGCACGGTCTCGCCGATCTGTGCTTCACGCAATGTCTTCATCTTCCGTCCTTTCTGCCGCTTACGCAGCTGCGCGGTCCGAAGCCTTCCGGCCGCGTCTTGTATTGTTTGTTTTCCTACTCAGACATAAATGTGTCTCGCCGCCTCATCGCTGATGGCCACGCGCGACTCTTTCACGTTGACGATCACGTTGCCGCTGTGCTCCGCGACCACGCGCACGATGGCGCCGGTCACGAACCCGAGTGTCTCCAGATGCTTTCGAATATCCGGATTGCCCGCGATGCGCCGCACGGTCAGGTCAACGTTGGGATCTGCCATACATAACGGGATCATATTTCGATCACCTCGCTTTTGTCTCTTTGAGGAGCTCCCGGTAGGCGAACGGAGCATTGGTTCCGTTAACCTTAGGTAACTCCCGACGCCATTATAGTTACCTCGAGGTAACTTGTCAAGCCTCTTTCGAATAATTCTTTTCCATTCCTTGACGGTCTTCCTCTCCTGGGCTATAATATTGGGAAACAAGCCACAAACAAAACGGAGGTTACCTATGATTTACGAATCCGGAGAAATGTATCTCGAGACAATCCTCGTACTGGCCAGAACCAAGCCGGAAGTCCATGCGGTCGATATCGCAAGCGAGATGGGCATATCCAAGGCCTCCGTCAGCCGCGCGCTCGGACGTCTTCGCGATGAGTCCTGCATCATCATCGATCAGGCCGGCCGCATCGCATTTACCGAGAAGGGCCGCTCGATCGCGGAGAAGATCTACGAGCGCCACACGGTCCTCACTGAGCTTCTCACGAATCTCGGCGTATCGCCCGAAGTGGCCGCCGAGGACGCCTGCCGCATCGAGCACGACATCAGCGACGAGACGTTCCGCTGCATCAAGGAGCACCGCGCCAAGATGAGCAAAAAGAAGAAGTGATCACAGTCGGGAACGGAAGAAGAGGCAAAACTATGGGAACAGCGCTGTACCGACTTAGAAAAAAGTTTGTGAAAGCCCTGGTGCCGGCGATCTTCTGCCTGTGTGCTTTCGTGCTTTCCTCCTGTGGCAAGCAGGATACCCCCGCGGACAACAAGCCCGCTTTGATAACGCCGAGCGTGGAGATCACGGCGACCGATCCCTTCATGACGGAAGCGATTTCCTGACCTGCATCGACCGGGAAGCCTGCCTGGAGCTGTTCAGGACCTACAACCAGCTGGATCACAACATTTATTAGGTTGCTGCATAAAACAACGGACAACGCAAAAACGCCGGAGCAATCATTTCGATTGCCCCGGCGATCTTTTATTTTCCGAGTAATTAGCTATCTCGTCACTCCTCGTCGAGCGAGATCTCGGTGACCTCGGGCGCTGCCTCCGGCTCGATGCCGAAGAGGGCCTCAAACTCCTCGCGGGTGATGCGTTCCTTCTGAAGAAGGAGCTCCGCACACTTGTCGAGGATCTCGCGGTTCTCACCGATGATGCGCTTTGCTTCTGCGTAGCACTCCTCGATGATGCGGCGAACCTCGTCGTCGATACGGTTGGCAACGGACTCGCTGTAGCTCTTCGTGTGGCCGTAGTCGCGACCGATGAAGACCTCATCCTCATCCGTATCGTAGTTGACCGGTCCGATCAGATCAGAGAAACCGAATTTGGTCACCATGGCGTTGGCCATGCGTGTCGCCTGCTTGATATCCTGGCTCGCGCCCGTCGTGATATCCGAGAGCACAAGCTCCTCCGCGACGCGGCCGCCGAGGCTGACGATGATCTCCTGCAGCATCTCGCCGCGCGTGTGGAACATCTCGTCCTCGCCGGGAAGCGGCATGGTGTAGCCCGCTGCGCCGGTGCCGGTCGGGATGATGGACACGGTGTAGACCGGTCCGACATCCGGGAGCACGTGGAACAGGATCGCGTGTCCGGCCTCGTGGAACGCCGTGATGCGCTTCTCCTTGTCGGAGATGATACGGCTCTTCTTCTCGGTGCCGATGCCCACGCGGATCAGGGCCTTCTTAACGTCCTCATAGGTGATAAATGCTCTGCTGTCCTTCGCCGCGTTGATGGCTGCCTCGTTCATCAGGTTCTCCAGATCGGCGCCGGAGAAACCGGCGGTCGAGCGGGCGATGTGCTCGAGGTTGACATCCTCGCTGAGCGGCTTATTGCGCACATGGACGCGAAGGATCTCCAGACGGCCGCGCACGTCGGGACGGCCGACCATGACCTTGCGGTCGAAACGACCCGGGCGAAGGATCGCGGGGTCGAGAATGTCCACACGGTTCGTCGCCGCAAGGACGATAATGCCTTCGTTGACGCCGAAACCGTCCATCTCCACGAGGAGCTGATTCAGCGTCTGCTCGCGCTCGTCGTGTCCGCCGCCGAGGCCTGCGCCACGGCGTCTTGCGACGGCGTCGATCTCATCGATGAACACGATGCACGGCGCATTTTTCTTCGCTGTGGCGAACAGATCTCGCACACGAGAAGCACCGACACCGACAAACATTTCCACAAAATCCGAGCCGGAGATGGAGAAGAACGGAACGCCCGCCTCGCCGGCCACGGCCTTCGCGAGGAGCGTCTTACCGGTTCCGGGCGGTCCCTCCATGAGGATACCCTTCGGGATACGCGCACCTACGCGGATAAACTGCTTCGGATTCGCCAGGAAGTCGACAACCTCCTGCAGTTCCTCCTTCTCTTCCTGCAAGCCGGCGACATCCTTGAACGTCGTCGGATTGTCCTTGCCGTCGGTCATCTGCGCGCGGCTCTTGCCGAAGTTCAGAACCTGCGAGTTGCTGCCGCCTCCGCCGAGCGAATGCCCGAGCACGAGGAACACTAAGATCACGGCGATCAGGATCACGAGATACGGGAACACCGTCGTCCAGAACCAACTCGGCTTGTCCACCTCGTTGACGATCACCTGGACCCCCTGGGCTTCCGCCGCTTCCTCCACGCGCATGATGTCTGCTGCGTAAAATGTGCGAACCTCGCCGTTGGTCATCTTCACCTGAACCCGGCCGGTCGGCACCTCCACGTTCGGCGTCACATAGACTTCCTTGACGTTGCCCTCATCCAGCCATTGGCAGAACTGCGTAAACGTGTACTGCGTCTGGTTGCGGTCGGCAACGGAGGAATAGATCATGCCGATGATAAATATGCTGAGGAGCATCAGGTAGAACGCCACTCCCCGCATCGATCTGTTTTTCTTCACTTAACCCTCCACATCGTCGTCGGTAATGCTCAAAATGCCGATGTACGGCAACGCGCGATACTTCTGCGCATAATCCAAGCCAAACCCCACAACAAATTCATCCGGGATCTCAAATCCCGTGTACTGTACCTGCACGTCCGTCACGCGGCGCGACGGCTTGTCGAGGAGCGTGCACAGCGCAAGCGACGCCGGCTGGCGGCTCTGCAGCAGCTCGAGAAGGAACGAGAGCGTTCTTCCGGAGTCCACGATGTCCTCCACAACGAGCACGTGATGGCCGCGGATGCTCTCATCAATGTCCTTGACGATGCGCACGCGTCCGCTGCTCTCGGTGTCGTCGCCGTAGCTCGAAACCGACATGAAATCCAGCTTGATCGGAAGATTGATCCGCTTGGCCAGCTCGGTCGTGAAAAACACGCTGCCCTTTAAGATGCAGATCAGCTTCAGCTCGCAGCCCGCGTAATCCTCGGTAATCTGCTCCGCCAGCTCCCGAACTCTTGCCAGAAGCCGCTCTTCCGGAATCATCACTTTGATATTTTCCATATGCTCAGCCCTCCGTCAGTCGCACGATCAATACGCGCTTCGTATCCTCGGTCACGCGGTAGCGCTCGCTTCCGCGCACGCCGGGGATCCACAGCGTATCCGCCTCGTCCGCCGTCATCACGAGCGGGATCTCATCCCGCCGCTCGCGCGGAACTTTGCGGTTTACGAACACGTCCTGCACCAGCGCGCTCTTCCCGTCCTTCGAGATCACGATGCGGTCTCCCGGACGCCTTGCGCGCACCACGCAGGCCTTGCCCATTGTATCATAATCAAACCATTTCGTATACGGGTCCTGCGAAAAAACTTCACAATTCTTCGCGTCCGTCACGGAAAATGAAAGCGTCAGCCGGCGGTCCCCGAAGAACGTCACGGTCACTCCGCGCTCGATCTCCCGGCGCGCGATCTCATGGCGTCCGCCGAACGCGGCAACGATGTCCTGCGCGGGCTCGATGTCGCGGTAGCCGCGCCGCAGCGTCACCCCGTACGGAAAATCCGACTGTGCCGAGACGCGTCCCTCGCACAGCCGAAGCAGCATCGCCGCGTGCGTGTCCGAGAGGTCCTTGCGATGGCCGCACACCAGCTCCAGATAGCGGAGTGCCACCTCCGAGCGGAACACCTCGGGTAGCGCGAGAAGCTCATCACAATGAAGCCTTCGCTCATCCGCGTCAATGGCGCGCGCGCACGCCTCGTCCGTCTGGCGGTCCATATAATCCCGCACCGCCTCGAGCCGCTCTCCGGCCTTTGCGATGTTGCGGGAAGCCCCGGGATTGCGCTCCAACAGAAGCGGCATCACGCGGTTTCGCAGAAAATTGCGGTCCCCGTCGTCCTCGCGGTTCGTCGCGTCGATACAGTATTCCTCGCCCCGCAGCGCCAGCTCCGCCAGGATCTCCTCCTTGTGCAGCGGCAACAGCGGACGGATCAGTCGAATGTTTTGGTCGGCAAACGGTCTGCTGTCCGCGGGAATGCCGGTAAGGCCCCGCAGTCCGCTGCCTCGCATCAGATGAAGCAGGATCGTCTCCGCACGGTCATCCGCGTGGTGGGCGACCGCAACGCACTCTGCGCCGACTTCCGCGGCGATGCGCGAAAACTCGCGGTACCGCACGATCCGGCCGGCCTCCTCGATGCCGACGCCCTGCTCCTTCGCAAACGCGGGAACGTCGATCTTAACAACGACGATCGGGATCCCTCTGCGCTCACAGAACGCCCGGCAGAACGCCTCGTCCCGCTCGGCTTCCGCACCGCGGATCCCGTGGTTGACGTGCACTGCCGTCAGGCGAAGCTCCCGCTCCGCGGCGAGCTCCGAGAGAAGGATCAGAAGACACAGCGAATCGCTGCCGCCGGACAATCCGACGACAACACCCGCGCCGCGCGGCGGCATATTCTTTCGTTCCGCCTGTTCGCGGACCCTGCGCAGTGCATCCGTCTCCATACCTTCGTCCTCCGTGCTGCGTCACTTCTTCGGCGTCGGCGTCGGACTCGCCTCGGACACCGATCCGTCGTCTTCCACCCGGAAAATGATCTCGTCCTCGTAGACGAGGCCGAGCACCTCGCGGGCGACTTCCTCCATATATCCGCGCGTCTTGACGTACGCGCGGTACTGCTCGATCTCCTCCGAGCGCGCCTCCTCCTGCGCCTTCAGGCGGATCAGGCGTTCCTTCTCCGCGAGCTTGCGCTCGTAGTCGTCCTCGGCGGTGTGCTTCAGGATGATGAACGTCGCGCAGATCGCCGCAACCAGCAGAGCCAGGCCGATCAGCGAGAGAAGACGCTTCATGAGCTTGTGATTTTTCGGTACTAAGTCTTTTTTCATACTGCCAAACCCTCGCTACAGGTAGCGGAACATCTCCTTCGCGTCATCCTTGCGCACGGTCTCGGTGATCGTGAGCACCTCAACCTTTACTTCCTTGTTTCCGAATCCGATCTCGATGACGTCGCCGACCTTCACCTCGAGCGAGGCGCGGGCCACCTTGCCGTTCACCGAGACTCTCCCGGCATCGCAGGCCTCGTTCGCGACGGTCCTGCGCTTGATCAGACGGGAGACTTTCAGATATTTGTCCAGTCTCATAACTTTCTATCCTGCCCATTGATGAACAATGGGCCGGTCTGTGATCGACCGGCCCACACTGTTATTCTTGTATCAAACAAGGCACCTTCGAATTATTTCTTCTTCTTCTTGTTAACAGCATCCTTGAGAGCGCTGCCGGCCTTGAACTTAGGCTGCTTGGAAGCCTTGATCGTGATCGTCTCCTTGGTAAGAGGATTGCGGCCCTTGCGAGCAGGTCTCTTCGTTACTTCGAACGTACCGAAACCAACAAGGACAACCTTCTTCTCTGCTACGAGCGTCTCGGTAACGGTACCGATGAACGCGTCAACCATCTTCTTAGCGTCTTCCTTCTTAACGCCAGCCTTCTCAGCGATAGCAGCAACCAATTCTGTCTTATTCATTATGACTTTCCCTCCTGATTATAATAATCTCGTCCGCGCCTTACGCAATGCGGCCCGGCGCGGCATGTACTCACAGTTAAGTTATAAACGGAAAATTATGCAAAGTCAAGCAAAAATGTGCCAAAACCCGCGAAAACCCGCGGTTTTTCGGCATTTTTCGGAAAATCCGTCACAATCGTCTCATTCGAGACTCTCGTCCACGTTGGGCACGACGTACCATTTGCCGTCGACGCAGATGCTCCAGCTGATGTCGGTGTCTTCACCGCTCTCTTTCTTGCCGTTCTCGTCCTTGCCGCTCCAGGTGAACTTGATCACGGCGCGGGCCACCTTCTCGATCTTGCCCTCGAACGCATCGGGGTACTCCTTGTGGATCAGCTCGATGCCGCGCTTGTAGCCCTCGTCATCGCGTCCGAACTCCTCGACGGTGGTCGCCTTTCGGCTGAAGCGCATAGTATTTTCCTTGAGATACGCCTCCGCCTCCTCAAAGTACGGCTGTACCTCGCCGTACAGCTCTCCGGAGAGGTTCAACCCGAGGAGCAGCATGCAGTCGGGGTTGTAGATGGTCGCCTCGACGAAGTCGTTGAACCGGCAGTTGTACACAGCGTCAAACGCCTGGTTCGTCGCGTTCTTTGCGCTTCGGTTGGGCGACAGCACCGTGTACTGCAGGATCAGTGCAACGATGAGAAGCACGACGGCCGCAATGCCGATGCCGATGATCAGGCGTTTTGTGATGGATTTCTTCTGTTTCATTCTTTTACCCTAAAAATATCCCCCGGACCGCAGCTGCGGCCCGGGGAACGGTTTACTGATTGTTCATCAAAGGATCGGAAAGCGATCAATCATCGTCGCTGCTCTTGCTGCCCTCGTTGAACTGAGCCCACTTGTTAGCAACAGTCTTGATCTTGTCGCCGGTGGACACGTCGAGGATGTACCAGCTGCCATCGATCTTGATGCAGGTGAAGTACTCGTAAACATCCTTCACATCATCCTTCTTCTTGCCCTTGGATGCGTATACCTTAACCTCAACGATAGCCATCTTGGTGACTTCCTTAACCTCGGCCTCTACGGTCTTCTCAAGGTACTTGATCATACCCTTGAATTCCTTGTCGTCCTTGCCGTAGTTCTGAGAGTCGGTGATCTTCCAATCATACTCGATCTCGTCGTCATCGTCCTTGTCGTCCTTGTCAAGCTTCAGGGCCTTGCGGGCCTTCTCGCTCTTCAGAGCACGGAACTTGTTCGCCTCTTCCTCAGCGTTGTCCGCCTGCTCAGCTGCCTTGAGGTAATCCTTGACAACGCCCTTGGCGCCGCCGGAGAGAAGCAGAACGAGAACAATGATAAGAACAACTACAGCTGCTGCCGCACCGATGATGATCGGCAACTTGCTTCCGCCGGCCTTCTTAGCCTTCGGAGCTGCAACCGGAGCTACCGGTGCTGCGTAAGGAGCAACCTGGGGTGCAGCCTGAGGAACGGGCTGCGGAGCTACCTGAGGTGCAGCCTGAGGAGCCGCTGCGAACTGTGCGCCGCAGATCGGGCATACAGCGGAACCGTCAGGAATTTGATTTCCACATTTTGTACAGAACATAACATTTCTTCCTTTCTCACGTATTTTGAGGGGCAGGCCGCTGCGGAATACCGTCCCGGAGCGTACGCGCACTACCCATACACACCGAATATACCTTATTTTTCACAGATTTGCAACGATTTTTCACAATTTCTCGTACAAAAACAGCCTAATTCGGCCGCTTTTCTGCATTTTCATTCGGAAAATGGGCTTTTTCCCCGCCGAAACGGCATCTGCCGCGCCCTTCCCGCCGCCCGAAAACCTCGCGCGCGTATTGACTTTCCCGCGCCTAAAAGGTATGATGTTTCCGTGGAAAATATGCCTGCGCGCACGCTTCGCGCAGGCTTTGCGGGAGGTAATTATGCAGGATTCCTGTTGCTGCGACAAGCACGAGCCTATCGTCGTGTGTGAACACGCCACGCTCGGGTACGACAACCAGACCGTCGTGACGGATCTGAATTTTGAGATTTTTCCCGGGGACTATGTGAGCATCGTCGGTGAGAACGGCTCCGGCAAATCGACGCTCATGAAGACCATGCTCGGGCTGATCAAGCCGCTCAAGGGCGACATCCGGATCAATTGCAGCAGAGGCAGCGGGTGCATCGGGTATCTTCCGCAGATGAGCGAGATGCAGCGGGATTTTCCGGCGACCGTGCGCGAGGTAGTCATGACCGGTCTTCTCGGCCGCAAGGGTTGGTGGCCGTTCTTCTCGAAGAAGGAGAAGCAGCAGGCTGCCGAGGTTCTCGAGAAGCTCCGCATCGAAGACCTGGCGGGCCGCAGCTACCGTGAGCTCTCCGGAGGCCAGCAGCAGCGCGTGCTCCTGGCGAGAAGCCTCCTGGCGGCGCATGAGATCCTCATGCTCGACGAGCCGATCACCGGCCTCGATCCGTCGGCGGCAGCCGAGCTCTACGAGACGCTCCGCAACCTAAACCGCAACGACGGCATGACCATCATCATGGTCACCCACGACATCAACAGCGCCGTCGTCAACTCCTCGAAGATCCTGCACGTCGCGGGCGAGAGCGCCTTCTTCGGCACCACCGCGCAGTACATGGCGAGCGAGGAGGCCAAGCTGTTCTTCCCGGAGGACAACTGAGAGGATCATTTTTCGGAAAATACACCTGTGAAACGAGGGATAATCTATGTTAGAGCAACTGAAGAAAGAAGTTCTGGAAGCCAACCTTGAGCTTCCCAAATACGGTCTTGTGACCTTTACCTGGGGCAACGTGTCGGGCTACGACGAGAAGTCGGGCCTTGTCGTGATCAAGCCCTCCGGCGTGTCGTACGACGGCATGACCGCGGACGACATGGTTGTCGTCGACCTGCAGGGCAACATCGTCGAGGGCACGAAGAAGCCCTCCTCGGACACGCCCACGCACCTCGCGCTGTACCGCGCATGGCCCGGCGTACGCGGCGTTGTTCACACGCACAGCCGCAACGCGACGACCTACGCACAGGCAGGCCTGGACATCGTGGCCGGCGGCACGACGCACGGCGACTACTTCTACGGCGACATCCCCTGCACGCGCTACATGACGCCCGAGGAGATCGCCGGTGAGTACGAGCTCGAGACCGGCAACGTGATCATTGAGACATTTGCGAAGCGCGAGATCGCTCCGCTTGACATTCCCGCGGTGCTCGTGCGCTCGCACGGCCCGTTCACTTGGGGCACCTCCCCCGCGGAGGCCGTTCACAACGCGGTCGTCCTCGAGGAGCTCGCCTACATGGCAATGCACAGCCAGATGCTTCTCCAGGGCGACGTTCCCTGCATGCAGCAGGAGCTTTTAGACAAGCATTTCCTCAGAAAGCACGGCCCGAACGCCTACTACGGACAGAACTGATCCGCACCGAACTCGCGCGGTGAGCCGCGCAAAGGAGTACTCTTGAAACGACGTCGTCACAACGGATATCGCATATGCGCCCTCGCGGCGGTTCTCCTCCTGTTGGGAACCGCCATTTTCGGCGTGTTCGCGAGCGCGGACGGTGAGGACACCCCGCCTTCCGGCGGCAACGTCGCGGAGTCCGTCCTCGGCGGCGGCCCGCAGATCGGCGCCAAATACGCCGTCGTCATGGAGGTCGGTTCCGGCGCGGTGCTCTTCTCCAAGAACGCCACGGAATCCTGCTCCCCGATGAGCCTGACCAAGCTGATGACCGCTCTTCTGGCCCTCGAGAACCTGTCCGCTGCGGACTCGGTCTCCTTCTCCTATCAGGCGATCCACGGCATCGGCACGAACGTGACGCGCGTCGGTCTTGTGGAAAATGAGCGCATCTCCGTGCAGGACGCCCTCTACGCGATGCTTGTCGCGTCCGCCGACGAGGCATCCTACGCGCTCGGCGAGAAGATGGGCGGCGGCAAGATCAAGACATTTTACGAGATGATGAACACGCGCATGAAGGAGCTCGGCGGCGTGAACTCGGAATTCTCGAGCGCCACGGGCACGGGCGGCACCAAGCAGACGTCGTGCGCCTACGACCTCGGCCTCGTCGCGTGCGAGCTGACGCACCACGCGCTGTTCAACCGCATCGCGTCCTCAAGCTGGTACGACATCCCGCAGACGAACCTGAAGGAACACCGCACCATCGCGCAGACGCACCAGTTCATCCGCAAGACCAAGAAATACGAGTACGCCGTGGCCGGCAAGTCCGGCGGCCAGGCGGACGACAAGACCTACAGCCTCTGCACCTACGCGGAGCGCGAGGGCATGACCGTCGTCGCGATCGTGCTCGGCTGCAGCAGCTCCGACGCCTCCTACGACGACACCGTATCCGCGATCAACTACGCGTTTGAGAACTACAAGGCGCACTCGATGAAGGAGATCGAGAACGCCGTGAACGAGGATTACTCGGGTCTGTTCGACTACTGCCCGATGTTTGACGACGGCTCCGGCGATCTGGTCTACATTGACCGCAACTCCACGATCGTCCTTCCCCGCGGCGCGGACCCCACGACGCTCACCAAGTCCGTCGAGTATCATCTCCCGTCCGAGTACGTTCACGGGGAAAATGTGATCGGCCGCGTGATCTACCGCTATCAGGGCCACCGCGTCGGCAACGCCGGTATCATTTACAACAACCCGGAGTACCCGATGTCGCAGACGGAGTTTGACGCCGTATGGCCGTACTTCCTGATCCCGCCGTCAATGCTTCCGTCGCTGGGCGGCACGGGCGTTGTCCTCGACAACTCCTACCTCGTTCCGTCCATCACGATCACCCCGTCGCCGACTCCGGCCCAGGGCTCCGAAGATCCCGACGCCTACGCGACACCGACTCCGGTTCCCCGTCCGACGACCTCTCTCGAGATCAAGAAGAACGAGGAGGAAGAGACCGGGCTGCTTGCGGGATGGTCCGTGAAGGCCAAGGCAAGACTCCTCGGCGGCGCGATCTTCGCAGGATTGTTCCTCCCGTGCGCGCTCGTCATTTTCGTCATTATCCCTCGCAGGCACCGCAGGAAAAACCGCGTAACGAGACGGTTGTAGCACATGAGACAAAACGGGCCGGATGCTCCGACATCCGACCCGTATTTTTTTGTTTATTTTCCGATTAGGAAGCCCTCGTCACACCAGCTTCCGGCCCATCAGCACGCCCATTGAGGACGCCATCATGAGGCCTCTGGTCCAGCCCGACGAATCGCCGAGGCAGTACAGACCGACCACGTTCGTGGTGAGGTCGGGCTCCATCTTGACCTTATTGCTGTAGAACTTCAGCTCCGGCGAGTACAAAAGCGTCTCGTAACTCGCGAAACCGGGCACGACCTTGTCGACCGCCTGGATGAAGTTGATGATGTTCGTCATCGCGCGGTACGGCATCGCCGCCGTGATGTCGCCGGCCACCGCGTCGGGCAGCGTCGGACGGACGTTGGCCTGCGCAAGCTCCTTCGCCCACGTGCGCTTGCCGGAGAGGATGTCGCCGTAGCGCTGCACGAGGATCTGTCCGTTGGCGAGCATGTTCGTCAACTCACCGACCTTCTGCGCATACTCGATCGGCTGGTTGAACGGCACCGAAAAATTATGCGAGCACAGGATTGAGAGGTTCGTGTTGTTGCTCTTGAGTTCCTTGTAGGAATGGCCGTTGACGACCGCGAGATTGTTGTCGTAGTTCTCCTGCGACACGAAGCCGCCCGGGTTCTGGCAGAAGGTGCGCACCTTGTTCTTGAACGGTGCGGGGTAGCCGACGAGTTTCGACTCGTACAGCACGCTGTTCACCTCTTCCATGATCTCGTTGCGGACTTCGACGCGCACGCCGATGTCGACTGTGCCGGGCTTGTGCGCGATGTCATAGCGCGCGCACAGCTTCTCCAGCCACTCCGCGCCGCGGCGTCCCGTCGCAACGACCACGCTGTCCGCCTCGTACTCGGTCCTGCCGGCCGGATTGTTGATGACCACGCCCTTGCAGACGCCGTCGTTGATGATCAGGTCCTCGCAGGTGCAGCCGAAGATCATCTCCACGCCGTGCTCCTGCAGAAAATGCTCGAGCTTCGTGTACAACTCCTGCGCCTTCTCCGTTCCGAGATGGCGGATCGGGCAGTCCACAAGCTTCAGGCCCGCCTGGATCGCGCGCCTGCGGATCTCCTTCACCTTGTCGGGCTCGCTGACGCCCTCCACGTGCGTGTCCGCGCCGAACGCAAGATACACGGAGTCCGTGTAATCGATGAGCGCCTGCGCGGCGTCCGCGCCGATCAGATCGGGGAAATCACCGCCGACCTCGTAGCTCAGGGACAATTTTCCGTCGGAAAATGCGCCTGCGCCGGAGAAGCCCGTCGTGATGTTGCATGGCTTGCAGCCCACGCAATGGCCGGTCTTCGCCTTCGGACAGGAGCGCCGCTCGATCGGCTGCCCCTTCTCGAGCATCAATATTTTCTTCTTCGAGCCGCGCGTGATCATCTCATACGCGGTGAAGATCCCCGCCGGCCCCGCGCCGACGATCACAACATCATATTTCATGGTAAACCCCTTTTCTCAGAAACATCCTTTTCCAATATACGCCTTGTACTTGCGTCGTCACGCCTTCGGCGCCACGCGCGAGAACATCTCGCAGAGCCATGCGCGGTAGCCGACGTCGATCTTCGAGAGCTCGCCCGGCAGCAGTCTCCACTGCCAGTTTGAACCGAGCGTCGACGGATGGTTGATGCGCGCCGAGTTGTCCAGATGCAGCAGATCCTGGATCTGGATGATGACCGTGTCCGCGACGCTCTCGTAGAGGCGGCGGATCATCTGGTCATGCAGCTCCTCGCGGCGAAGGATGCCGAAGTATCCCTGCATCCAGTTGAGCTGCGATTCCGGGCAGCCCGCGAGGAAGCCCGCGAGCGTCTCATTGTCGTGCGTCCCGATGTAGGCAACGCAGTTGGAATTCGTGTAATTGTGCGGCAGGTACGGGTTCGTCGGGTCGCCGCCGACGCCGAACTCAATGACCTTCATGCCCGGGTAGCCGCACTCCTCGATCAGCTTCTTGACCGGCTCAGTCAGCACGCCGAGGTCCTCCGCGATGATCTTCGCGCCCTTCACGGACTCCGCGATGACGTCGGTCAGCTTCTTGCCGGGGCCCTTCAGCCATTTGCCGCCCTTGGCGGTCTTGCACTTGGCCGGGATCGACCAGTAGTTGACGATACCGATGAAGTGGTCGATGCGGATCACGTCGTAGAGGTCCGCGTTGGCCTTCATGCGCTCGCGCCACCACTTGAAGTTCTTTTTCTCCATCTCGTCCCAGCGGTACAGCGGGTTGCCCCAGCGCTGTCCCTCGTCGGAAAATGCATCCGGCGGCACTCCGGCAATGTTCGTCGCGTTGCGGTCGATGTCAAGCTCAAAGAGCTCGCTGTGCGCCCACGTGTCGGCGCTGTCCATCGCCACGTAGAGCGGGATGTCGCCGATGATCTCGACCCCATTTTCCGCCGCGTAAGCGCGGACCGCGTGCCATTGCTCGTAAAATGTGAACTGCATGAACTCCTGAAACGCCACCTCGTCGGCCAGCTCCTCCGCAGCCTTGGCGAGAGCCGCCTTCTTGTGCAGCTTGAGGTCGTGGTCGCTCCACTCCTGCCACGGCTTGAAGCCCTCGCGCTCCTTGATCGCCATGAACAGGCAGTAGTCCGAGAGCCAGTACTCCGCCTTCTTCACGAAGGCAGCATACTCCGACGTCTTCCGGAAGTTGCTCCGCGCGTACGCCTTGCGGAGCACCGCAAAACGGCTGCCGAACTGCGCGCCGTAGTCGACGTAGCGGGGCTCGGTGCCGTAGTAGCCTGCGTTGATCTCCTCCTGTGTGAGCAGACCCTGCTCCCTGAGGAGGTCTAAGTCGATGAAATACGGGTTGCCCGCGAAGGCCGAGTACGACTGGTACGGGCTGTCGCCGTAGCCGGTCGGGCCGACCGGGAGCACCTGCCAATAGCGGTGTTTCATCTTTGAGAGGAAGTCGACAAACTCCTTCGCCGCCTTCCCCAGAGTGCCGATGCCGTAAGGGCTCGGCAGTGAAAATACCGGCATCAGGATGCCGGCACTTCGCTTGTTTTTATCGGTTGTGTTACGTTTCATAGGTCCACGTCCTTGTATCGGATTTTTCTGCTGTTCGCAGAATTATTCGTACTCTTCCTCGTCGCCCCGTTCGTACTTGCCGGCGAGCTTGACGTCCTCATCGTCATCCTCGGATTCATCGCCCTCTTCGGACTCTTCTTCCTCCTCGGACTCCTCGGTCTCGTCCTCATCCTCGTCGTCCTCGTCTTCATCCTCGTCCTCTTCCTCGGGCTCGGGCTGAAGCGTCTTCGGCTGCGTGATCGGGATCAGTCGCTCGCAGTGGCTCGCAACACGGCGGGAGTGCGTGAGCACGATCACCGTGAAACCGCTGTTGTGCAGGATCTCGACGATGTCCATGAAGCGATCCACATCCGCCGACTGCAGATTGCCGGTCGGCTCGTCGAGGATCAGGTACTTCGGCTTCGTCATGATCGCGCGGGCAAGGCAGACCTTCTGGATCTCAAAATCCTCGAGGTCGGCCGGGTAATACTTTCCAAATCCCTTGAGACCGACGGCGCGGAGCACTTCCTTCGCGCGGCGCAGCTTGCGCTTGCCGGTCATGAACCTGTGCCCCATCGGCACAAGAAGGTTTTCGTAGATCGTCATATCATTGATGAGCAGCGAGTCGCGCGGAACAACGCCGACGCGCTTCGAGCGGATCATCGCCGTCTGGAACGGATTCCAGAAGTAGATGCGGTGACCGTCGATCGTGATCGTGCCGCTGTCGGGGCGAAGAAGGCCGCTCAGGATGTTCATGAGCGTGCTCTTGCCGCTGCCCTTCTTGCCGACGATGGCAACCATCTCGCCATCGTTGACCTTCATCGAAAAACTCCGTACGACACGGCGGCGAGCACCGCCGACGCCGAACGCTTTGTTGATTCTTTTTGCCTCAAATCCCATATCCGGTATCCTCCTGTACGCTCGCTCCCCTTACCGTCTGCGGAAAATCTTGCCGTAGTTCTTGGCGATGACACAAGCGGCGATCGCGATAAACGGAATGAGAACCACGCGCAGATTCTTCGAAACGATCGGCTTGATGCTGACCGCTCCGAGCCCTAACAGCTTGCACACGATCCAGGACAGACCGAAGGCAAGACCGCAGGCAAATGCGAAGAGGATCGCCAGCTCCGCAAGGAACAACAGCACGATCTCCAGCTTCGTGTCACCCGTCAGCACGAGCGTTGTATAGAATTCCGAGCCCTTGATGAACTTGTACACAAGGTACAGCAAAAGGAGCACGATGCAAACGAAATACCCGATGGAATCCACCTTCGTGAGCTTGTCCGGAATGTTGCGGATCTTCTCTCGATAGATCACGCTGCCCGGCTTGTCCGCCTCGTGAACCACGTAGGACGAGGTGCGCTCCAGATCGGGGTTGTCCTTTTCATAATTCTCCCACGCGCCGTCGAGGATGCCCTCGAGATTTCTCTGCGCCTCATCCGCCGTGAGCTTGGTGCGGAACACGCCGCTGTTCTTCATCACGAGAAGACGGAACAGGATCGTGCGCTGCTCAACCTGGAGACCGGATTCCTGATCCTTGCCGTCCTTGTTGTCCTCACCCTCGCCGCTCTTGGACTCTTCCTTCTTCTCCTCCTGCTTGGGGATGATCGCAACGATGTAATCATCAAGGTTGATCGTCTCATCGCCGACCTTGAACGTCTCACCCTCGGGGATGAAACCGTTGCAGACGAGCGCCTTCGCACCGTCATAGACCGTCAACGAGGGGATGTTCTTGCCGCGGGACACGTCCGTGCCGTCCTCCTCGTAGTGACTTCCGAAAAATGCCGGAATGCTGGCGTCGGAAGCCTTGATCACACGGAGCTTGGAAAGCCACTCCGGAACCTCGGCGATCTCATCGATGTCCTCATCGTAGATCCAGAGGGTCTTCACTGCGGTATATATGGTTGCATCCTTCTCGACTTCACGTCTCGAAGTGTCGGTGTCTCTGAACTTAAATCCTTCGCCCAGGAGCTTCATGCCGTTCTGTACGTAAATCGGCTCGAGGTTGGTCTCCTTCGGCCGCTCGATCTTGATCTCATCGTAGAGCGAGGAGAGATCCAACAGCGGGCAGATCACGTAGAAATCGAGGCAGACCGGATCCTTGCCGATCATCAGCGTCGTTCCGGGATCGAGATATCCGATCACGACCGCCTCAACCTTCACGCCCTCAACGCGGAGCGTGATCTTCGAGCCCGAGGTGTATTTGCCGTTGTCCATGCCCGCGCCGAGCATTACATACAGCGTGTCCGTGTAGCTGCTGGAGTTTGCGAACATCCGGCTCGTCAGGCCGCCGAAGCCGTTCTTCTCGAGAACGTCCTGCGAGAGCCATGCCGACTGGATCTTGCCGTACTTGCCCTTGTCCATGTCGATCGCCTTGTTCGCATCGAACTTGGCAGTGCCGTAGCCGATCACGGCGTTGTCCGGGCCGGCGTAGTCCTTCATGTAGAGCTCGTAGAGGAAGCCTTCCTCATAGTCCATCCACGATGCCTCATGCAGCGAGCGATTGACCGTCAGCTCGTACTGAATATCGATGTCCTTCGCCGTCGCGTGCTCCGCGTAGCTTCCGTCGATGCTGAAAACCGCCGTCTTCGACGTCGTGAGCCCGTAGTCGTTCGGGAATGCCTTCTCGAGCGAAGCCTCCAGACTCTCGCGGAACAGATACACCGCGGACACCAGTCCCATGATTATCATCAACAGAAAGAAAATGTGTTTTCTCAAACGCAATGAGTATTTGAGTTCTTTCCAAAACCTTACCATAACAACCTCCGCGCCCCTTTACGCAGTAACATTACGCATAACTTGCGTCCGTCCCCTGTGCGGACAGATACAGACGCTACTACTATAAATCAAAAGTGCGCAAAATTCAATGAAACAGCAGCAAACGTAACACAATCTTAACAAAATACAGGGCGGCCGGTTGTTGTTCCCGCCGCCCCATAGCGCCTTTTCGTATCGTTTTTTCGGAAAATGAATTCCTCTTTGCAGGTTACAGGATCTCAGCTCCGCTCGGCATCGTCTTCTCGGGCGTCATCAGTGAAAGGTTGCCGTCCGCGTCCTCCGCGCACAGAAGCATACCCTCGGACTCGATGCCCGCAAGCTTCGCGCTCTTGAGGTTCGTGAGAACCATGACGCGCTTGCCGACCATCTCCGCAGCGCTGTAGTGCTGCTTGATGCCGGACACGATCTGAAGAACCTTGCTGCCGACCTGCACCTTCGAGCAGAGAAGCTTCTTCGACTTCGGAACCTCCTCGCACGCGAGGATCACGCCGACCTGAAACTGCAGCTTCGCAAAATCCCCGTACTCGATCTCGTCCTTCGGCTCCACATCGATCACACCCTCAGCTGCTACGCCGTCGGTGTTCGCTGTTGCGACAGTCGTCTCATTTTTCGCAGAATCCGCCTTGGAAGCGTCGGTCGCTGCGGCGAGAGGCGTGCCCTGCGGCGTCTTGCCGTGCTTTGCGTAAACCGCTGCCACACGGGCCTGCTCCGCCTCGTACTCGGCCTTCTGAGCCTCACGGATCTCGGCGATCTTCGGCTCGATCTCCTTCCAGTCGACCCTTGCGAACAGGATCTCGGGCGTCGCGGTCACCTTCGTGCCGCTTACGTACAGACCGAACTTGTCAAGCTCCTCGCAGGCGCGAAGAGTTCCGTTCAGCTGTGCCGCGATGCGGTCCGCCGTCTCGGGAAGGAAGCTCGCAAGAAGCGATGCGCCGATCAGGATCGACTCGGTCAGGTTGTACAGAACCTCCGAAAGGCGGTCTGCCTTGGCCTCATCCTTCGCGAGCGCCCACGGCGTCGTCTCGTCGATGTATTTGTTGCAGCGCTTGAACAGCGTAAAGATCTCGGTGATCGCGTCGGCAACGCGAAGGTTGTCCATCTTCGCAGCCACGCGCGCAGCCGTTCCCGTCACCACGGCCTTGAGATCGTCGTCGACCTCCTCCGTTGCTCCGGTCTGCTTCACAACACCGTCAAAATACTTGTTGCTCATGGAGATCGTGCGGTTCACGAGGTTGCCGAGCGTGTTCGCGAGGTCGGAGTTCGTGCGCTCCGCAACAAGCTCCCACGTGATCACGCCGTCGTTGTCGAACGGCATCTCATGAAGCACGAAATATCTCGTCGCATCCACGCCGAATATGTCGATCAGGTCGTCCGCGTAGATGACGTTGCCCTTCGACTTGCTCATCTTGTCGCCGCCCTGCAGAAGCCACGGGTGTCCGAACACCTGCTTCGGAAGCGGCACGTCGAGAGACATCAGGAAGATCGGCCAGTAGATCGTGTGGAAGCGGATGATGTCCTTGCCGATCAGGTGAAGGTCTGCCGGCCAGAACTTGTTGAACTGCTCCGTCGAGTTGCCGTCCGCGTCATAGCCGATGCCGGTGATATAGTTCGAGAGCGCGTCAAGCCATACGTACACGACGTGCTTGTCGTCGAAATCCACCGGGATGCCCCACTTGAACGATGTTCTCGACACGCACAGGTCCTGCAGACCGGGCAGCAGGAAGTTGTTCATCATCTCGTTCTTGCGGCTCTCGGGCTGGATAAACTCGGGATGTGTGTTGATGTGCTCGATCAGGCGGTCCGCATACTTGCTCATCTTGAAGAAGTATGCCTCCTCCTTCGCCGGCTGAACCGGCCGCCCGCAGTCCGGGCAACAGCCGTTCACCAGCTGCGACTCCGTCCAGAACGACTCGCAGGGCGTACAGTACAGGCCCTCGTAGCTGCCCTTGTAAATGTCGCCCTTCTCATACATTTTCCGGAAAATCTTCTGGATCTGAAGCTCGTGGTCCGCGTCGGTCGTGCGGATGAATTTGTCGTACGAGGTGTTGACGCGGTCCCAGATCCTGCGGATCTCGCCGGCGGTCCGGTCGACAAATTCCTTCGGCGTCAGCTCCGACTCGAAGGCCTTGATCTCGTTCTTCTGACCGTGCTCGTCCGTGCCCGTCTGGAAGAACACGTCGTAACCCTGGAAGCGCTTGAAGCGCGCGATGGCATCCGCCAGGATCGCCTCGTAGGTGTTGCCGATGTGCGGCTTGCCCGACGCGTACGCGATGGCGGTGGTGATGTAGTAGGGTTTCTTCTCTGCCATTGGTTCGTCCTCCTGCTAAATTGATACTCCTGATTGTCTCCGATACCTTCAGCCTGAATAATACAATTGCGCGCTTTCGTAACATAACCTCGCGAGCAGAGCTCGCTCGGTGTACGTGCGCTCGGTTCTTCCGCCGCGAACTTCGTTCGCTCCCGGTCTTGTCCTTACGGCTCGCCGGAAACTCTGTTTCCGCGAGACCGTCAGTCCAATCCCGCCGGCTCCTGCCGGCGGAAGAACTCTCGCTTAAC
>JAFZMO010000048.1 GCA_017551165.1 Lachnospiraceae bacterium
GTGATGACGGCGATGGCGGACGGTGAGACAGAGTATCCTGTGGTCAAGTTGTATAATGCACGGGGATTTGTTCAGAAGGTCGGTTACGTGTCGGACTGGATTGACATCGGTGTTTCATTTGGCAACGATGTTGAGTTGGATCCCGCTAAAGTTATTGCAAAGGTGGTGGATCCGAATTCGGACACAGGGGAAGTTTCCGATATCTTTGAGGTCCGGATTAACACGGACACAAGTGCATTTCATGTAGAGGAGATGTATAACGGTGTGACGTATACCTTTGGATTCGTGGCAATCAAGCCGAAGGAAGGCCTCACACCGAACGGAAATAGCGATAAGACCTATATGGCAACCGTCCAACTGTTTTTTGATGTCAACGGTGATGGACTCGATGCAGACGACGTGATGATCAACGGGACGGGACAGGTGTTTCGGTTTACGGTTACCAACGATACCCTGATTGAGACTGCAAGCTGCACATTTGATCGACCTGTTGTGGGGCAGCTTCCGAATGAGCACGCGATGGTGCCTGAGGGCGCGCATTATACAGTTACGCTGAGGGTTAAGGACGCTTCGTGTGCCGAGATAAATGATGTAGTGACGTGGCCGTATGAAGAAGGGGTCAAATATACGTATTTTGTGGATTTTGAAGCTAAGGAAGGGTATCGCCTGACGTTTGATACAGTGTATTCCGTTAATGGGGAGGAAAGCGAGATAAACGGATACCAAACATACAATGGAACCTGGGAGCACGTTCTTCAACACCGGAGAGTATACTATTACGCCGGACAGGAATGGTATGACATAACGGTAAACGGCGGAGAAGCCTACAATGAATCCGGCGATACTCCGGTGGTGGCTGCAAGACCCGGAGACGAGATTACTTTGGTTGCCGCGAATGCGCCGGAAAACCAGACGTTTGATCATTGGGCTGTAAACAGCGAGAATGTGACGATCGCGGATCCTACTGCTGCGGAAACGACAATGATCATGGGTGAAGAGGACGTGGAAATTACGGCTGTTTTTGCCGAATTACAGTCGTACAAAGTCTGGATCGGTGGAGTAGAAATCACTAATGCCAACAGAAAAAATATACTGAATGCATTGAATAATGACAATGGCAAACCTACCGCAACCGCATCCTATGATGCGGAGAGTAATACCTTGACCGTTAAGCTGAATGGCGCCGATCTTCGAGGTGTTTGCCAAGACGCGGTAATTTACTCGGGTGGTGTGAACCTCGTGCTGGATATCGAGGGCGGCCTGACGATCAAAGAGACCGGGTATGATCATTTATACGCGATTTTTGTCGAGGCAGCAAATCTTACGATCAACGGTTCGCTGACGGCCGAGTCACAATACGGAAACGTCATTGAGAGCTACGGCGATTTGACCGCAGAGGGGGATCTGACGCTTACAAGCTCAAAAGGCTGTGCAATTTCAGCGGGCGGGAGTGTTGTGATCAACGGAAACGTTACTGCGGAAGCACAATCTGTCGCGGGTAGTGCGATATTGACACCCAATGGAAATGTAACGATTACCGGCGATACGGTGAGCATAACAAATGAGAAGGGGCAAGGCGTTAATGCCAAGCAGGGAACGGTGACAATCACCGGCAGTGTGATGATTAAAAGCGGCACCGGTGCCATCAATGCGAAGGCGGTCGCTTTAAAGGGAACGCAGATTTCTGTCACCGGTAACCCCGGAATTACAACAACCGAGGGTGCGGTGACGATCGAAGCCGTCGATGATGTGACCATCGCGGGATCGGTTGGCGCCGGCATCAATGGTTCGTCGATCGATATAAGTGGAGGCAACATAAGTGTTTCCGGTTCTATCGGTCTTCAATCCAGCGGCGGCAACATTATCATCACCGGTGATACCGAGATTACCGCGACGACCGGATGCATCCTTGCGATAAACTTTAGCACCGGTTCTGCATACAATGTATCGGTTAAAGGAAATCTTACGTGTTCAGCCTCGGAGGGCTACGGCATCTGGGCCGATAATATTGATATTACGGGGAGCCTGAAGGCAAATACGAGGGGTTCCTGTGTTAATGCGATCAACATGATCACGATCGACGGTGATGTTGCTGCGACCGCTAACGGAAATGCTTATTATGCACTCACGGCAGCGAAGGTGAAGATGGTTTCCGGAACCTGGACGCTGACCGGTGCGGAGATGGCGATTTATACGAAACCGGACGGGATTACGATCCCCGCTACTCATGGAATCACGCTTCCGGAGAACGGCAAGCTTGCGGAGAAGACCGACGCCAATGCGTCGTATCAGACAGTGGCGGATGCAGATGGCAATCCTGCGAAAGACGTGAAGATCGCACCGGCATCTTTCTCGGTCACTGTGACGGACAACGGATATGGTTCGGCACAAGCGGATATCAGTTCCGGCATCACCGGAACGGTCGTAACCTTGACGGCAACTCCGAACGAGGGATACCGCTTCAAGGAGTGGAACATTCTGGAAGGCGGCATGCAAAAGACTGATGACGGCGCTATCATCCCCGGTATTTTTATTGATGCGAACGGCCAGTTCACTCTTGAAACGAAAAATGTCAAAATTGAGGCTGTCTTTGAGCCGCTGCCGAAGTATACAGTGACGGTTACGGCAGACCCGGCGGAGGGCGGAAGCGTATCCGGCGGAGGTCTCGTTCAGGAGGATGACGATGTCACCGTGACGGCGACGCCGAACGAGGGGTATTCCTTCAAATATTGGGCGTATGCAGCCGTATTGAGCGTAGATGCCTCCGACCCGAAAGTGACCGCGAGCACGAGCGCTTCCTATACATTCCGCGTGACGGATGACATCGAATTAGTCGCCTGCTTCGAGAAAAACGCAACCACGGACAATACTGTGAATGAGCCGGAAGGAACCAAACCTGCAGAGGGCGGCACCGATACGACGAAGCCCGCAGAGGGCAGTTCTGAAACGACGAAACCCACTGAGAGCGGCACGGATACAACAAAGCCTGCAGAGGGTGGTACAGACACGACGAAGCCTGCTGAGAGCGGCACGGATACTACAAAGCCTGCAGAGGGCAGCTCCGATACGAACAAGCAGACGGAGGAGGTCAAATACACTGTCGTGAGTGGTGACAACGGCTCGGTGACACAGGGCAGTGATATGACGATCATTGTCAAGAGAAGCGTTGCCGACGAGACCTGTATCAATCATTTTACGGGAGTTCAGATTGACGGAAAGGATTGCGCCGCGAGCGACTACGATGCCAAGGCAGGCAGCACGGTTGTCACATTGAAGGCTGCGACAATTCAAACGCTCAGCACCGGAACGCACACGGTTACTGTTCTCTTCGATGATGGAAAGGCCGAGACGAAGTTGATTGTCAAGGCGGCAACATCCACGGATAACAACGGTACAAACAATAGTGCAGGCGCCGGCAACAATTCCGGTAAGACCGGAAGCAGCGGAAACGAGGATATCCAGTCGCCGAAGACCGGAGACAAGTTTACTGACGGTATCTACGTTCTTATGATCCTCTCTGCCATCTGCATGTGCGGAGCGGTAGTAATCAGCAAGAAGCGCCGCAACATCGGCAGAAGATAAACATCATTGCTGCAATGAAGACGCAATGAAATTGGTAGTATAAGAGGAAAAAGAAACAATGACCGAGGCAACCGCCTCGGTCATTGTGCTATCCGTCCAGTCTTTGTTGTATAACGCCTGTTTTTTTTGAGATTTGTTTTGCTGATGCTTTTGTGAAGTTCGGCTTTAACGTAGCATCATTGCTTACCCAAGCACGATCTTCTTGAAGTTCTTCTTGCCGCGCTTCACGACGATGCCTGCGGCGATCTGATCCTTCGTGTAGGTCGCCTTGAAGTCGACAACCTTCTCACCGTCCACGGTGACGCCGCCCTGCTCGATGTTGCGGCGGGCATCAGAACGGTTGGTCGCAAGACCTGCGGCCACCATGATCGTGATGAGATCGACGGAGCCGTCGGTAAATGCGTCCTCGCCGATCGGTGCCTCGGGAGCCTCCTCAGCGTTGCCGGCGCCGAACACCGCGCGTGCAGCGGTCTGTGCCTTCGCAGCCTCCTCCTCGCCGTGCACGAGCTTCGTGAGCTCGAATGCGAGGATCTCCTTCGCCTCGTTCAGCTTGCTGCCCTCCCAGTCGGACATTGCGTCGATCTGCTCGAGAGGCAGGAAGGTGAGCATGCGGATGCACTTGAGAACGTCGGCGTCAGCCACGTTTCTCCAGTACTGGTAGAACTCGTACGGCGTCGTCTTCTCGGGATCCAGCCATACCGCGCCCTTCTCGGTCTTGCCCATCTTCTTGCCCTCGGAGTTGAGCAGAAGCGTGATGGTCATCGCGGAAGCGTCCTTGCCGAGCTTGCGGCGGATGAGCTCCGTGCCGCCGAGCATGTTGCTCCACTGGTCGTCGCCGCCGAACTGCAGGTTGCAGCCGTAATCCTGGAAGAGCTTGTAGAAGTCGTAGCTCTGCATGATCATGTAGTTGAACTCCAAAAACGTCAGACCGCGCTCCATACGCTGCTTGTAGCACTCTGCCGTCAGCATGCGGTTGACCGAAAAATGAGGTCCGACCTCGCGGAGAAGTTCCACGTAGTTGAGGTCGAGAAGCCAGTCGGCGTTGTTGACGATCAATGCCTTGCCGTCCGAGAAATCGATAAATCTTGCCATCTGCTTCTTGAAGCATTCGATGTTGTGCGCGATCTGCTCCTTGGTGAGCATTTTCCGCA
>JAFZMO010000005.1 GCA_017551165.1 Lachnospiraceae bacterium
GAGGTAAACCTTACCATCCTCGATCAGCTCGACGGTCTGATGCGGTGTGAGCGTCATCGTAAAATGCTCCGGATAACAGCATTCCGCCGTCTCGCCGTTCTGGCTGAGCACATGCACTTCGCTTCCGACGATCCGCAGGTTGTACAGCTTCACCTCGTCCGTTCCGAAGGCCGTGACCGCCTCGGGCGTTTCGCCGGGAAGATATCGGTACAGCGTCACCTTTCCCTTGCCGTAATCGCCCTGCAAAAACCAGTATTTTCCGTCCGCGTACACCGGATCCGTGTAGGCGACGTTCTTCCGCTTCCGAAACGGCTTGTAGACCTTGCCGTTCGCAAGATCGTAGAACACGATCACCGAGCCGGGATAGCCCCCGCGCTCCGCCCACTCGACCAGATCGTACAGATCCGAGGTGTCCGTGTGCGCGTACGCAAGGCGGTCCTGGCCGTAGATCTTCTCAATGTATCGTCCTTCCACTGTGTCAAATCGTTTGATCATAACTGCTCCCATCTTTTATCTGTCCGATGCCTCGCCGGTTACTTCAAGCAGCACGCCGTTCCGGTCGGGGGCTACGACATTTTCCGACCGGGAATCCGTGCGCTCCCACTTGCTGACATCCAGAAACTCATCCGGAGTGGACGCCGTGATCGACAGTAACCATCCGCCGCCGTTGGCAAGCGCCTTGTAATAAGCTTCGTCCGCACCGTGAAAGTATCCGCCGCATGTGAACGTCATCGAATACCCGTCGATGTGATGCTCCGCCTCGCGCTTTGCAATATCGCGAAGCCCGGTCAGAAATGCATTGACCTTCTCTTTCTGCTCCTCCGAAGCTGTCTCGTCGATTGCCAGCGTGAACGCCGAAAGGCAGTCAAACTGCGGCGAATACACCACAACCTTGAGTCCGCATTCCTCCATGAGCTTCTCGATCTCCGCTTTATACAGGTTACAGACTCCGTCCTCATAATCGTCAGCGATCCCATAGTCATCCGTGTAGCACACGTGGACGCCGTCGATCTGAATGTCCTTGTCAAAGGTCCACACGTCGAACTCAACGCCGCGCGCCGTCGAAAAATGCAGTCTGCGCTCGCCGATCTTGTCGACAAGCATCGCCGTTTCCCCGTGCGTTACGGTACCTGCATACTCCATCATCTGATCGTCCGTCGCATAATTCGGTCTGCATCCGACCGCGATGACGGATGTCATGGCGGCAACCAGCAGCACCAAAAGAACCTTTCTCATCGTTTCTCCTTCCGCCGGTACAGACTTGCTTCGTCAGACCGACGTTTCCTTTGTAAGTCCCTCCGGCGTCAGGCGATAGATCGTGTCACACACCTCCGTCAGATACTTTCGGTCGTGCGAAACGCTGATGATCGCTCCCGGAAAATCCTTGAGCATTCGCCGGATCACCGGTCCCGACAGCGGCGAAAAATTCCGCGTCGGCTCATCGAGGATAAGCACGTTCGCTCCCGACATGCTGAGCTTCAGAAGCAGTACCTTCGCCTTCTGCCCGCCCGAGAGCTCGCGGATCGGATGATCCATCTCGTCCGCCGTATACTTGAGGGAACCCAGGTATGTGCGGATCCGCGTCCGCTCCTCTTTGTCCCCGGTCGTATCCAGATAGTCCACCGGTGTCATGTCGAGGTCCAGCAGCACCTCGTAGTTCTGCGGCATGTACTGCGCCCGCAGGTCCGGCCTTGCCAGCAGCTCCTCCGCGATCTTCTCGATCAGCGTCGTCTTGCCGCAGCCGTTGTAGCCGATGATGCCGATCTTCTCGGAACCGCGCACCTCAAGGGTGACATGTTCCGCCAAAACACGGCTTCCGTCCACGGTCGTGAGCGCCGGGATATCACACCGGACAACCCACTTGCCGGACGGGATCGCGCTGTTCGCATCGCCGAGCTTGAAGAAGATCGCCTCCTCCTGCTCCGGCATCTCGGTCATGTCCTCGTCCTCGCGCTCGTAGCGGTGCTCGAGCGACTTGACGTTCTTCATTTTCTTCTTGAGGATCCGTCCGACCGAATCATGGAACGAGTAGTGCGCGTTGCTGAGCTGCGCGTTCACCGCCTGCTCCTGCTTTCGGATCTTCTCGTCGCGGATGCGCTTCTCGCGCCGCTCGCACAGCGCAATCTGTTCCTGCTTCTCGAACGAATTCTGCCGTTCCTCGACGTACTGCCGGTACGGCACGTTCGCCACTGTATGGCGGCACACCGTCTTCCGCCGGATCTGCTCAAAATGAACCACCCGGTTCGCCGTGCGCTCGATCAGCGTCTCATCGTGCGAGATGAACAGCACCGCGTGCGGCCAGTTGTTGATCAGCTCCTCCATCCACGCGAGCGTCTCAATATCGATGTCGTTGGAGGGCTCGTCCAGCAGAAGGATCGTCGGGTTGTCCGTGAGGATGCGCATCATCTGCGCCTTCACGCGCTCACCGCCCGAGAGTGTACACATCTCCTGTTCGCGGTAGAAGAACTCCGGCTCGACGTGGCAGTCCGCCGCAAGCTTCGACAGCTCGCGCGGCGTCTTGTCGAGAAATTCCGCGCTCTCGCAGAAATACTCGCAGACCGTCTTGTGCTTCTCCTCCGCCGGCAGCTCCTGCGGCAGATACGCCAGCCGCTCGCCGCTCATGACCTTCTCGCCCTTGTACTCGATATAGTCGTCCACCAGCGTCGGATCGTAGATCCACTTCATCAGTGTGGACTTGCCGTTTCCCTCCTCGCCGATCAGCACGACGCGGTCGCCGTCGTTCAGCACGAGAGAGAAATTCTGAAGGATCGTATGCAGATCCTTATTATGAGTTATTGTAACATTTTTTATCTGAAACATAAAGATAATCACCCCGACTTTCTACATGGATTGTTGCCCCAAGAAATGCGTGATGCCCCGGCACCTTCCGGTGTCGGGGCATACTATCGGCATAATTATTCCTATGCAATATTATAGTACAGGCATAGTACTACCGCTTATTCCGCGCTTCTCCGGGAGGCAACTGCAATATACAAATGTGCTTTGGTAAAACGTTTTGTAACTATCATTTGTATACCTCCCTTTCTCGCTCAAGCGTATTTGTATTCGTCGTCTGATGACGCTCACTGCTTGGGATTATACAGGGGCATCCGGAAAATGTCAACCCCTTCTCCGTTTCGATAACGAAGTTTTTTCTTCGGTCGCCGCGAACACCGACTCCACGTACTCCCGGAAAGGCGCCACAAGCTCCCGCAGTTCGTCGGTCACATCGTCGCCGTACACAAACAGATTGAACTGCCTTCCCTGCTCACTCTGCGCACAGAAATGAAGCACCGGCAACCGTTTCTTCTCGACGTACGTTCCCTCCGAGTCCTCCGTCTTGCCGACGACGGCCCCCTTGAAATCAAAGCTCGGAAAATCGATCTTTCCATTGACGTAATCCCACAGCTGTGCCTTGCGCACCATCGCCGTGATATGCTCGTAAAACCCCTCGGGTACCTTGATGATCTCGTCCGTGACGGTCTTATCCTTCTCGCGGTCCCACACCGCCTTCATATAGTGCACCGGCCGTTCACCCTCGACGTCGCCCTGCATGCGGATCACGCCGTACGTATAGTGGAGCGGCCACTCGTTGAACTCCATGTCAAACCGCACGATGTTCCGCATCTCCGAAGGCGGCAGCAGATCCTCGATCCCGTGCGCATCGTACTCCGCACAGAACAGCCGCCGAAGCGCCGCGCCCCAGCGCACGCCGGGATTGAACTGCAGCGAAAAATACAGCTGCTCCCCGGAGTCGTACTTCACTTTCATCCAATACGGCTGGTATTCCGGCGGAACGCCGTACGTGATCTCGCTGTGTCCGTTGTATCCCGTGAGGCGGTTCCGGTCGATGACCTCCTGCACCCTCGCAAGCAGCGTCTCGTCCGTCTCCGTGCGCAGGTTATCCGGCCCGGAGAGGACCCATTTTCCGTCCTCCTCGCGGATGGAAAATTCCAGCTTCTCAGTGCCGCTCGGAAGTGTCCGATTGTAATGGTAAAACATGGTCTCAAACTCGACCGGCCGCTTGGAGTTGATCACCGACGGCGCTGACTTGTCCCAGTGCCGCTCGTGTCCTCCACAGGTCGGCCGCGGTTTCGGTTTTCTCTTCAGAAAATCAAATATCATACTCTCACCCGATAATCAACGTCTCCGTGACCTCGCTCGACTCGCGAAGATCGATCGCCGCCTTCTTCGTGCCGTCCGACAGTTCATAGTCGCCCTTGAAGCCCGTGAGCGTCACAAACCCGGCCTCGTCCGTCGTCACCTCACAGTCGGTCCACCACTCGCCCTTGATGAGATCCTTGAGCATCTCGTACGAAGGCTTCGCCGAGCCGTCCCTGCGGATCACGCCGCTCGGTGCGCCGAGCCATGCACCGTCCGTGAAATCCCAGCCCGTGATCGCCTCCACGAGCGGATGGTCGAACAAGATGCGGTACATCTCCTCCATCTCCTTGCGCTGGCGCTCCTCGCCCTCGGGCGTCGTCGGCCATTCCGGCACCTGCCAGTCGTTGAGGTCCACGATATGCGCGGGCATCAGATCGCCGGAGATCAGAGTATTTTCCGTAAAATGGATCGGCAGGCCGAAGTGCTCGTAGCGCTTCAGAACCTCCTCCACCTTCTTTGCGCCCCAGTAGCCCTGGTGCTGATGCGACTGGATACCGATCGCGGAGATCGGAACGCCGGCGTTTAGGCAGCCGTCGATCAGGATCTCGTACGAGATCGAGGTGTTGAAATCGTTGATCAGAAGCATCGCGTCGGGGTTTGCGGCCTTCGCCTGATCAAACACGCGCTTGATGAGGCCGACGCGGCCGAACTTGTTGCACAGGCGCGTCACGGCGTTGTCGTATTTGTCGAAGATCGGCATGATGACAACCTCGTTGATCGCGTCCCAGATGTCGATCACGCCCTTGAAGTCCGTGACCTCGCGCGTGATGCGGTTCATCTGCTTCTCGTAGATCGTGTCGATGTCGTACTTCAGAAGCCACTCCGCGCACACCGTGTGCCAGCACAGCGGGTGTCCCTTGACGGTGATGCCCTGCTCCTGCATGAACTTCGCGGTCTTCAGCATGTTCTCGGTGTTGGGCTTGCCCTCCTCGCGCTCGAACATGCCCCAGTAGAACGGCAGCGTGCCGTAGTTGTACACCGCGAGCCACTGGTCGATCTTTTTCTTCAGAAGCTCGGGATCGAGGCGGAAGCGCTCCGGGCGGTTCAACGGAACCTCGTCCGCGTTCATGCTCAGCAGATAGGGCATGAAATCAAATGCGCCGCAGCCGAACAAAAACTTGTGTCTCGTCTGCTTCAGCGTGAGCTTCGTGTTTGCCAACGGGCGCCCTGCGGCGTCCGTAACCTTAACTTTTCTGGTTGCTTTTCTATGGTCCAATCCCATATTCCTTCTCCTTGTTTCACTACGTACTACTTGTGTAGTCTATCGTCGCTTTCCTGCGCACTTTCGTCTATCGGTACACAAACTCCCGGAACACGGCCGTCCCGCCGGCCTGCTTTGTCGACCATGCGCACAGTCCAAAGCGCGCGCCCGTAAAATGGTCGAGTCGGAAGTACATCCGGTGCGGCTCTCCGACCGCCTCCACGGCCCCGTTTCTTCTCACAAAACAAGAAACCGTGTCCTTCATCTCCATAAACTCGCCGCGGATCCCGACCGTCGCGACCGGTCCGTCCAACTCCTCGCGGAACGTGATCTCCGGCGCCTCCGTGTCGTTACAGCCGATCCCGAAGCCGGGCGTCGGCTCCTTCTTCTCGGCGATCTCGAGATAGAATCGTCCGTTCTCCTTTGCGATGCCGATCATGCAATAGCATCCCTGCATCGCGCACATGCCTGCGCGGTCGCCGTCCGCGAGGCCGCTCGCGTCGATCGTCACCTCCGCCTCGCACTCCGGCCAGCGCATCCGCTGTGTGAGCGTGTTGCGTGCCCACATCGGGTTCGCACACGCTGTCCCTGTGGTGATCGCCAGACCGCCCTCGGGGAGAATGTCCCAGCGCGCGTCATCAGGCACGTGGTTCCACTGCCACTGCGGTTTGAGGAGCTGCCTTGTCTTGCTGATCGCGTCAGCAATGCCCGCTTGTGACGCGTCCTCCGCTGCGCCGCAGAACTCGAACTCGTCCGACGTGAACAGCGGCTCATACTCATACCCGGGTCTTGTGCTCGAGATCTCGATCTCCTCGGGCAGCCGCCACTCGCCGTCGCGAAACTCACCGTAGCACGGCCAGCCGTCCTGCCACGTCACCGGCACCAGCGCCGGGATGCGCCCGATCGCTCCGGAGTCCCGGAACAGCACCGCGAACCATCGCCCATCCGGCGTGTCCACCAGGCCTCCCTGCGCGATGCCCTGCCCGCAGTAGCCGCCGTCGTCCCAGAACGCGTCGCGCCCGACGTACTCACCGTCGATCGTATCGCTCACAAACACCGCCTCGGTGCGGCGCTTCGTCTCCTTCGGCCAGTGGATCAGCGTGAGGACGAACCGTCCGTCAATGTTGTACAGATGCGCGCCCTCGTAGCCGAGGAACACCTTCTCGCGGTCATCGCGCACGATCACCTTGTCGACGCCGCCCTCCTTCGGCGCGGACATGTCGTCCGCAAGCTCCGTCAGCCGGATCTCCGTGTTGCCGGAGACCAGGAATTTTCGGCCGTCCTCCGCAAAATACAGTGAGCAGTCGTGGAAGTATCCGCGGATCTGCCGGTGCTCCCAGGGGCCCGCGACATCGTCCGCGATGAACAGATGCGTGTTCTCCTGCCCGTGGCTCACGAAGATCACGTAGAACCGGCCCTCGTGATAACGCAGGGACGCTGCCCACATGCCCTTGCCGTAGCAGTTTTGTCCGTCCTCGAGGCGCTCCGCGGGCGTGCCGTCGAGCTCGTCGAAGATGTATGACGCGATCTCCCAGTTCGCAAGGTCGTACGAGCGCAGGATCACGCCGCCCGGCATGTAGTACATCGTCGTGCTGATCATGTAGTAGGTGTCGCCGACGCGGATGACGTCCGGATCCGGGTAGTCCGCCCGCGTGAGGGGATTGATCTGTCGCATAAGTATTCTCCGAAAAATGTCAGTTTAACTCCTTCAACAGTGCCGAGATCCCGCCCTCGCGGTACACCTTGCGGTACTGCTCGACCTCCTCACGGATGAGGTCATCGATCATGCGCATTCCGAGAAGCTCCACCGGTGCGCGGTCATCCGTCATGATGCGGTCGCCCGCCTCATACGGCGTGAGCCTGCCGGCCACGGTGTTCATCATCTCGGCGAGGTCCGCATTTTCCTCCTTCGCGATCTGCTGCGCGAGGTCTGCGGGCTTCTTCATGCAGGCGAACAGCTCCATGTTCGTCGCGCCGGCAACATCCGCCGTCTCGACCCACGGGAACACGCTTGCGATCGTGTCCGCGAGATACCGGTTGATGCCGTCCTCGCGGTCACCCTTCATGTTCATATTGACGACCATCACGCCGCCGTCCGTCAGGTGATCCTTTACCAGCGTAAAGAACTCGACCGACGACATCTGGAACGGGATCGTGATGTCCTGATACGCGTCGACCATGATCACGTCGTACTTCGTGTCGACCGCGTTCAGAAACGCGCGCCCGTCGTAGGTCGTGACCTTCACCTCGGGCGACAGCGCAAAATACTTCTCCGCCAGCTCCGTGATCTTCCCGTCGATCTCCACGCCCTCGACGGTCACGTTCGAAAAATACCGCTGGCACTGCGTGGCGTACGTGCCCGAGCCGTTGCCGAGCACCAGGATTGAGAGCTCCGCGCGGTCATGAACGCCCGCGAGAAACGGCGCCGCCATCGCATAGTCGTAGTACATGCCCGTGAGCGC
The DNA here is from genome assembly GCA_017551165.1 of Lachnospiraceae bacterium. Classification (GTDB taxonomy): domain Bacteria; phylum Bacillota; class Clostridia; order Lachnospirales; family Lachnospiraceae; genus ISDg. The sequence goes on from JAFZMO010000005.1 coordinate 7,828, forward strand.
TTTGTCCTTGCGGTACACCGACTGCACGCCGAACAGCACGTTGGTCGAGAGCACGACCTGGTTCTCGTCCTCATACACCTGCAGGTAGTTGTAGATCGACTCACCCTCGTAGGTGAGATCATTTTGCCAGAAAGCGAAACTGTTGCCGTGTCCGAAGATACAGCACAGAAGGAAAATGATCATCGCTGCCGGAACCTTCTTGATCTTCTTCACCGCGATCCCCGAGCTGATGAAATACGTCGCCGCAAGCGCGAGCAGGATGCCCGCGAAGATCAAAAACGTCACCGACGTTCCGACCGCCGGGATGCTCACAAACGTGGGCACGAACGTTCCGATGATGCTGCCGACCGTGTTGGCCGCGTTCAGGTTGCCGACCAGCCTGCCGTTATCCTCAAGGTTGTCGGTCGCGAACTTCACGAGCGAAGGCGTGACCGTTCCGAGCAAAAACAGCGGGAACACGAAGATCACCATACACGCCGCAAACCCCGCGATCACCAGGAAATTGCTGCTGACCGTAAAGATCAACAGCGCAGAGATCCCGAGGATGATGTAGCGTCCGACCACCGGGATCAGCGCGATCCAGATCGCCGCGATCACAACGCGCGCATACAGCTTGTCGGGGTCGGGCTTCTTGTCCGCGCTCCGGCCGCCGTATATATTGCCGAGCGCCATCGCGATCATGATGGTTCCGATGATGATCGTCCACACGATCTGCGAGGAGCTGAAGTACGGTGCCAGCAGACGGCTCGCACCGAGCTCCACCGCCATCACGGACATTCCCGCGAAGAACTCCGTCAGGTACAAAAATATTCTTTTGCGAAGGATCGGCCGCCGCTCCGCAAGCGAGCGGATCGCCTTCCCCTCGTCATTCTCCCGCACAACTACGGGATCGATAGCCTCTTCCGTTATTTTCTCACTCTCCACTGATACTTCCGCCTTTGTCTTGTTTCTAATTCATTTTCCGCGGTCATTCCCGCGTCATTCCGTCGTCTTGTTCGCCGCCGCAAGCATCCACCGGCAGGCATCGTTCATGTCGTCCGCGACGTACGCCGAAAGCTTTCGCATCTCGTCGGTCACCGGCAACAGGTCCGGCACCATCACGGGCGCCATCCCGGCCGCGTGAGCCGCGCGGATCCCGTTGTGCGAATCCTCCACTGCGATCGTCTGCTCCGGCGCAACGCCGAGCGCCTCGCAGGCCTTGAGGAAGATCTCCGGGTGCGGTTTCGAGTGCGTCACCGTGTCACCGCCGACGACCGCCTCAAAGTACTCCGCGATCCCCGTCGACTCGAGGTGCCGAAGCACCTTCTCACGCCTCGTCGAGGACGCCACCGCCAGCCGCAGCCCCGCTGCCGCAAGCGCCGCAAGCGTCTCCTTCACGCCGTCCTTCACGGACACGCCGTGCTCCTTCACATATTGGTTGTACATCTCGGTCGTGCGCTTACAGTACTCGGGATACGGAAAATCCTTCCCGTAGTTCTCGTACACGATCCGCTCCGTCGTCTCGGCATTGACGCCGATACAGAGCGCGTACACCTCGGGCATGTTGGGGATGCCGTACTCCTCGGCCAGCTCGTACCAGCAGTCCCTGCACAGCCGCTCCGTGTCGAACAGCACGCCGTCCATATCAAACACTATCGCTGTAATCATACTTGTCCTCTCGTCAAGACGCCTCGCAGCACCATCCTACTGGATCCGTCCCTCGCCGCCCATCAGGCGCGTCATCTCCTCGATGCGCTCGATCGGGAACGGCGGGTTTGTCAGCGGCCGCAGCGCGATCGACATCAGCTTCATCGGGTTGTCGTCCGCAGCGACACGGTTCGAGCTCATCGCACCGCACACGCGGCAGCGGTGAATGATCGCCCACTCGCCGTTCTTTCTGACCCAGACGGCGATCGCGTCCATGTGGCCGCCGCAATCGCTCTCGCGGTCGCCCGGCTCAATATCCACGTGCAGGCTCGTAAGGCAGTTCGGGCAATGGTTGCGGTGGTCGCTCCCCGCGCCGTCCGGCACGACGGTCCGGCCGCACTCCTTGCACACGAACGTCTCGTCGCACGGATGTGTCTTGTAATATCCCTTCTCGTAGGATCTTCTCTTGTTCTCACGGTTCATGGTTTCTTCCCCTCCGTTTTTTATGGCTGCGCTCGCAGCGATTCTACCGCTTATTCTACCACATAACGCCGCCCGGCACAATGCAAAGCACTTGTCGTATCCTTTCTTTCTGCGGGAGGATATTCATTTTCCGATCATGCCTCTTTCGGAAAATGATCCCCGCCGAACGCAAAAAAGAAGGATCCCGAGGGATCCTTCCCAGACTGAAGACAATCGCGATTTTGGAAACGCTCCAAAATCGCGATGTTTTTATGTTTTCCTTACGCTCTACTGAACGAAAAGCTCATTTTTCTTAAAAAATCCGTGTCAGGACCATCCAACATCCCCCTCCGATCCAGCA
>JAFZMO010000049.1 GCA_017551165.1 Lachnospiraceae bacterium
ATATCGGAGGAAACGATCTCCTCGGTGTTGTAACCGAAGGACTCGTTAGCAGCAGCCTTCATAGCAGCGTTGATCTCGTCCTTGGTAACTTCCTTGTTAACTACTGCGAACAGAAGCGTCGTGGAACCGGTCGGCGTAGGAACACGCTGAGCAGCGCCGATAAGTTTGCCGTTGAGCTCAGGAATAACAAGACCGATAGCCTTAGCAGCACCGGTGCTGTTCGGAACGATGTTGACAGCGCCTGCACGGCTACGTCTCTTGTCGCCCTTTCTCTGAGGACCGTCAAGGATCATCTGGTCGCCGGTGTAAGCGTGGATCGTGCACATGATACCGGACTCGATCGGAGCAAGGTCGTTGAGAGCCTTAGCCATCGGAGCGAGGCAGTTCGTGGTGCAGGAAGCTGCGGAGATGATGGTGTCATCCTTCGTCAGCGTCGTGTGGTTAACGTTGTAAACGATGGTAGGAAGATCGTTGCCTGCCGGAGCGGAGATAACAACCTTCTTTGCACCTGCGTTGATGTGAGCCTGAGCCTTAGCCTTGGATGCATAGAAGCCGGAGCACTCAAGAACTACGTCTACATCAAGCTGACCCCAAGGGCAGTTGTTTGCATCGGGCTCTTTGTAAATCTTAATGGTCTTACCCTTAACGGTGATCGTACCCTCTTCATCGTTAGCGGTTACGGTATCCTCCTCACCGAGGTTGATGTAACGACCCTGAGAAGAGTCATACTTCAAAAGGTGTGCAAGCATGGAAGGCGTCGTAAGATCGTTGATCGCAACAATCTCATAACCCTCTGCACCAAACATCTGTCTGAAAGCCAGACGACCGATACGGCCAAAACCATTGATAGCTACTTTTACTGCCATGATTTTGTTCCTCCTAATAGATTAATATTTTTAGAGTTTTTGGTTCCTAAAAATCCTCAATCATTGTACTTAAAGATTGTGAAAAATGCAAGTCCATTTTCGGGTTTTTTGCGGATAATGGCATTTTCCCCAAAACACCGTTCAAATGCGACATTTTTTTGTTCATAAACGCGAAAAAGGCGGGCGCGCATCGCTGCGCATCCGCCCTCATTTTTCGAAAAGCTACGTCCGCCGGTCTTCCGGTGCGGCTCAGTTCTGCTCTTCCTCAGCCTCGTCAGCCTCCAGAGCAGCCTCCCAGTCGAGATCGGAGATCTCATCGTCAGCCGCCTTCACGGTCTCCTCCTCGTCGCCTGCGCCGAGGATCTTCACCTTGCCTTCCCATACCTCCTGAACGGCGATGGAGAGAGGCTTCTCGCACTTGGGCGTTACGAGCGGGTTGGAACCCTTGATGATCTGACGCGCGCGCTTTGCGGTCGCCAAAACGATGGAGTAACGGCTCGAAACGATCGGATCGCCCTCCTCGGCTCCCGTGTTGATAACCTCAAGCAAATCTTTGTAAGACGGATGAATCATATGTTGTCTCCTTTTCCCTGCGATGTATTTCTTGAATTGACTTATTCGATATTCTGAATCTGTTCACGGATCTTCTCGATGTCCGTCTTCAGATTGATCGCGATGTCCGATACGATGAGATCGTTGGCCTTCGAGAGGATCGTGTTGGCCTCGCGGTTCATCTCCTGTGCGATGAAATCCAGCTTGCGGCCTACGTTGTCCGTCGCATCCAACGTCTCTCTCATGCTCTTCACATGAGCGCGCAGACGCACCGTCTCCTCGTCCGTGCAGATCTTGTCCGCGTACGTTACGATCTCGGTGGCAAGCGCCTGGGGATCGACCTGAGCGTCACCCATGACCTCCTGCACCTTCGCAAGCAGCTTGGCGCGGTAGTTTGCCACGATCTCCGGCGAGCGCTTCACAATCTCGTCGACTCCCGCCGAAATAGCATCCAGCTTGTCCTCGACGTCCCTGCGAAGCTCCGCACCCTCGGTCGTTCTCGTCGCCACAAAACGCTCGCACGCTCCGCGCACGGCGCGCTCCACAAACGGCATCAGCGTATCCTCATCGGGCTCCGCCTCCTCCGCCACAAGCACGTCCTGCATGCGCGCAAGGCTCGTCACGGAGATGTCCTGTGAGAGATTGAAATCCTCGGCCATCTGCTTCATGTAGCGGATGTACTCCTCCGCGATGCTGCGGTTATAACGAACACTCTCGGTACTGTCGGATTCCTCCTCGTAGTACAGATACATGTCGATCTTTCCGCGTGACGCATACTTCTTAACGATGTTGCGGACCGCCGTCTCAAAGAAATTCAGTTTCTTCGGAAGACGAACGCCGATCTCGCAATAGCGATGGTTGACCGATTTCATCTCGACCGTCAGTTTTCTTCCGTCTTCGTTCAGTTCGAAACGTCCGAACCCTGTCATGCTGCGAACCATGGGCGCTACATCCTTTCCGTGCCGCAAAACCGCATACTGCGTCATAATACCACAATATTATATCGACACCGTTCATCCTTGTCAAGGGAAAATGATTTTTCATTCAAGCCCTAATTTTTCAGCGAAATCCGATGACCACTTCAGGAACTCCCGCAGCGAATCGTTAGCCTGTGCGATCTTCCACTGCACTCTGCCGTTCTCCGTGACCGTGCCGTCCAAAACGCCGCTTCCCTTCTGCAACAGATCGGATTTTGCCATGTGCGATTCACTGCCGTACAACGCGATCAGCTTCCATTCGTCAAGCACGTTCGAATACCGGTCCTCCATGAAGAACGTGATCTTTCCGTTATCAATGTTGATGCGGAACCACGTGCCTGGCTGTACGTTAAAATCCGGATCCGCCGCAAGATACTCCGTCGCCGCCATCATTTCGTCGAGCGAGCTGACATCCGACGTTCTTCTGGACTTCTCCACATAGGACAGATACGAACCGAAGATCGTGTCCGCAAGCTCCTTTAACGATGTCAGATCCTTCGGCGTCTCCACGGAAAACTTTCCGGGATCCATGCGCACGTGGAACTGCATATCGTTGAGATAAAAGCTGTCCTGAAACGTGACCTTCATATCGATCGCGTATCCGTTGTCGTCCGTATAGAAGTGCAGATCGACCGGTTCAAACTCCCCCTGGTCCTCATCGCAATGGGCGATCGACTTGTCGAGTGCCTCCACGATTTCCGCGATCACCGAATCCAGCTCCTCCTCTGTGACACCCTCGCCCCAAATGTCGTTCTCCGTCGACTTCAGGTACTGCTCCAAAAGCGCCGAAAGATCCTGATTCTTCACCTCATCGAGGATGGCGTCCAGCTGCTGTTCCGTCACATCAATGCAATCCCCGTACTCCCTGACCACCGCGTGAAGATCCTCGCGGTACATGTTGATAAGATCCTGTGCATACGCGTTCAGATCAATGCTCTTCAACACATTTTCGTTCTTGCCGGACAGGCTTTGTACCGTCTTCTTCAGGTCCTTCTTCACGTAATCACGCAGATTCCCTAAGAAGATCGCGTAGTCGCCCTTGCCCTTGAACGCAACCTTGTAATCTCCGTTTATCCCCTCCTGCGGCAAGCCCTGCAGCAGGTTGTAAACCAGGTCCCCGAGCAGCTGTTCCGCCGTCGGTGCCTTGTACTCCGGCATATCCTTCGGAAGCGGGATCGCAAACCAGCCGCTGAACGTCGCGTCCGAGCTCGCACCGAGAAGTTCCCCGATCTCTCCCTCCTCATTGATCGCCGCCATGTTCACATAGCACATGCCGTCCTTCACGCGGATCAATTCCACGGATTTCGTATCGACCTTCTTCTCCTGATCCTCGCCCTTGTACTGCACCGACACGGCGAGCAACTCCTCCGGCCCGTCAAACGCAACCTCAAACGAGAGCGAAGTGTGCACCTCATCACCGTTCAATTCATATCCGAAGCTGAACGTGCCTGCCTCCGTCTTCTGCATCGCGTCCACCATATCGCCGATGTCGCCCTTGACGATCTTCGGCTTCTTCACTTCCTCCTCATCGTCCTTCGTTCCGCACGCAGCAAGCATGCTTACCGAAAGCACAAGCACGAGGATCCATGCAAACCATCTCCGTCTCATACCATAGCCCCCTTCTCTCTTCTCCGCGGTGACGCCCGGTCACCGCAACTTCGCCTTCACGGCTTATCTTTCAGTATATCGTATTCCGACACGGATAGCAACATTTTCCGTTATTCAATGCTCTTCAGCGACTCCGCCATATCGATGTTCTCAAGCCTTCGGTACATCACCATGTCGACAAGCATGGCGAACAAAAATGTGTAGAGGAAGCTGAACAGATAGCTCTGCCAGTTCACGTGCACATGGAAGGACACGAGGTCGACCTTGATCTTCGACATCAAAAATCGCAGAAGCAGCCACCCGAGCGGGATTCCCGCAACCGCTCCGACCGCCGTCAGCATCAGGTTCTCGCGGAACACGTAGATCGCGGTCTCCATGCTGCGAAAGCCGAGCACCTTGATGGTCGCGATCTCACGCAGACGCTCCGTGATCGTGATGTTCGTCAGGTTGTATAACACGATAAATGCGAGTGCCGCCGAACACACGATGACCAGCACCACGATGACGTTTAAGCGCTCGAGCATGTTCGAGATGCGACGCTCAAACTCGGCGACCACGTTCACGTACGACACTCCCTCGATCGTTCGAAGCTTCGCGCCGATCTCAAAGGCATCCGTCCCCTCCCTGCGGACTGCAAAGCAGGTGTCAAACACTGCCTCCTCGCCGCTCAGTTGGCGGTATGTATCCCTTGTCACATACATACAGTTGCCGACGTAGTTGAGCATGATGCCGCCGATCGTCACGGTCGCGTCTGTTCTTCCGTCGCGGCGGATCGTCACCGTGTCTCCCACGGACAGTGACAGCTGTTCGGCAAACTTGTCGTTGATATAGCACTCGCCGGTCTTCGGCACCGGCAGTTCATTTTTCCTGACATCCGTTCTCGTTACGACCTCGGCGAACTCCTCCTCGGACTCCGGCACGTACAGGTACGTATCCTTCGAAGCGCCGTCCGTCACGACCGTCACGGGCGTCTCCATGAGGAACACGGCCTTCGCGATCCATTCCTTTGTCTCCTCGCGGAACTCCTCGTGTGTCATACCCGACAGCAGCACCGAGTAATCATAGCGCTCGATAGTCCCGTACTGCACGTCGGTGACCGTCGTCATCGAATCCCGGATCCCGTGCCCGGCGATCAAGAGCGCCATACAGCCCGCGATGCCGATGACCATCATGAAAAATCTTCGGCGGTACCGAACGGCATTGCGCACCGATACCTTCGCAAGAAATGAGAGCCTGTTCCACAAAAACGCCACTCTCTCGAACAGGATCCGCTTGCCGCTCTTGGGCGCCCTCGGGCGGATCAGCTCCGCCGGCACCTCGCGCATCGCGTTTACGATGCTTAAGACCGTGACGCCGACCGGGCAGAGCACGCCGACTGCCATGCAGAACACAAACAACCACGGGTTGAACACGTAGATTAGCTTGTCCGTGAAGCCGTACATGATGTCGTACACCTTCCAGATCGTGTGAGGGAAGGCCCGGCATCCGACGAAAAATCCGAGCACGCCGCCGAACAGCGCCGCACTTCCGGAGTAGATGATGTATTTGGCGGAGATCGAGCGCGCGGTGTAGCCGAGTGCCTTCAGCACACCGATCTGCGTTCTTTGTTCCTCGATCATCCGGCTCATGGTCGTCATGCACACAAGCGCCGCGATCAATATGAAAAATGCGGGGAACACCGTCGCAAGACCTGCGACGATATTGGCGTCGTTGTCGAAGCACACGTATCCGACGTTTGCGGTGCGGTCGAGGCAGTACGTCTCATACTCCACGTTGTCGTACTCGTCGTACGGGTATGCATAGTCCGCCGGCACCTCCATGCCGTACTTCGCAAACTCCTCGGCAACGCCTTCCCGAACCTTCTGCCGGATATCCTCCGAGAGCGACTCTCTGCGGGACTTTCCGAGGCGCTCGGTGAGCTCCTCCATCGGTTCCTTCGTGCGGCCTGTCATCGCCTCGTACTCGTCGCTGTAGATCTTCTCGCCGTGGTTGGTGATCGCGTAGAGCGACGTGTACACATCGCTCGCAAAGCTGTCGCGGTCGATGTACACAAAGCCCGCAATCGAGCCGTCTAAAAGCTCCGTCGTTCCGCGCTCATAGTTCAGATAGATCGGCGAGTACGCCTCACCGACGATCGTGTACTCGTTGTATTTCAGATGCTCCGAGTTTCTCTCCCCGTCCTCGGAACCGTCATTCCTCGAGGAGATCCGTATCGTCTGTCCGATGCACCCCGCAGCGTCACCGCGCGCGTCCACGACGCACTCGTCCGGCCTCTGCGGCATGCGCCCTGCGGTCAGCTTGAGCTCGTTCACGCCGTTCGTAAAGGAATGGAATGTCATGACACAGTCATTCCGATCCCCGACGTGACAAATAACCTCGTGCGAGATCTCGCCGTCCGCTGCGATCACGAGAGAATTCTCCCGAAGCTGCTGAAGCTCACGCTCCGTGAATCCGATCGTCGACGCCAGCCGGTAGTCGAACAGTTTCAGATCCGAAAGATACTCGTTCGTCGTCTCGATCATGTCCGCGGTTGTGATCCGCAAGCCCGCAAAAAAGCCCACTCCGAGAGCGATGATCGCCGCGATCGCAAGATAGCGGCCGAGACTTGCGCGGATCTCACGCAGTGTCGTTGTTCGCATTCCTCTCGTCATGGACTTTATGTAACGGCGGTTGCTGCCGCCTCTCCTTCTTTGTTCGTTACGCGCGCATTACCATTCGATCTCTTCCACCGGGATCACCTTGTCGTTTCGGTACATGTTCTTGATCTTGCCGCTGCTCACCTCGATGACGCGGTCTGCCATCTTCGCGATCGCCTGGTTGTGGGTGATGATCACGACCGTCATGTCATACTTCTTCGCGGTCTCCGCAAGGAGCGCCAAGATCGCCTTGCCGGTCTTGTAATCGAGTGCTCCGGTCGGCTCGTCGCAGAGCAGTAACTTCGGTTTCTTCGCAAGTGCTCTCGCGATCGCCACGCGCTGCTGTTCCCCTCCCGAGAGCTGTGCCGGAAAATTCTTCGCCCTCTCCGCAAGGCCTACCGCTGCGATCACCTCGTTCGCGTCGAGCGGTTCCTTACAGATCTGGGAGGCGAGCTCCACATTTTCCACCGCTGTCAGATTCTGGATCAGGTTGTAAAACTGGAACACGAAACCGATGTCCGTGCGCCGGTACTCCGTGAGCTGCTTGCGGTCGTACGACGAGATCGCGGTACCGTCGAGAAGCACCGTCCCGTCGGTCGCCGTATCCATGCCGCCGAGGATGTTCAGGATCGTCGTCTTGCCCGCGCCCGAAGCGCCGACGACAACGCAGATCTCGCCCTTCTCGATCGCAAAATCGACCCCGTTGAGCGCCGGTATCGTCACCTCGCCCACGCGGTACACTTTCGTCACATTGTGAAACTCCACATAGCTCATTCTGTCTCTCCGATCAACGGTAGTACGAATCGACCACCGCAAACTGGTTTCGCAGTTCCCCGTGGTCCTGCTTGCTCTTGGCGTAGTTGGTCCATTTGGAGACGTACGCCTCAAGTTTCTCCATATATTCCGCCTCGCTCGTCGTTCCCTCGGCCACCTGCGTGAGGCCCTTCTCCCAGCTCGCCGTGAGCTCGGGGTTCAGAAGGGACCGGATGGACACGAGCACGATGTAAAATACCAGTTCGCCGAGTTTCTTCGGCGTGATCACCTGCGTCTTCTTGCTCAGGTTCAGGTAGTTGATCTTGATCAGTTTGTTCAGGATCTCGGCTCTCGTCGCACTCGTTCCGATACCGCTTCCCTTGATCTGCGCGCGGAGCTCCTCATCCTCGATGAGCTGTCCCGCATTTTCCATCGCAAGGATCAAAGAACCGGACGTGTATCGCTTCGGCGGCTTCGTCTCGCCCTCCTTGAGTTCGTAGCCGCCGACCGGCAACTTCGCTCCCTTCTTGAGCGCCTTGATCTTGTCAAACAACGCGGTGTCGAGAACCTCCTCCGGCTCCTCCTCGGGCTTTCCGTCCTTCCTGCCCTCCTCGTCGCCGTCCTCCTGCTTCTTCTCGGTCTTCTCCGCCGCGCCTGCACGCTTCGCCTCGTCGCTGCCGTACAGCGCAAGATATCCCTGTTTCTCGAGCACCTTGAAGTTGCTGAACATGTGCTCCGTCTTCACCGTGAGCTCCATCGCGATCTTCTGGTACTCGGCCGGCGGGTAAAAGATCGCAAGGAATCTTCTTACGATGCGGTCGTACACCCGACGCGAGAGGTCGCTGACGGACGCAAGCTCCGAGATTCCCTCGCCGGTCGGGATGATCGCGTAGTGGTCCGTGATCTGCTTGTCGTTCACGTACTTGGTCTTCGCGATCGTCTCGTACAGGCCGAACTCCTTGACCTGCCGCACGTACTCGAGATACTGCGGGTTCTTCGCGAGTCCGCCGAGATTCTTCGTGATCTCCTTCGCAACTGCTGTCGAGAGAACTCTGGCATCAGTTCTCGGGTACGTCACAAGCTTCTTCTCGTACAGGCTCTGCACGATCTTGAGCGTCTCGTCCGGACTGATCTTGAACAGGCGGGAGCACTCATTTTGCAACTCCGCAAGGTTAAACAGCAGCGGAGGATTCTTCTTCTCTTTTTTCTTCTCGATATTCGCAAGCGTCGCGAACGCGCACTCCTCATCGGCCGCATCCACAACGTAACGGTTGTTCGGTTCCTGCGGCGCGTCCGGCTGCACTATGTTCTCCGACTGCTGCGTGTTCTCCGGCGGTGTCTCTCCCTGTGTCAACTCCGCAGCGGGCTCGGAAGTCTCCTCCTTGCGGCCGCCGAGCATCTCAATCAAAGCCTCGGCGTCCTCGCGCCTGCGGAAGCCGTTTTCCTTATACAGGAGCGGCGACCGGAAATACTTGGAGCCCTCGACCGCGCGCCACTCGCCGTGGAACGCCTCGTTGTCCAGCGTGAACGCTCCCATAACGCGGTAGAACGGCGTCTTCACGAAGTTGCGGATGTCCTGCTCGCGGCGGACGACCATACCGAGCACGCACGTCATCACGCGACCGACCGAGATCGCGCCGAGGCGGTCCGCATGCATGTGTCCGCGCAGCAGCTGCCCGTAATTGATCGTGAGCGCACGCGAAAAATTGATGCCCATCAAGTAGTCTTCCTTCGCGCGCAGATATGCGGCGTCGGACAGATTGTCATATGCGGACAAAGGCTTTGCCTCGCGGATGCCTCGAAGGATCTCCTCCTCGGTCTGCGAGTCGATCCAAACGCGCCTGCGGTCCTTGTCCGCAGGCACCTTCGCCATCTGATCGACAAGTCGGTAAATGTATTCTCCCTCGCGCCCCGAGTCGGTGCACACATAGATGCGCTCGACATCGCTGCGGTTCAACAATCCCTTGACGATGTCAAACTGCTTCTTCACATTGCCGATGACCTCGTATTTCCAATCCTTCGGCAGGAACGGCAACGTCTCCGACTTCCACGATTTGAGCGCCGGGTCATAGGCCTCCGGATAACTCATCGTGACAAGGTGACCGACGCACCATGTCACGACGCTTCCGTCACTCTCCAGATACCCGTCCTTCCTCGAAAAATCCTCGTGCAGCGCCTTCGCGAACTCCTGCGCGACACTCGGCTTTTCGGCTATGTACAACTGCTTCATAAACAAATGATCCTTTCCCTCTCCCCGAGTGTCATCATTGTACCACGTTGCATACAAAAAAAGCAACAATTGAAAGGACTCTCCCTGATTTACGGGAGAGCCCCTTTCTATGTTAGCTATTACAAATTGATTATTTATTCGTATAGCGGATACTTGTCGGTGAGCGTCTTCACGATCGCGTAAGCCTGCTCCTTCTTTGCCTCATCGCCCGGGTTCTTGACAACCAGAGCGATCGCCTCCGCGATCTTGTCCATGTCGGACTCGTTCATGCCGCGGGACGTAACCGCTGCGGTTCCCAAGCGGATACCGCTCGTTACGAACGGCGATGCCGGATCGTTCGGGATCGTGTTCTTGTTGCAGGTGATGTGAACCTCATCGAGGAGCTTCTCCGCATCCTTGCCGGTGATGTTCATGTTCTGAAGATCGACAAGCATCAGATGGTTGTCCGTACCGTCGGACACGATCTTGAAGCCACGGCTCTGCAGACCCTTGCAGAGTGCCTGTGCGTTCTTGATGATGTTCGCCGCATACTCCTTGAAGGAAGGCTCCAATGCCTCCTTGAAGCAAACTGCCTTCGCAGCGATCACATGCATCAGAGGGCCGCCCTGGATCCCCGGGAACACTGCCTTGTTGAACTTGTGCTCGTCGGCAAACGCCTGCGAGGAAAGGATCATGCCGCCTCGCGGTCCGCGCAGCGTCTTGTGCGTTGTCGTCGTGACAACGTGTGCGTACGGGATCGGGCTCTCATGATAACCGCCGGCAACCAGACCCGCGATGTGCGCCATGTCTACCATCAGGTATGCGCCGACCATGTCCGCGATCTCGCGGAAGCGCTTGAAGTCAATCTTGCGTGCGTATGCGCTTGCACCGGCGATGATCAGCTTCGGCTGACACTCCTTCGCGATGCGCTCAACCTCGTCGTAATCGATAAAACCATCGTCGTTCACACCGTAAGGCACAATGTTGAAATATGTACCCGAGAAGTTCACCGGGCTTCCGTGCGTCAGGTGACCGCCGTGTGCAAGGTTCATACCCATCACGGTGTCGCCGGGCTTGAGGAGTGCGAACTGCACTGCCATGTTGGCCTGTGCTCCGGAGTGCGGCTGTACGTTGACATACTCGCAGCCGAACAGCTTCTTCGCGCGCTCGATCGCCAGATTCTCCGCAATGTCGACACACTGGCAGCCGCCGTAGTAGCGCTTTCCGGGATAGCCCTCCGCGTACTTGTTGGTCAGCACGCTTCCCATCGCCGCCATAACGGCCTTGCTCACAAGGTTCTCGGATGCGATCAACTCAATGTTCTCACGCTGTCTGCCGAGCTCAAGCTCAATGCTCTGCGCAAGTTCCGGATCAACCGCTTTCACTTCGTCGAATGAATACATAGATGATTTCCTTTCTTGGGGGTTATATTACAGGCTTTCGCCTATCAGGCATTTCCTCTCACGACGCACTTTGTTGTCCGGCTCACTTGCCGAACCCCGGTCTCGCACCGCCGAACACCATCGCGCACATTCCGTTGCCGACATGGGCGCCGATGATCGGTCCGATCTTATATACGAGCACCTCCGCTCCCGGATACTCCGCGTTCACCATCGACCGTAACATCTCCGCCTTCTCCGGGCAGTCCGCATGTGCGATCAGGATCGTCTGCGAATTCGCATCCGCAGCATCCTCACGAAGCCGTCTCATCAGGTACGCAAGAGCATTCTTCGTGCCTCGCTCCTTGGATACGACCGTGAGCTTGCCCTCCGGATCGATCGTCAAAACCGGCTGGATCTTGAGCGCGCTGCCGACGATCGCCTCGAACGAATTCAGTCGTCCGCCGCGCTTTAAGTGCATCAGATTGTCCACCGTGAACCACTGGCAGCAATGTGCGATATCGTCCTGAACCTTGTCCGCGAGCTCCTCAAGCGTTGCGCCTGCGCGCTTTGCTCTTGCAGCCTGCAGGATGACGCTGCCCTCGCCCACGGAGGCGCACAGCGTATCGATCACGCGGATGGTCCGCTCGGGATACTGCTCCTCAAGCTCTCTCGCAACCATGAATGCGGTCGAGGTCGAGCCGCTTAAGCCCGACGAGAACGAGAGGCACAATACGTCCTTGCCCGCCTTGAGGGATTTCTCGAAATACTCCCGATAGACGAGCGGGTTGATCTGCGCCGTCTTCGGCATCTCTCCGTTTTCCAGTCTCTCGTAAAATGTCTTGATCGACATCTCACGCTCGTCCGGGTAATGCATATACTCAGAGTCGCCGAACAGAAAACCCATGGGAATGCAGACCACTCCCAGGTCCTCGTACGTACGGTCGTCAAGGTCACAGGTGACGTCCGTGATCAATGTGTAATTATCCATGTTTTCTCCACAACAATTCCTTCATATTCTCCACAACACCATCCCCGATACCGCAGAAAAAACGCTATATCGTGTCAGGACGTACGAATCATACCACAAACCGTTGAAAAAGAAAACAGGAACTTGCAAGTTTATAAAAATGTAATCTCTGCGTCCCGTCCTTACAGTACGCTCGCGAGAACGCCGTAGCTCACGATGTCCATGATGATCGCAGCCATCAGCACACCGAGAAGGATCGCAAGGATCGCACGCTTCAAGTTAAACTCGAGAAGCGAAGCGATCAAAGAGCCCATCCATGCACCGGTCCCTGGGATCGGGATCCCGACGAACAGAAGCAGGAATATAAACTCTCCCTTCTCGACGCCGGCCGACTTCTTCTCCGCGCGTGCCTCAAGCTTCTCCACAAGCTTCTTCAGTATGTTGTGTTTCTTCATAAACGCGAAGATCGCCTTGATGAAGAGAAGAATAAACGGGATCGGTATCAGGTTGCCGAAGATACAGATCAAATTGGCTTTGAGCAACGGGATCTTGAGCAGCGAAGCTACGACCAGACCTCCGCGGAGCTCGATGAACGGAAGCATCGATACGAAAAATACGAACAGCTCCTTCGGGAGCCAGCTGCCCAGACTTCCGTTATACCAATCTACAAGACTTTGCATGTCTCCCCCTTCCGAACCTTATCACAGTCCAAGGATCTTGCTTACTTCCGCCTTCATGTCCGCCGTCTCGCAGACGGTGTCATGGCGAACCGGCGCCGTGCGCAGCTCGGTGATGGCCGGAGGCTGTGCCACGTTGGCGATGGCCGAAAGGCGATCGATCAGCGCAAAATCCTCTTCCTCCGACTTCTGTCCCTCGATCGCAGCCATTACGCTGCGGGCGAACTTGAACGGGCTTGCGGTCGATGCGATGACCGTGCGCGTGTTGTCGCACGCCTCCGCCGCATAGCCGTGATACACATAGCTTGCAACCGCCGTGTGCGGATCGATCACGTAACCGGTGCGCTCGTAGAGCGTGCGGATCGCACTTGCGGTGTTCTCCTCAGTCGCATATCCCGATGCGAAGTCCGCGAGCGCTTCCTTCATCTCGGGCGTGATGTCATAGACGCCGCCGTTTGCGAGCTTGCTCATCATCTCTCTCGTAACGTCGCAGTCGTCTCCGGCGATATGATAGATCAGTCTCTCGAGGTTCGAGGAGATCAGGATGTCCATCGAAGGCGAGCTGGTCAGCACGAACTCACGGTTTCTGTCGTACCGTCCGGTCTCGAAGAAATCGAACAGCACCTTGTTCGTGTTGGACGCGCAGATCAGCTTGTCGATCGGCACGCCGATCTTCTTCGCATAGTATGCTGCGAGGATGTTGCCGAAGTTGCCGGTCGGCACCGTAACGTGGATCTTCTCTCCGTCCCGGACATGTCCCTCGGCGAGAAGCTTGCAATATGCGTAGGTATAGTAGACGATCTGCGGCACCAGTCGACCGATGTTGATCGAGTTGGCGGACGAAAAACGGAAGCCGTTCTTCGCGAGCTCCTCCTTGAGCTCCGCGTCGTTAAACATCTTCTTTACTCCGGTCTGCGCATCGTCGAAGTTGCCGGTGATGCCGATAACGGAGGTATTTGCCCCTTTTTGCGTCACCATCTGGCGCTCCTGGATCGCGCTCACGCCGTGCTTAGGGTAGAACACGATGATCCTCGTCCCCGGAACATCGGCAAATCCTGCAAGCGCCGCCTTGCCGGTGTCTCCGGACGTCGCCGTCAGAATGACGATCTCATCCTTGATCCCGTTCTTCTTCGCAGCCGTCGTCATCAGGTGCGGCAGGATGCTCAGAGCCATGTCCTTGAACGCGATCGTCGCGCCGTGGAACAGCTCGAGGTAGTAGGCGCCGTCCGCCTGAACCAGCGGTGCGATCACTTCGGTGTCAAACTTCTCGTCGTATGCCGCATCGATACAATGGCGCAACTCGTCCTCGGTGTAGTCGGTGAGGAACAGCGACAACACTTCAAACGCGGTTTCCTTGTACGTCATGTCCGCCATCTCACGCATCGTGTGCGCAAGCTTCGGCAGCTTGACCGGCACATACAATCCGCCGTCGGGTGCAAGTCCCTGCAGGATCGCCTGCGACGCGGTAACTTCCCCTGCGGCTCCTCTCGTGCTCCTGTAAAGCATCTCCATTCGACACCTCCCCGCGACCGTTTTTCTTCCCGGTCGCACAATCTCTGACAGTATATCATAATCCCAACGGCGATACAATCGGATTTTTCGCCAAATCGCGAGGGGTTTCCGTGCGAGGTTTTGACACATAAGAAAGCCGGCGGGGAGTCCCCCGCCGGCTGATTGGTTCTTACGGATCTGTTTTCCTTCGGAAAATCAAAGCTTGAACCCGGTTCCGACAAACTGCGCGATGTCGCGTCCGGTATCGTCCGTCACATCGACATTTATGATCGTCGTGCTCCTTCCGGTCTTGCGGCAGACGGCCTTCGCCGAGAGCTTCGTCCCCTTCGGCGCACCGAGGTAGTTGATGCTCACCTGCTGCGCCACGGTCGGCCGGTGGATCTGGTTTGCGCAGACCGCAAATGCAAAGTCCGCCAGCGTGAACATCACGCCTCCCATGATGCCGCCGTTCGCGTTTTGATGCCGCTCCGATAGCGTCATGTCGCAGATCGCATAGCCGTCACCGAGCTCGCGCAATTCCATGCCGTTCTCGGTGGCAAACCGGTCTCCCTTGAAGTATTCTCTCGCCTCTTCCGTTGATGCAAATGTTCCCATGGTTTGATTCCTGTTTCCCGTATATTTCTGTTTTTTTGCGCGAAGATCAGATCAGCGTCATCAGATCTACATACTCACGGCCGAGGCTCGTCGCAACATTCTTGTTGACGATCTTACCATCGTACACGTTCGCGCCGTTTGCAAGGCCCGCGTTCTTCTTCATCGCAGCCTCAAAGCCGAGGTCGGCGATCATTTTCCCGTAACGGAACGTCGCGTTGGCAAGCGCCACCGTCGAGGTGTACGGAACCGCGCCGGGCATGTTGCCGACACAGTAGTGTACGATGCCCTCCTCGATAAATACCGGATCGTCGTGCGTCGTCACGTGTGAGGTCTCGCAGCATCCGCCCTGGTCGATCGCGATATCGACGATGACCGCGCCCTTCTTCATCAGCTTGAGGTGCTCTCTGCGCACAAGCTTCGGCGTTGTTCCGCCGGGGATCAGCACGGAGCCGATCACGAGATCCGCATCCTTCAGGCACTTGCGGATGTTGCCCTCGGTGCTCATCAGCGTAGTGATCGAGGAACCGAAGATATCTGAGAGATACGACAGACGGTTTAAGTTGACATCCAAAAGCGTTACGTTCGCACCGACGCCGACTGCAGCCTTCGCCGCATACGTACCCGCGATACCGCCGCCGATGATAACGACATTACCGGGAGCCACGCCCGGAACGCCGCTCAGCAGAAGGCCTCTTCCGCCGAACTTCTTCTCGAGGTATTTTGCACCTTCCTGAATACTCAGTCGACCTGCGATCTGGCTCATCGGGCGAAGGCACGGCAGGTTGCCGGCTTCATCCGTGATAGTCTCAAACGCGACCGCCTTCACCTTGCGCTCCACAAGCGCGTCCGTGAGCGACGGGTTCGGCGCCAAATGCAGATATGTGTAGAGGATCTGACCCTCGCGCATGCGATCGTACTCGCACTCCTCGGGCTCCTTCACCTTGACGATCATGTCCGCCTGTGCCCAGACATCGAGCGCGCTGCCGTAGATCTTCGCACCCGCTTCCTCGTACTCGGCATCCGGGAATCCGGCCCCCTCACCGGCTCCCTGCTCCACCAACACGGTGTGACCCGCATTGACGAACGCCGCCACATTGTCCGGCGTCAGACCGACGCGGAATTCCTGGTTCTTCAGTTCTCTCGTTGTTCCGATGATCATTTTGTTCCTTCTCCTTTGGTTTGTTTCTCGGAAAATGAATTCCCGATGTCCTTCAGTCTACCATAAATTGCAGAATACCGCCACCCCTTTTTGCTTTCTGCGTGAATCCGTGAAAACGAAAAAGGGAAATGCCGGTTGCCTTCGCAATCGCATTTCCCCTATCGCTGTTTGTCATCATTTTCCGAAGATGCGATCTCATCAATGATCGCCCGCAGATTCTGCATGTTCTTCCGGATATCATAGGCAAAACACAGGTTCAGTCTCGCCTTCCGAAGGTTCTGCAGCGGCTCCGCGATCGTAAAGTACCGATCTCCCGCGAGATAGTCCGCCAGATACCGCGCCGCAAGCTCCGCCGTAACCGCCAGCGTGCACGGTGCCATCGCCGCGATCTCCGCGTCCGAGAGCATGCTGCGTGTCTCCGTGAGATACCCCTTCGCAATGTCGCGGAACTTCTCCGTGTCGATCCTTGCGACCGGCTCGTCCGCGGTGCCCGAGACGATCTTCGCCGTCGACCGCACGGAATCCGCAAAATCGTACGCGATCATTCCCTCCATCACGGTGTCGAAATCGATGACAACCGCGCCGTACGGAGGCTCTGTCTCGGTGAACAGGACATTGTTGAACTTAGTATCGTTGTGCGTCACGCGCACCGGAAACTCCCCGGCCGCATAGCGCAGGGAGATCTCACAGGCCTCCTCCTCGAGCGTCTTCAGTGCGATCAGCTCCGCTCTCACCGACGCCGTCCGTCCGCACACATCCTCCTCCGCCGCTCTCCACAGCCGGCGAAAGCGCTCGTGCGTGTCGTGAAAGCCCTTCGCGCTGCCCTTCAACCGGTTTGCAGGCAGATCAAACAGCGCCGCGTCGAACTGACCGAACGCGCGCGCCATCTCGTACAACACGCCCGGAGCGTCCTCGGACACATCCGCCGCATCCAGGTACTCCTCGACGCGCCAGTACTCCGTCGCATGCCCTTGTCTGCGAACCTCCAGGAATCGCTCGCCGCTCACGCCGACCGGGTACAGTTTTGCCGTCCGGATGCCCTTCCGGAACAGATGATCCGTCACAACGACCATGTTGCGAAGCATCGTCCGCGGCTGTCTGACGGCCTCCGGGTTCAGCTTCTGTACCAGGTACTTTATAAGGCGAGCGCCGTCCCGGACGCTCACGCGGTATGTCCGATTGACATTCCCGCCGTGGAGCTCTTCCTCCGAGACGACGCTGCCGGCAATTCCGTATCTTCGCAAAATGGTTTCCGTGATACTGCTCATAACCCTTCTGCCTTACGGTGTATTATTTGATCTTCAACAGGTGTCCGTTCTTCGTCATGGACTCGATGATCGCGTCGACATGCTTCTCGCAGATCTCGTACGTCGGAGCCTCCGACATTACGCGGAGAACCGGCTCGGTTCCGCTCGGGCGAAGCAGCACGCGTCCGCTGTCGCCGAGTTCCGCCGTGCAAGCCTCGACCTGAAGCTTGACCGCCGGATCGTCCATCGTTGCCTTCTTGTCGTCGACAACAACGTTCTTGAGCACCTGAGGGAACATCTCCACTTCCGAAGCGAGTACGGACAGAGGAAGCTGTGTCTCGATCATGACCATCATGACCATGATCGCCGTCAGGATACCGTCACCGGTGCGTGCGTATTTGCGGAAAATGACATGTCCGGAGTTCTCGCCGCCGATCAGGTGATCATTTTCCTTCATGTTCTCGTATACGAAACGGTCGCCGACCGCGGTCTTCTCGTAGCGGATGCCGATGCGGTCAAGCGCCTTGTAGAGACCGAAGTTCGACATGATCGTCGTAACTACCGTGTTGCTCGGAAGCTGTCCCATCTTCTTGAGATGCTTCGCGCAGATGTACATGATCTGGTCGCCGTTCACGACATTGCCGTTCTCATCCACGGCAAGGCAGCGGTCAGCGTCGCCGTCGAATGCAAATCCGACGTCAACCTTCTGCTCCTTGACAAACTCCTGCAGTCCCTCGATGTGCGTGGAACCGCAGCCGCGGTTGATGTTCGTGCCGTTGGGCTCGTTGTTGATGACAAGCGTCTTTGCGCCGAGTGCGTCGAACACGGAGCGCGCGATCATCCAGGAGCTGCCGTTGGAGCAGTCCAAAGCGACCTTGCGGTTCTCGAACGACTTCGTGGCAACGTTGGTCAGGTAGCCGATGTAACGGTTGCGGCCGGTGTAGTAGTCCACCGTGCATCCGATGTTCTCGCCGGTCGCGAACGGGATCTCCTCGATCTCGCCGTCGATGTACTTCTCGATCTCATCCTGAAGCTCGTCGTCCATCTTCTCGCCGTCGCCGTTCATCAGCTTGATGCCGTTGTCGGTGTACGGGTTGTGGCTCGCGCTGATCATGATACCGCAGTCAAAGCCGTCGGTTCTCGTGATGTACGATACACAGGGCGTCGTCGTCACGTGAAGCAGGTATGCGTTAGCACCGGATGCGGTGATGCCTGCTGCGAGCGCGTTCTCATACATGTACGAGGAACGTCTCGTGTCCTTGCCGATGACGATGCGCGCAGCACCGTTCTTGCTGTAGTGCCAGCCGAGGTAGCGACCGATCTTGAATGCATGCTCCGCCGTCAATACGACGCCGGACTCACCGCGAAAACCGTCGGTTCCGAAATACTTTCCCATGGTTCATCCTCCAAAATATAATTATCCGTTGTAGCAAGCCTCATCGCATACGAGGATAACATCATCGTGCAGGTTGAGGAAGGAAGCCGGGCAGCTCGTGGTAACCGTGCCCTTGAGCATCTGCATAACTGCGTCGTGCTTGCCCTTGCCGTTTGCAAGAATGATGATCTTCTTCGCCGAGAGGATTGTTCCCATACCCATCGTAAGCGCGCGGGTAGGAACATCCGCAGCACTTGCGAAGAAACGAGCGTTGGCGTCGATCGTGTCCTCGGTCAGACCGGTGATGTGCGTAACCGGAACAAGCTCCGCATCGGGCTCGTTGAACGCGATGTGTCCGTTGCGTCCGATACCGAGCACTTGGATGTCGGCACCGCCGAGCGAGCGAACAAACGCCTCATAGCGCTTTGCCTCAGCCTCGCCGTCAGCGGCGCTGCCCTGAGGTACATGCGTGTGTGTCTTATCAATGTTAACCTTGTCAAAGAGGTTCTTGTTCATGAAATAGCGATAGCTCTGATCGTTGTCAGGGCTGATCGGATAGTACTCGTCAAGGTTTACGGTCGTAACCTGCGAAAAATCGATCTCGCCTGCCTTGTTCATCTCGGCAAGCTTGGCATACATACCCTCCGGCGTGGAACCGGTTGCAAGCCCGAGCACAGCGTTGGGCTTCTTCTTCATCACATCTGCTACAATCTCAGCAGACTTAGCGGACATCTCAGCATAATCCTTGCAAACGATAACTTTCATTCTTGCGTCTCCTTTTAGATTCAGCATTTATGCGCCCTTTGCGCACACCTAATTTTACTTCCATTAAATAGTGAAATCAAGAAAAAAGTGCTTTTCGTTTATCTTTTTAACCCCTCGTTTCACAATATGAAACGGTCGTTTTAGGGCAATCTCCGGGCCGCTGTCGATCGGTTCCGTTTTGAAGCTTTCGGCTTGTCAACATGTTTTCTTCATTATTTGACCGATTTTTTGTGTTTTCGGGGTTCGTAATGTTAATTTTTCGATTTTCCTGACATATTTTCTTACATTTCGGGTTTTTGTTGATTTTCCGTTATCTCAAAATAATTTGACACGCACGATCACGGGTTGTAGAATACACGAGGTTGGTTACGAAAATCTCCGAGCACGCCTTCACGGCGCAGGGTTTTCCCGAACACCTTGAAGGCGTGCCCTCTCTCAACCAAACAGGGTTGAATATATATACTTTGGCAGACATTTTTTTCATTTTCTCTCTTCTCAATTTATCGTAAAAAGACCGCTTCAATGAAGCGGCCTTTTTTCGTTTCTGCGATATTCTGTTTTTTCTTATACGGATTCTTTCCCACGGCACCTTCCCGGGCTACTTGACCTTCACCGAGATCCGGTAATTCATCTTTGTGCCGTTCTCTGCGATCGTCGTCACGACCAGGATCTCATTTTTCCCGCTCAGAGCGATGGTTCCCGTTCCGTAGATCTTCGTTGCGGAAGCAGCTGCCCCCGCCTCGATCTTCAGCGTCTTGCACCCTGCGGGCACGGTCACCGTGTACTCGAAGGTGTCGCTCTTAAACGTTTCACTCAGGGAAACCTTCGTGCCGTCCGTCGTTGTCACCTTGAGCGATGACAGGTACGGGTTCGGGTTGCCCCACTTGGCGGGCTCCTTCACCGCTGCGCTCGGCATATTCTTGTATACCGGTATGGAAAATGTGATCGTCATCGTGTCCATGACGCCCATGTCGCGGTACGCCTGTGCTACTCGAACCGACTCGGAGCGAGGCGCCTGCGCGTTTGACATATACTGGTGCGTGTAGGTGTTCGTCTTGGTCACGTTGTACTTCTGCAGATACGCGGTGTTCTGTCCCTTGCGGATGTACGTGCTTCCGATGTAATACGCACCGCCTACGATCGCGTCGTACTTGTTGTCCCACGGGATCTTACAGCCCTTGTTGAGTGAGGCGTTCGTTCCGCCGTACTTGGAGAACTTCAGTCCGTTCTTGATCGCACCGAGCGCCGCCGTGGAGTTGTAGGCGCCGATGTTGTAGAAGTTGTAATATCCCTCAAAGCCGGCGACATCGCCGGTCACACTCTTGGAGAACTTACCGCCCGAGGTCACCTCCTGCTTTGCGCGGGAAGCGAGATGATACGGGCTCACGCCGGAGTATTTGGCGGCGTCCATAAACGCCTGGGCATAGCTGATGGTCTTTTTGTTTCCGCTGTCGTCGGTGTACGTGAACGACGCTCCTGCCATCTCGGTGCCCTTCAGTATCTTCTCGACGCCCTCGATCGTCTGCGTCTCGGGATCGTAGGTGAGATCCTCGAACATGAAGATGTAGGTGTCGTCGAGCCAGTTTCTCGGATCCATGAAATACTGGAGTCCCGCGGAGTTGATCATCATCCACTCGCGTCCGTCGAACGACTTGAATTTCGACGAGCTCCAGCTGTACGAGCCGGACATGTACGACAGCCACGACTCGCCCTTGTTCTGCTCGATCAGGTTGTTGCCGAGCGTGTTCTCACCCTCGATCGCATCACTCCAGGAAATGCCCGTCTGGTACGCCTTGAAGCGCCATGTCGGGTGCTTCGCGTGAAGCTCCAGCAGGTACGGGATGTAGCTCTCGGGGAATCCCGCCGCCCGCAACTCTGCCGCATATCCGCTGCTCGTATCCACGGACTCTGCGGACTTGTAGTGCAGCGAACCGCTGTTGTTCTTATCGGTGAGCGGGTATTTTTCGGAGAGCGAGATGTAGCTTCCGAACACGTATCCGCAGTATTCACAACCATTCACGGTAAGTGCGATCTTGTACCACACGGTTCCCGTGTCCGCATATGCGAACGAGATGACCGTGACTTTCTGTCCGCTCGAGACCTGTACGACCTTCGCGTACTCGGTTCCCGGGCCGGTGCGCACGTTGAGCTTGGAGGACGTGACCGTCGCACTCACCAGCGTTGTTCCCGTGTTCTTCGTGGACTCCGGCGCCGGCGGCGTCTTCGGGACCGGCGTAGGTTCCGGCGTTGTTGTCTTCGTCGGAGTCTCTGTCTTTGTATCGGTCGGCGTGCCGGCCGATCCCGTCACCTTGACGTAATTGCCGAACACGTATCCTGTCTTCTTCACGCCGTCCAGAACGACCTCTACGCGGTACCACGTTCTTCCGGACGAATCCTTCTCTGTGCCGAGTACCGTGAGCTGATCACCCTGGTACACCTTGCCGAGCACATCGGCCACGCCGGATGCGCGGTTTCTCACGTTCATGCGCGTCGTCGTCACCGTCGCGATCTGCCCTGTTGACTTGCCGGGATCCGGCTGCGTGGACTCCGCCGATTTCGGTGTCGGTGTCGGCGTTGCACTCTTCTTCGGCTCCTGTGTGGGAGTCGCCGTGGGCTTGGGCGTAGGCGTTGCGGTAGCCTTCGGCGTCGGTGTGTTCGTGGGTGTCGGCGTGCTCGCGGTTCCCGTCACCTTGACGTAATCGCCGAACACGTATCCTGTCTTCTTCACGCCGTCCAGTACTACCTCTACGCGGTACCAGGTTCTTCCGGACGAATCCTTCTCCGTCCCTACCACCGTAAGGCGGTCTCCCTGGTACACCTTGCCGAGCACGTCAGCAACGCCGGAAGCGCGCGAGCGCACGTTCATGCGCGTCGTGGTCACGGTCGCGATCTGACTTCCGGTCCCGTTCTGCTTCACGGGTGTCGGCGTCGGCGATGCCTTCGTCGTCGGGGTTGCCGTCTTCTTCGCAGGCGTCGGCGTTGCGGTCGTCTTCTTCGTCGGTGTCGCTGTTGCGTTGGTCAAACCCGATACATCCGGCACGCTCTTCACGGTTACGATATACTTCGACAGCGCATAGCCGGTCACCGTCTTGCCCTTGAGCGTCGTCTCCAGCTTGTACCAGATCGCACCGTCCGTATTTTTCGCAGAGCCGATCACCGTCACCTTCTGCCCCTTCACAAGCGTGCCGAGGCTGCTGGTCTTCGGGCCCACGCCCGCGCGGAGATTGAGGTAATCCGCCGTCACGGTTCCCTCGATCCGATAGGAGGCGCCTGCTGCGGAGACATCACGAACAGACGGCGTTCCGCAGAACCCCGTCAACGACTGCAGCATCAGTGCGAACACCAAGAAAACCGCAATGCGTTTTGCTCTCCTCATGCGCTCTCTCCTTATCGGCGAAACCGTATATGAATCTATCTTATATTTTAATACTACGCGCGTAGAATTGCAACGATTTTTTCGCATTTTTCCGCGCGGAAAGCCTTATTTTATGCGGAAAATGATCATTTTCCGCGCAAAAAAAGACGCGGCCGGCCGAAACCTTCCGCGTCTTTGCTGACGAATTATTACGAACTGATCAGTCCTTCTTCTCTTCCTCGGGTTCTCCCGCAAGGAAACGATATGCAACAGCTGCCAAAAGAGCTCCTGCAAGAGGGCCTACGATAAACACCCAAACATCCGTGATCGGAGTCGAGTTGCCTGCGATCGCCGTGATCAATGCCGGGCCGAAGCTTCTCGCCGGGTTGACCGAGGTGCCGGTCAGGCCGATGCCCAGGATGTGTACGAGCACAAGCGTAAGACCGATGACAAGGCCCACTACATTGCCGTGGTTGGCCTTCTTCGAGGTCACGCCGAGGATTGCCAGGATAAAGATGAACGTCAGAATACACTCCACGATGAGTCCTGCCGCAATGTTGCCGCCGACGCCCGCGAGGCCGTTGCTTCCGATCGCTCCCGTCATATCCTTGATGTCACCGAGCGCAAACACGCCCTTGAGAATGCCTGCGCCTGCGATCGCACCGAGAACCTGCGAGCAAAGGTAACCGCACAGATCCTTCGTGCCGAGGTCGCCGTTCACCCAAAATGCGACCGAAACCGCCGGATTGATATGGCATCCGGACACGTTGCCCACGCTGTACGCAAGCGCTACGATCGCGAGACCGAACGCAAACGCCGTCAGGATGTATCCGCTGCCGATGGCTGCATCGCAGCCGACCGTCATCGCCGTGCCGCAGCCGACGATCACAAGTACCATGGTACCGATAAACTCCGCTACATACTTCTTAATGCTTCCCATACAATACCTCCTTTTTGGAATGTAATGACAAAAAGGAGGTCGATTGCGCGAGGATAACGCAGCGCAAGCGGGTAACCGTCAAAAGCGCGAAGCGGTTTTGACGATAACCTCCTTTTTGGACTATATCTCGAACACTCTCGTGTTACGATTCTTACTTTCCGTCCCCGATCGCCTTCAGGAAGTTAAACAGACCGGACTGGATCGCATTGTTGTCATGGTCTGCACCGGGCACCTCGTACCAGGTGTGCGCGATCCCATTTTTCGTGAACAACTCGTGGTAGCTCTTCGGGAACTTTCCTACAACGCTGTCGCGCGTGCCGCAGCAGATGATGAGCGTGTCCGGAACCGTCACGTCCTCCGCAACGCGGACCTCGTCCTCCGTCATCGAGCCGGGATGCGTCATGTACATATCGACGCCGGGAACCAGGCCCGGAGCCGGCGCGATCGCGCAGACACGGCGGAACCGGTCAGGGTAACTTAAGAACGTGTACAGTGTCTCGCGGCCGCCCATGGAGAAGCCGGCGATATACGTGCCCTCTCTGCCCTGCACGGTCGAGTAATTTGCATCGATGTAAGGGATCAGGCAGTCCACAAGCTCCTTCGGAAAACGGTCGTACGGGATCATTGCCTCGCCTGTAAACCCGGGCGCCTGCACCGTCTCGTCGGACGCCGCAAACATCGCCGGGCACACGAGGATAAACTCGCCGCACAGCCCGTCCGCAACCATGTTGCCGATGATCACCGGGATCTTGTTGCTCTTGTCCCCGGCGAAGGAATTCTCATCGCCGAAGATACCGTGCAGCAGATACACCACGGGATACTTCTTCTCCGTCGTGTAGCCGGCCGGCAACAGCACCGTATAGCCGCGGTCTCTGCCGCAGTAGTCAGAATGGTACGTGCCGTGAACATACGAGCCGTACGTCACGCCCTCGCGCTCCTTGAGGTATTCCGCGGGGCACTTGTAGTACATGCCGTTCTCATCGTACGCAGGCGTCGGTGTCGGCGTCGCGGTGGGCTCGCTCGTCGGTTCGCTTGTGGGCGTTGCCTCCGCCCCCGTCGGCGACGGCTGCAGTGCCTGCGTTGCCTCTGCCAAAGCCTCCGTCGGTGCTTCCGTGGGAGCGTCCGTCGGTTTCGCTGCCTCCTCCGTGCCTGAGCCGCAGCCCACGCAGCACGATGTGAGCAACAGCGCTACGATCCATGCTAAGATTGACATAGTCTTCATCTGAATTCTCCTTTACGCCTCGTCGATCGCCTTACCGATGTCATGGCGCATGTATTTGTTGGCAAACGAGATCAACTCCGTTGCCTTGTATGCATTTGCACGAGCCTCCTTGAGGTCGCTGCCGAGCGCCGTCACACCGAGGACACGTCCGCCGTTCGTGAGCACTGCTCCGTCCTCGCCGAACTTTGTTCCCGCGTGGAACACGAACTTGTCGCTGCAGCCCTTGAAGGCGTTGAGTCCCGAGATCGGAAGCCCCTTCTCGTAGTGCTGCGGGTATCCGTCGGAGGCCAGAACAACGCAGACTGCCGCATTGTCCGCAAACTTCAGCTCCACCTCATCGAGACGACCGTCGATGCACGCCTCGAACACGTCGACGATATCATTTTCCATACGAGGGAGAACAACCTGCGTCTCCGGATCGCCGAAGCGCGCGTTGTACTCGAGAACCTTCGGTCCCTCCGGCGTCAGCATCAGACCGACGAACATCACGCCCGTGAACGGACGTCCCTCCGCAGCCATCGCCGCCATCGTCGGCTCATAGATGTTCTTCACGCAGAACTCATGGATCTCATCGGTATAGAACGGACTCGGGGAAAATGTTCCCATGCCGCCCGTGTTCAGGCCCGTATCGCCGTCGCCGGCGCGCTTGTGGTCCTGCGCGCTCGTCATCGGACGAACGTTCTTGCCGTCGCAGAAGCACAGTGCCGACACCTCGCGTCCGGTCATGAACTCCTCGACGACCATCTTGTCGCCGGCCGAGCCGAAGTGCTTGTCGAGCATGATCTCCTTGACGCCCGCGAGCGCCTCTGACTCGTTGTTGCAGATCAGCACGCCCTTGCCGAGAGCCAGTCCGTCCGCCTTCAGAACGACCGGATATTTGCCCTGCGAAACGATGTATGCCGAAGCCTCATCCGCGTCGGAGAACGTCTCATAGCCCGCCGTAGGGATGCCGTATTTTTTCATCAATTCCTTGGAAAATGCCTTGCTTCCCTCGATGATGGCCGCGTTCTTTCTCGGTCCGAAGACGCGAAGGCCGGTAGCCTCAAAAGCGTCCACAACGCCGCCCACGAGCGGATCATCGGGTCCGACCACGGTCAGGTCGATCGCATTGTCCTTCGCGAACGCAACCAGCTTGTCAAACTCCATCACACCGATCGGAACACACGTTGCAAGCTCTGCGATACCCGCATTGCCGGGCGCGCAGTAGATCTCCGTCGCCTTCTCGCTCTTTGCGATCGCCGTCACGATCGCATGCTCTCTTCCGCCGCCGCCAATTACCAGAATTTTCATAAGTATCCTCCGTGAACCGCACACTTCCGGTGCGGTGTTTTATTTTTCGAAATAAGATGCCCGCCGATCAGTCCGTCGTCAGGAAATAATTGCCGTTCGAATCGCGGCAAATGCGGTCATTTGCGATCGCGTTGATGACCTGCGGAAGGATGATCCACTCCGCCTGCTCCATCACGCGGCGCTGCAGCACCTCGGGGGTGTCGCCGGGCTGTACCGGGACCGCCTGCTGCATCAGGATCGGGCCGGTGTCCGTTCCCTCGTCGACATAGTGCACCGTCGCGCCGGTCACCTTGACGCCGCGCGCGAGCACGTGCTCATGCACCTTGAGTCCGTAATAGCCGTCGCCGCAGAACGAAGGGATCAGCGACGGATGGATGTTGATGATGCGGCGCTCGTAGCGACGGATCATCTCCGCAGGGATGATCACCAGGAATCCCGCGAGCACGATCAGATCCGGCCGGAAGCTGTCCACCGCCTCCAACAGCGCCTCCTCAAACTCCGCACGCGTAGCGTACGCCTTGCGCGACACGCACACGCCTCGGATGCCTGCGCGCTCCGCACGCTGCAGGGCAAACGCATCGGGGCGATTGCTGATGACGCCGCAGATCTTCACGTTCGTGATCCTTCCGTCGCTCACCGCGTTCAGGATCGCCTGCAGGTTCGTACCGCCGCCGGACACCATGACAACTACTCTCATAAAGTACCTCCCTTACAACGAAAACACGCCCGAAGGCGCAGACCGTCAAGCCTGCGCTCCCGGGCGTTACATTTCTTAAAGAATTGTGATACCGCGCTGTCCGTTGCTGATCTCGCCGACAACGTATGCGGTCTCACCGGCCTCCTTGAGAAGTCGGATCGCTTCGTCCGCCTTCGTGCTGTCGACCGCGAGCATCATACCGATACCCATATTGTAGGTGTTGTACATCATATGCTCCTCGATGTTGCCCGTCTTCGCCAACAGGTCGAAGATCGCGGGAACCTCGTAGCTGTTCTTGCGGATCATCGCGTGCTTGTCCTCGGGAAGCATTCTCGGAATGTTCTCGTAGAAACCGCCGCCGGTGATGTGGCTGCAGGCCTTCACCTTGACGCCGCCGTCCTTGAGCGCGCGAAGTGCGCGGACGTAGATCTTCGTCGGTACCAGAAGTGCCTCGCCGAGCGTACAGCCGAGCGAATCGTTGTAGCGCGCGAGCGTCGCGTCTCGCATATCAAACACCTTGCGAACAAGGGAATAACCGTTGCTGTGGATACCCGAGGATGCGATACCGATGATCGTGTCACCCTCCTGCACCGTGCTGCCGTCCACGATCTCATCGCGGTCGACGATACCTACGGCGAAACCGGCAAGATCGTACTCATCCACCGGATAGAAGCCCGGCATCTCCGCCGTCTCACCGCCGATCAGTGCGCAGCCCGCCTGCTTGCAGCCGTCCGCAACACCCTTGACGATCGTTGCGATCTTCTCGGGATAGTTCTTGCCGCATGCGACGTAATCGAGGAAGAACAAAGGCTCTCCGCCGGCGCACGCGATATCGTTTACGCACATGGCCACACAGTCGATACCGATCGTATCATGCTTGTCCATCAAAAATGCGATCTTCAGCTTAGTTCCGACACCGTCGGTTCCCGAAACGAGCGTGGGATGCTTCATTCCCATGAAACGGTCAAGGGAAAATGCTCCCGAAAAACCGCCGAGTCCTCCGAGCACCTCGGGACGCATCGTCTCCTTCACGTGCTTCTTCATCAGTTCCACGGCGCGGTATCCGGCCTCAATGTCCACTCCGGCATTCTTGTAATCCATATATGCTTTGCCTCCTGTTTATGCGCTCGGCCGGGCGGCCGGCGTTGCGGGATGCGTGTGCTCCCGTCTGCGGTTTCATTCTATCACAGTTTCCCGCAGGTTGCACCCGTCAAATGCGAGTTTTTGCGATGTTTTCTTTTATTGAAACGATAAGCATTACTTATTGTCTGCGTAGTTCTTATAACCTACGCTTTCCAAGCGTTCCTTCTTCGCCATCACACCGCTCTTGAGCTCCGCCTTGTACGCGATGATCTTGTCCAAAAGCTCCTTGTCGTGCGTCGCGATGATCTTGGCCGCAAGGATACCTGCGTTTGCGCCGCCGTCGATGGCTACCGTCGCAACCGGGATGCCCGAGGGCATCTGGACGATCGAGTACAGCGAGTCAACGCCGCCGAGCGCCTTCGTGTGGATCGGAACGCCGATGACCGGCAACGGGAAGATCGCAGCGCACATACCCGGAAGGTGTGCCGCTCCGCCGGCTCCCGCAATGATCACCTCAAAGCCCTTCTCGACTGCGGTGTTCGCATAATCGAAAAATACATCGGGCATGCGATGTGCCGAGATGATGGTCATCTCGTACTCGATGCCGAACTTCTCAAGGATCGCCGCCGCTTTCTCCATGATCGGCAGATCCGAATCGCTTCCCATAACAATACCGACTTTAGCCATAGTATCCTCCATCTGTCCCATCGGACAATTATTGTTCTTTCTCAAGCTCCTCGAGCGGAATGTTCAGCTCCTCCGTCCCCGGCACGACAAACCGTCCGTCGCGGATGATCGCCCCGATCACGGAACCGTCCGCCGCATGCACCAGGATCTCCCCGAGCTCATTGTACGGGATCGTGATATCCGTGTGCGTGTTCGTGTACGCCTTCGCGGGATCGGTGTTCCGAAGCGCCGAAACCTCGTTCTCACGAGCGATGATCTCCTTCCCGTTCGGGTTGTAGAGCGCGTGCTCCTCCATGCGGCTGTAGCACGTGTCCCCCACCGCAAAATGGGGTCCCGTCTTCTCCGCGATCAGGATCGGCAGCTTCTCCTGCACGTCATAGCGGATGCCCATTGCATACGCCACGGTGTTCGTTCCGATCGCGAACTCGCCGATCGGCAGCGTCTCCAGATCCCTGAGCAGGACGTCCTTGAGGAACGCCTTATTTTCCGCCTCTGTCGGAAAATTCTCACAGCAGTATTCGGTGATCATTCCATCCTGAAAGCGGATGCGCAGGTTCTTGTAGGTGGTGCCGTCGATGCACACCTTCATCACGTGCAGCAGGCCCTCCGTCCCCTTCAGCACCGGTGACGTGAACACCTCGCCCACCGGGATGTTGACATCCGCTCCGCAGTTCTCAAAGTTGGTCTGCGTCGCAGGATCCGTGAGCGTGTGGAGCATCACCTTCATGTTCGTCTCGTTGTCGCCGCGGCCGGTCACGGTCACGTACGCTCCGAGGTCGAGCACGTCGATCAGCTTCTGCTGGATCTCCTTGTATTTGGCGTTCGGCAGGTTGTTGCACACGATCGTCTCGCGGAACACCTCCTCAAACCGGTCGCCGATCGAAGGAACCGGGTACGCGATGATCGTGTAGGTGCTTTCCTCCTCCGGCATGTACTTCTCGTCGAGGTCGCACACACGGGTGCGGAGCTCGTTGAAGAAGTCTCCTCCGCGCCCCTTGGTGACGGGCACGGCACGCTTGTTCACAAACTTGATATCCGGTACGCCGAACACCTCCTGAGCGGCGATACCCGCATAGGCGGCGCAGGCCTCCTTGTACCTCTCGAGGTTCTCCCTGCGGCTCTCCATGATCTCCTCGATCATCGGGCGCTGGAACACGAGCAGGTAATTCTTTCGATGGTCGTACGAGTACTGGCGGTTGACCGAAGTGCCGGCCATGCCGCCCTGCAGGAACGAGCTTGTGTAAACAAGCAGGTTGCATGCCAGGCAGAGATCCGGCTCCAGTCCCTCCTCGCGGAAGAGATCGATCGCTCTCGCCGTCACTCTCTCATATCCGAAATATGTGTCGAAAAATACGCTTTTCTTCGGTGCGCGGTCGATGCGCATCGTCTCGAAGCTGTCGATGAATCCGTTCACGAACGTGCGCGCCATCTCGTCGATCGTCCTCTGCGGCTGCTTTGCGAGGAACCGATGAACGGCGATGACATTTTCCGAGATCGGAAGACCGTAGTCATACAGACAGGACTCGTCCTCGGCAGCGCGGCGGACCATCTCCTCGATCGTCTGTCTCGCGGAGGCCCCGTACATCTCGCTCATGCGCAGCTCTGCGTACTCGCGGCAGTAGTCGTGCGCATAGAAGTACAGACTCTGCTTGATGCCGCGGTCGACCCCGTCCCTCTCGATGTGACCGTAGATCTCCGCGATCAGCTCGCACGCATACAAAAAAGGCTTCAAAATGCCTCTCATGAGGTACTGCGTGGTCTCCGTCAGCTCTCTTCCGAGCGCGGAGATCACCTGCGCATACATCGCCCCGTACGCGCGCGTTGCGACGTCCGGGTTGAGAATGGACTTCTCATAAGCGTCGGCTTCGATGCAGCCGAAGATCGCCTTGTTGCAGGCGCATTTTTCATCCTTGCTCATCGCTGCCCAGGTGCCGTTCGCCACGGCCTTGTACAGCTTCTCCTGCGCGAGTGCGATGTCGGAGAGCTCCTTCAGTCCCGCCGGCGCATCCTTCTTCTTCGACGCGCTCTTCATCCAGGACAACACGAGGGAGAGTCTCTCCTTCTCCTCCGCTGTCCAGTTCATCATGGACGGCAGCGGGGAGGTTCCTGTTTTTCTATCTTTCTTAGTCATAATCTTCTCCGTTAACAAACTGAATGCACTACAGTGCGGCCCCCACCAGATACAGCCCGAGCGTGATCACGACGACCGCCAGATTGACGACAAGCCCCGCCAGCGCGTAGCCGTCGAAGAACGGTGTCTCCCGTCTCGCCGTCGCCGCGCACATAGTTCCCGTCACGGCCAGAAAGCCGTTCATGATCGCAAGGCCGCCGAGCTCCGCCTGTGCGTGCCGATGACCGTAAAACAACAGAAAGACGAGAAAAAACACGACAATGACACCCACGCCCAGCGAGACCTTGCCCATGATGGAGCGATGGCGTCCCTTGTAGTGAACCGTCTTTTTCTCTGCCTTTGCTCTGTTCATCGTTTCTTCCTGCTCTTTCGCTTCGGCTTCCCGGCGAGTTTCCTGCGCACGGGAATGCTGATCAGCACTCCGATCAGGCCTCCGATCGTGTTCAGGAGCACATCATCGATATCGAAACTGCCGACCTTGAACACGTACTGTAACACCTCGGCAACCATGCTCGCCACGTACACCGCGGCAACCGCAAACACGCCGTAGGGTTTTCTCGGTGCGAGAAGCGCGACCAAGAGTCCCATCGGCAAAAACGCTGCGATATTGCCGGCGATGTTCAGCCAGAACAACCCGGTTGCGAGACTTCCCGGTCCCTTGTAAAACCGCTTGATCTCGTTGAGCGGCACCAGATTCACGCCGTGCACGTTTCCCTGCGTCCGGCCGAACCGGGCCGAGAAAAACAGCACGTAGATCAGGATGGCCATATATACGCCGAACACGACGCCGATCAGTGTCTTCTGTTTCTTTGTCAAATCCATGCTTACTGACCGCTCTGAATTCCCTTCATGTAATTGATAAATGCGGCTACCGAGCGCGAGTCGATCGCAAAATCGCACACGCCGTGGCGCTCCACGATATCGTAGCCGTCATCGCTGTGGAAGAACCGAAGCTCCATGCTCTTGTTCTTCTCCTTGTCATACGGCTCCAGCTTGATCGTCATATACGGTGCAGACGACGGTGTCTCCACCGGACGGTACGCCGTCGCGGTGAGCGCAAGCGCCTGGTTGGACCAGTTGAGCATGGCGTCCGAACTGATCTCCTTTCCGTTGAACCGGTAGACGTCAGCGTCATTTTCCTTCGTATGCTCGATCACATATGCCTGTCCCTCAACATCGAGTTCGATCTTCGACAGATGCGTTGCGCTCGGGAAGAACAGCGTACAGTACGTGCATGCGAACACATCCACATCACACATGCCGAGCACCTGAGCCTCCGACATGATCAGCAAAACGTCCGCGCCCTGCAGCTTCGTATAGTATCCGCCGCTCTCCGTCCTGTCGCCGATCAGAAGCGTGTACGAGGTCTCCTCCGTGCCGGCCTCGTTCGTGTAGCGGACCGTCAGCTTGGCGCCGGGGTTCGTGAGGCCGTACTTGGCAAACTCCTCCGGCTTCACCGGGTGCATGTCGTCGCAGCCCACGGAGAGATACCACTCCATCTGCGTCGTCCATGCCGAGTTGATGGTGTCCGCCTCGCTCGGTGCGCGGTACGGCTCGTAGAACAGCCACTGAAGCAGATATGCGCCCGAGTAATCGTAAGGGTTGGTCTTGTCGCGCACCGCCCGGAAAGGTGTGAACAGCGTTCCCTCCAGCTTGACCTCCTGGATGTAATTCACCTTGGAGATCGTGGGAAGCGTCATGCGCGACGCATAGTACGAGCGCTCGCGGAGCATGTAGTTTGCGTAGAAACTCGTGACTGCATAGACGCTCGAGTCACCCTCGAATTTGCAGTAATACTGATCCTTCGTCGGGATCTTGTCCCCGAGCCGGATGCTGACCACAACGCTGTCTCCCGCGTATGCGGTCAACGTCGCCGAAGGGTCGGCAAGACCGTACTCCGCGTCCGCCGCGGGGTTCTCGATCTTGTTGATCGCCTTCAGGTTCGTGAGAAAATCGTGGATCAGGTTCTCAAACACGACGGGATTGGGAATATCGTCGTCGTTATACCATTTTTCGCCGTCCTTGACAAACTCACCGCTGTACTGCCTGTTGTTGATCACAAGCTTCGTGACACTGTCCGCGTCAACGGTCATTACGGTGATCGTCTTCGCCGCATCCGGCTGCTTCGTCGGGTTATCCTTCTTGTCCTTGAGGATGAGGAAAATGACGAGCAACGCCACCGATGCAGCGACCAGCACGACGATCGGGATTATACTCTTTCGTTTCATTGCGTTACCTTTTCAATACGTCTTCGCAGTACGATCACAATGCCGACTACGAGAATCAGTGCCGGGAACAGGAAGGACAACAGAGCTACGTTGTTCTTCTGGTTCGTCGACATCTGCAGTGCCTCTTCCATCGCGGTGGTGTCCGGGATGGAGAGCGCGGCAGCTTCCTGCGAAGCGCCGGCCATGCACTCGATCAGAAGCACACGGTTGTCAAACGACGCGCTGCCGGTCAGGTAGGCGTCGGAGAAGAAGTACGTCGACGCGAACACATACATCGTTCCGGTCTTGCCCTGGAACGTATCCTCCGCCTTCACAAGAAGCGGATAGGATGCTTTCTGGTCGGAGCTGTTCGGCTTCGTGTCCTCGTTCAGCTGGCGGACGTAACCGCCGTTCGTCGTCGCGCTGAGCGTTGTCAGCACGGTCGTCTTCTTCTGCACGGATGCCTTGCGGAGCGGTACAGCACCGGGCCATACCGTGCTGCGCTTGCCGTGGTCGGCAAGGATATAGGAATTGCTGCTGTTGATGTTGCCGATCGTGTGGGCCTCGTCCGACTCGCACACGATACCGCCGTCAAACGTCAGTCCGTACTGTCCGAGCAACGACTGCAGGTTGGTGAACGTGTTCGAGCTGATCATCAGCGAGATGAACACCGTTCCGCCGTTCGTCATATACTCCTCCACGAGCGCAACCTCCTGCGCCGTGAAATCCGACAGCGGAGAACCGATGAAGAGGATGTCGCAATCCTCCGGGATCGCACCCTGCTTCGTCAGATCGCAGTATTTTACCTTGAACGAGTTGAGAGACATCAGGTCGAGGAACGTTTCCGTAACCTTGCCCTTCTGCTCATCGGTTCCGCCCTGGATCCACTCCCATTCTCTGTGGCCCTCGGTCATGTAAACAGTGCCCTTGGCTTCCTGCGTCACCGAGACGATCGCCTTGACGATCTCCAGCTCCGCATCGTAGCCGTTCAGAACGGGAACCAGATTCTGCATGTCGATGTCATAGATCTTCATCTGCTCGGAATCGATGTACTCATATCGCGTAGGGTCGTCCCGATTGATGACGATGATACTGTTGTTGGTGATCTCCGCCATGCCGTTGTACTCATACACGAACTGCGGATACTGGATCGGATCCTTGTAGTGGAGGCTGATGTTGTCGCTCTCTGCCGCGATCTGCTCGGCACTCTGCTGGATGATCAGCTCCTCCTCGCCCTCCGACAACACATAGTACAGGTCGATCGGCGTCTTCACGGTCTTCAGGTACTCCTTGGTCGCATCCGCAAGGGAGTACTTGCCGGTCGAGGTCAGATCCTTATACGGGAATATACTTCCGGCCACGAGGTTGACGATGACCAACGCGACGATGACCAGGAAGGAAATGGCGGTTGCATAAGCGCCGCCGCGGAATTTGCGGGATTGTATCGTCTTGTTCATGTCACGCCTCCCATCTTCTCTTCTTGATCGCCTGGATTGTCAGGAACACGAAGAGAACGCTCAAACTGAGGTAGTACACATAGGAGGACAGACTGCAGATCCCGTACTTGAACAGCTGGAATCTCGAGGTGATCGACACCCATCCGAACACCTTTGCAAGACTTCCGTCAAAACTCTCCGGATTCCGGAAATACAGGATCAGGAGGCCGCCGACGGTGATGATCGCCGTCGCGAGCGTGACGATCTTATTTTTCATCATGACGTACGTGATCATCGTCACGATGAGCGCGAGCACGAGAAGTACCGCGATCGCGAGCACATGTCCGGTCGGGAGCATCTCGACCAGCATGTCGATCATGAGGGTGAACAGGATGACCATGAACGTCAGCACGGCCGCAAACACCTGACTCTCGGTGAGCGCAGAGAGGAACATGCCGATGGCCATGTAGGTGCATCCCATCAGGAAGAACGCAGCGATCGTCGTGTAGGCAACCGCATAGTTCGTCGCACCGTAGTTATGCAGCACCGGCGGATAGATGCAGGTTATCACCACCGCGATGGCAAACACGGTGATCAGCGCAAAATATTTGCCGAGGATGATGCGAACGATGCTCACGGGCGACGTGAAGATCAGCTGGTCCGTGCGCTGGCGCTTCTCCTCCGCAAGGATCCTCATGGTAAGCATCGGCACGAGCAGCAGGAAGAACGTCGTCGTGCCGTCGATCGCATACGCGAAGTTCGCGTAGCCGTTGCGCAGGTTGTACACATACTGGAACACACCCACGAACACCAGCAAAAACGCGATGAACAGATATCCGATCAGCGAGGTAAAGTAGGCTCGCAGCTCTTTCTTGTAGATGGCTAGCATGTCGAATCCTCCTTCCCCGTCATCTCGATGAACACATCCTCCAGAGTCTTCTGGATCGCGTTCATCTCGTACAGAACGATGGATGAATTCGCACACATGGCAAACAGACGGTCGCGGTTTTCCTTGTCATCCGCAAAATACACCGCATACGCGAAGAGTCCCTCGCCGGGATCCTCCTC
The DNA here is from genome assembly GCA_017551165.1 of Lachnospiraceae bacterium. Lineage (GTDB taxonomy): Bacteria > Bacillota > Clostridia > Lachnospirales > Lachnospiraceae > ISDg. The sequence continues at coordinate 35,396 of JAFZMO010000049.1, forward strand.
GAGTGTGTTCCACTGGGAAACGTTGCCGAGCGTTGCAACCGCCTTGCCGAACGTCTCCTGATCCGCATTGACAACGACGCGCACACCGGTCGTTCCGCCGAGCGTGCGGATGATATTTTCCGGAGTATCGATGACGATCTTCTTGCCGTGGTTGATGATCAGCACGCGGTCGCAGACGGCGTTCACCTCAAACAAAATGTGGGAGCTCAGGATGATCGTGTGCTCGCGGCCGAGGCTTCGGATGAGCTCACGCATCCACGTGATCTGCATCGGGTCGAGACCGACGGTCGGCTCGTCGAGGATCAGTACCTCGGGGTTGCCGACAAGAGCCTGCGCAAGTCCGACACGCTGGCGATAACCCTTACTCAGATGCTTGATCAGCTTGTTCTGCATGTGCTTTACGTGCAGAAGTTCCATGACGCGCTCGACCTCCGCCTTGCGCTCCTTCTTCGGGACCGACTTGAGCTCGGTACAGAACTTCAGGTATTCCTTCACGCGCATGTCCGGGTACACCGGCGGGATCTCCGGCAGGTATCCGATGCAGCGCTTTGCCTTCTCGGGATCGTCATAGACGTTGAACCCGTTGATGATCACATTGCCCTCGGTCGCCGAGTTGTAGCCGGTGATCATGTTCATGGTCGTCGATTTGCCTGCGCCGTTGGGGCCCAGGAAACCGAGGATCTCTCCTTTTTCCACGGTGAAGCTGAGGTCGTCCACGGCGCGGAAATCGCCGTACTGCTTCACCAGATTCTCAACTGTTATCACGGTAATCCTCCCTCGTGAAACGGCCGCCCACGCGTCAGCCGATCACGTCCTTCATCGTATAGAGTCCGGGCTCGCGACCCGAGACGTATTTGGCAGCCACGACTGCGCCCTTGCCGAAGATCGCCTTCGAGTACGCCGTGTGCTGGATCGTAATGACCTCATCCGTTCCGCAGAACAGGATCTCATGGTCGCCGACGATCGTTCCGCCGCGCACTGCGCTGATGCCGATCTCACCCTGCGGTCTGGGCTCGCTTCTGTCGCTGCGGTCGAAGACGTAGGGAAGCTTCTCCGGCAGGACCTCGTTGATCGCATCTGCGATCGAGAGCGCCGTTCCGCTCGGTGCATCCTTCTTAAAATGATGGTGCTTCTCCACGATATCTATGTCAAAACCCTCGGCGTACAGCTTCTTCGCCGCCTCCTGAACAAGGCGCAGCAGCACGTTCACGCCGAGCGACATATTGGCTGAACGAACGATCGCAACCTCCTTCGATGCGAGGTTGATCTCCTCCACCTGCTCCTTCGTAAACCCGGTCGTGCAGAGGACAAGCGCAATGCCTCTCTTCTTCGCCTCATCGATGAGCTTCGTTAAGATCTTGGGCGTCGAGAAATCGATGATGACGTCCGCCTCCTCAACAACCTTGGAGATGTCATCGTACACGGGATACGGGGTAAACGGCGACGATACGACGTCAACGCCGGCCACGATCTCAGCGTCCGGATCCTGTGCCACGATATCGGTGATCACACGGCCCATATGGCCGTTGCAACCGTTCATGATAATCCTTTTCATGGTGTTTCCTCCACATTCTTTTATGCAACAAACGGGCCTCCGGCCGCACCTTGGGTGCAGCCGAGACCCGACATTTTCCGTCAAACTTACAGGACGCCCAGCTTCTCCATCTCTGCCTTGAGGATCGCCTGATTCTGCGGCTCCATGATCGACAGAGGCATTCGCACGCTGCCGTCGCACTGTCCCATCATGCAGGTCGCTGCCTTCACGGGGATCGGGTTGACCTCCAGGAAGAGATCCTTCGCCAGGCGGAAGTACTTCACCTGCAGATCGCGCGCCGTGTCGACGTCGCCGCGGAGGTACGATGCAACCATCTCATGCACCTGCTCGGGGATCACGTGCGAGAGCACCGAGATGACGCCCTTGCCGCCGATCGAGAGGATCGGTACGATCATATCGTCGTTGCCGGAGTAGATATCCATCTTTCCGTCCGTGAGTGCCGCGATCTCCGTCGCAACGCTGATGTCGCCGGTCGCCTCCTTCACCGCTACGATGTTGTCCACGTTCTTGTACAGCGTCGCGATCGTCGCGGGTGCCATCTTGCAGCCCGTGCGGCTCGGAACGTTATACAGGATGATCGGCTTCTTCGTAGCTCCCGCCACCGCCGTAAAATGAGCGATCAGTCCGTTCTGTGTCGCCTTGTTGTAGTAAGGCGTAACCACGAGCATCGCGTCCGCTCCTCTCGCGTCCGCCTCCTGCGTGAGATAGATCGCCGTCTCCGTGCAGTTGGAGCCGGTGCCCGCGATCACGGGGATGCGGCCCGCCACCTGCTTCACGCAGAACTCGATCACATCGAGGTGCTCCTCGTGTGTGAGACAGGATGCCTCGCCCGTCGTGCCGCACACGACGATGGCGTCCGTCTTGTTCGCTATCTGGTATTCAATAATCTTCGCAAAACTGTCATAATCCACTTCGCCCCCGTTCTTGAACGGAGTGATGATGGCTACTGCGGAACCTGTAAAAATCGACATGGTCAAACCTCCGAGTAATCCGAATTCGTATGTTGTTTCCGCCGGTGTTCCCTGTGAAATCATACGAGGTTTATTGTAGCATGTCGCGTCCCGTATGTCAAGGCGGCAGACGCCCTTAAGCGAAGAGTCTGCTGCTCCCGCCGTGTTCAAACAAATACACAAAACTTTCACACAAACTCACGCAATGTTCGTTACCTTATCTATAGGAAAATGCGACACTTTATGCTAAAATGTCAAAGGCTGTGCGCTCGCACACGGGCGCGCGTATGAATAAAGGAACGCAGCGGTAACCGCCTGCGGATCCGGACTAAACGACAAAGGACAGTTTTTATGAAGAGAAATGACATTCGCAATATCGCCATCATCGCGCATGTAGACCACGGCAAGACCACCCTCGTGGACGAGCTTCTCAAGCAGAGCGGCGTCTTCCGCACCGGTCAGGTTGTCGAGGAGCGCGTGATGGACAGTAACGACATCGAGCGTGAGCGAGGCATCACCATCCTTTCGAAGAACACGGCCGTCACCTACAAGGGCGTGAAGATCAACATTATCGACACCCCCGGCCACGCGGACTTCGGCGGCGAGGTGGAGCGCGTCCTCAAGATGGTCAACGGCGTTGTGCTTTTGGTTGACGCGTTCGAGGGCCCGATGCCGCAGACCAAGTTCGTGCTGAAGAAGGCTCTCGAGCTGCACCTTCCGGTCATCGTATGCATCAACAAGATCGACCGCCCCGAGGCGCGCCCGAAGGAGGTCATCGACGAGGTTCTGGAGCTTCTGATCGACCTCGATGCCGACGAGGAGCAGTTGGACTGCCCCATCGTCTTCGCATCCGCGAAGAGCGGCGTCGCGATCCTCGAGCTCACGGACAAGCCCGTCAGCATGGAGCCTCTGTTTGAGACGATCCTCGACTACATTCCCGCTCCCGAGGGCGATGAGACTGCAGGCACGCAGGTTCTCATCAGCACGATCGACTACAACGAATATGTCGGACGCATCGGCGTCGGCAAGGTGGACAACGGAACGATCCGCGTCAACCAGGACTGCGTCATCGTCAACCACCACGACCCCGACAAGATGCGCAAGGTTAAGATCAGCAAGCTCTACGAGTTTGACGGCCTGAAGAAGGTGGAGGTGAACGAGGCAACCGTGGGTTCCATCGTCGCCATCTCCGGCATCAGCGACATCCACATCGGCGATACGCTGTGCTCCCCGGAGAATCCGCAGGCCATTCCGTTCCAGAAGATCTCCGAGCCGACGATCTCGATGAACTTCCTCGTCAACGACAGCCCGCTCGCAGGGCAGGAGGGCAAGTTCGTCACCTCGCGCCACCTGCGCGAGAGACTCTTCCGCGAACTCAACACCGACGTGTCTCTCCGCGTTGAGGAGACCGACACCACCGAGGCGTTCAAGGTTTCCGGCCGCGGTGAGCTGCATCTCTCCGTCCTGATCGAGAACATGCGCCGCGAGGGCTATGAGTTCGCCGTCAGCAAGGCGCAGGTCATTTACCACGAGGACGAGAACGGCAAGAAGCTCGAGCCGATGGAGGAATGCGTTGTCGACGTTCCCGAGGAGTTTGCGGGCAACGTCATCGAGAAGCTCTCCGCCCGCAAGGGTGAGCTTCAGGGCATGAGCTCGTTCGGCGCAGGTTCCACCCGCCTCACGTTCCAGATCCCCGCGCGTGGCCTGATCGGCTACCGCAACGAGTTTCTGACGGACACGAAGGGCGAGGGGATCATCAACACCGTATTTTCCGGATATGCACCGTACAAAGGTGACCTCAACTACCGTTCGCAGGGCAGCCTGATCGCCTTCGAGAGCGGCGAGGCCGTCACCTACGGTCTGTTCAACGCGCAGGAGCGCGGCGCTCTCTTCATCGGGGCAGGCGAGAAGGTGTATGCCGGCATGGTCGTCGGTGAGCACTGCAAGCCCGAGGATGTCGAGGTCAACGTGTGCAAGAAGAAGCAGCTCACGAACACCCGCTCTTCCGCCGCCGACGAGGCACTCCGCCTCACACCGCCGCGCATCATGAGCCTCGAGCAGTGCCTCGAGTTCATCGACAACGACGAGCTTCTGGAGGTCACGCCGAAGAGCCTGCGCATCCGCAAGAAGATCCTCGACTCGCTCGAGAGAAAGCGCGCTGCAAGAAGAAACTGATGTGGCATGGGCCGCCCCGGTGACAGGGGGCCGGTTCTTTTGTCACCAAATAATACAAGGAGAAGGGTAACAATGAAGAACACAAACTATCTGAATTGGGACGAGTATTTTATGGGGATCGCTCTTCTGTCCGCCAAGCGGAGCAAGGACCCGAACACGTGCGTCGGCGCCTGCATCGTCAGCCAGGAGAACCGCATTCTCTCGGTCGGCTACAACGGCATGCCGCGCGGCTGCTCAGACGACGAGTATCCGTGGGAGCGCGAGGGCGACGATCTTGAGACCAAGTACTTCTACGTCTGCCACGCCGAGCTCAACGCGATCCTGAACTACACCGGCACCAACATGAAGGGCGCACGCGTATACACGACACTCTTCCCGTGCAACGAGTGCACGAAGGCGCTCATCCAGGCCGGCATCACCGAGGTCATTTACCAGAGTGACAAATACGACCTCACCCCCGCAAACATCGCCGCCAAGCGCATGTTCGCATCCGCGGGTGTGACGCTCCGCCAGCTGCCCGTTACCGGCAAGGACATCACCATTTCGCTGTAACGGATACTACATTTACAATCAACGATTTGTGAGTATACTTGGGAACAGCATCATTCGTTGGGGGAACGGTGCGTTCGAACATGAGGAAAATGAGGAAAAACCAATGTTAACACTGAACAACATCAAGAAGGACTACCCGATCGGCGACGGCGTTGTACACGCGCTGAAGGGCATCGACCTCTCGTTCCGCGAGAGTGAGTTCGTCGCGATCCTCGGTCCTTCGGGCTGCGGCAAGACGACTCTCCTGAACATCATCGGCGGCCTGGACCACTACACGTCCGGCGACCTGGTGATCAACGGCCGCTCGACCAAACTCTACAAGGATAAGGACTGGGATTCGTACCGCAACCACAGCATCGGCTTTGTGTTCCAGAGCTACAATCTGATCTCACATCAGACCGTTTTGCGCAACGTCGAGCTTGCACTCACGATCTCCGGTATCTCCAAGGCGGAGACGCGCGAGCGTGCACGCAAGGCGCTCGAGGACGTCGGTCTCGGCGATCAGCTCGAGAAGAAGCCCAACCAGCTCTCCGGCGGCCAGATGCAGCGTGTAGCGATCGCCCGTGCGCTTGTGAACAACCCTGACATCGTGCTCGCGGATGAGCCCACCGGTGCTCTCGACACCGAGACGAGCGTGCAGATCATGGATCTTCTCAAGGAGATCGCGAAGGACAAGCTTGTCATCATGGTCACGCACAACCCCGACCTCGCGGCAACGTACGCAACGCGCACGATCTGCCTTCTCGACGGTCTCATCACCTCGGACAGCAAGCCTCTCACCGAGGAGGAGCTCAACGCGAAGACCGACCGCAAACCAAAGGGAACGTCGATGTCATTTTTCACGGCGTTGTCCCTCTCTCTCACCAACCTGATGACGAAGAAGACGCGCACGATCCTGACGGCGTTCGCCGGAAGTATCGGTATCATCGGTATCGCGCTGATCCTTTCGCTCAGCAACGGTGTCAACAATTACATCACGAGAATTCAGGAAGACACCCTGTCCTCCTACCCTCTGACGATCCAGAAAATGACTGCCGACTCCTCAGCGGTCATCTCCGCGGTTCTCGGCATCACCAACGAGGACACGGAGCGGCATGAGGACGGGCGCATCTACTCGAACAGTATGCTGACCGAGATCGTCAACACGATGATGGCCGAGGTCAAGACCAACGATCTCAAGACCTTCAAGAAGTATCTCGATGAAAATGCGGAGATCAAGGATCTCGTCACCGACATCCGGTACTCCTACAACGTCGTTCCGCAGATCTACCAGTACGATCTCTCGAAAAACGGTGTGTACCAGTTAAACCCCAGCAACATTCTCACAACGTTCTGGTCATCGATGGGCATTTCCGACAGCACGATCACCGAGATGAGCTCGATGATGAGCATCGGCGGTTCCACGAGCTCGATGTCCGTATGGTCGGAGATCATCGACAATCAGGCACTTCTCGACGAGCAGTATGATCTTCTCGCAGGACGCTGGCCGTCCGCATACAACGAGATCATTCTCGTTGTCGACAAGAACAATGAGATCAGCGATTACACGCTCTACTCCCTCGCTCTCAAGGATCCGAGCGAGATGACCGCCGCGTTCCGCGCACTCATGCAGGGACAGCAGGTAAAGAGTGAGCAGGTATCCTACAGCTACGATGATCTTCTCTCCCTCCAGTTCCGGTTGGCGCTTCCCGCGGATTACTATTCCTATGACGAAGCAACGCAGACCTGGGTGGACCGTTCTGCCGACACCGACTACATGACCTCTCTTCTCATGGACAACAGCCGCACCCTGACGCTCTCTGTCGTCGGTATCATCCGACCGGGTGAGGAAGCGCTTGCAACCTCCGTCAACGGTGCGATCGGCTACACACATGAGCTTGTCGAGTACATTGTGGCAGAGACCGCAAAGCGCGACATCGTAAAGCAGCAGATCGCCGAGAAGGACCTTGACGTCTTCACCGGACGCCCCTTCGAGGTTCCGAAGTCCTACAACGCCGAGGAACTCCGTGCAATGCTTCTCGCACAGCTTTCGAAAATGACCGACGCCGAGATCGCGCGTATCTCCAACCTTCTCATCTCGTTCTTCCAGACGGACACGTCCGGCAACTACGACGAGATCATGAAGAAGATTGAGAACGGTGAGACCGTCACTCCCGAGGAGATGCTCAATCTTCTCCCCGACGAGGTGTTGATGTCCTCGCTCAAGCAGTACGCAAACTCCGGACAGTCCGTGAGCACCTACGACCTCAACATGGCCAAGCTCGGCAGCTCCGACATCACCGATCCGAGCGCGATCAGCATTTTCCCGAAGGACTTCAAGTCCAAGGATCGCATCGTGAAGATGATCGCCGAATACAACGATAAGCATACGGACGAACAGCGCATCGATTACACCGACTATGTCGCTCTTCTGATGTCATCGATCACCCGCATCATCAACTCGATCACGTACATCCTGATCGCCTTCGTTGCGATCTCACTCGTCGTATCGTCGATCATGATCGGTATCATCACGTACATCTCCGTTCTGGAGCGCACGAAGGAGATCGGTATCCTGCGCGCCATCGGCGCTTCCAAGCGCGATATCGCCCGCGTGTTCAACGCTGAGACATTGATCATCGGTTTTGTCGCAGGTGTGCTCGGCATCGGCCTCACGCTGATCCTCAACATCCCGATCAACATGATCATTTTCCGGATCGCCGAGGTTCGCGGTCTCTCCAAGCTGCCTTGGGCAGGCGGAGTCATCCTGATCCTCATCAGCATGGTTCTCACGCTGATCGCCGGCATCATCCCGTCCCGCATCGCGGCACGCAAAGATCCGGTTACCGCGCTTCGCACGGAGTGATGGTCAGCTGCATTGATCCCGCTTTGGGATGACAATCGATAACGACAAAAAAGCCTGCTGCGGAAACTTCCGCAACAGGCTTTTCTTATCACTTTGCTCTTTACTGCACCTGACGCACTACCGGATTCGACGTATCAAAATCCTTGCCGTCCTTCGCCTTGGCGACATCCGCCTTGAACTTTGTCCAAGCCTCCTCGTTGTCCACGAAGAACTTCGGACAGTCGGCGCCGGTGATATCGTTGTGACGCACCACAGCGTCCTCAGGACTCAGCTTGTATTCCTTGCAGAGGTAGCCGACCAGCGTCACGAGACTCTTGTACGTCTCCTTGCTCATCGAGCCGTCCGCTGCGATGTTACAGAACTCTACCGAAAGACCTCTGGAGTTGTCTCCCTTCGACGCGTAGCACGCCTCGGTAACCGGGATACACTGGACGATCTCGCCGTCGGAGCCGATGATAAAATGCATGCTCTCGCGGACGTCCGTCGCGTTGTGCGAATCCTTCTTCGCCTCGTAGCGATCGCGCTGTGCCATCGCCGACGAACCGATCTCGCGGCCCGTGTAATGGATGATGATCTTCTCTACCTTCGCGAGCTCCGTTCCCGGTCTCGTGAAGTCGTTGACGGTGAGCAGTTTCTGCGTCACGCTGATGTCGCCGACCTTTTTGATCAAGCCGTCGTCCGTACCGCTGAAGATCCAAGAGATCAACTTGATGACCAACAGCAGGAACAGGATCAGAATGATCGCAAGCCCTGCAAGAATCGCGTATTTGCGAATCTTCTTGCGGCGGCGCCGTCTGCGGCGCATCTCCGCTTTGGAGATCTTCGCCATCGTCGTCCTCCTTTCTCACGCCGATCAGTTGTCGTCGACGCTGTAGTTGGGAGCTTCCTTGGTAATATGAATGTCGTGCGGGTGGCTCTCCTTGAGCGACGCCGCGGAAATCTTCACGAAGCGAGCGGTCTCACGGAGCGTCTGAAGATCCTTGGCTCCGCAGTAGCCCATACCGGCGCGAAGACCGCCGAGCAGCTGGAATACCGTATCCTCGACAAGGCCCTTGTAAGCGACACGACCCTCGACACCCTCGGGAACCAGTTTCTTCGCATCTGCCTGGAAGTAACGGTCCTTGCTGCCGTTCTCCATCGCTGCAATGGAGCCCATGCCACGGTAAACCTTGTATTTTCTTCCCTGGTACAGCTCGTACTCTCCGGGGCTCTCCTCGCAACCTGCGAAGATCGAACCCATCATACATACATTAGCGCCGGCTGCAAGAGCCTTCGTGATGTCGCCGGAGTACTTGATACCGCCGTCTGCGATGATCGGGATATCGTACTTCTTGGCAGCCTCGTAAGCGCTCATGATCGCCGAGATCTGCGGTACGCCGATACCTGCGACGATACGCGTCGTACAGATGGAACCCGGTCCGATACCGACCTTGACACAGTCGACACCGGCCTTGATCAACGCTTCCGTCGCCTCTGCCGTCGCCACGTTGCCGGCGATGATCTGCAGATCCGGATACGCGTCGCGCACCATGCGCACTACCTTGAGAACATTGGCCGAATGGCCGTGCGCCGTATCGATGACGATGGCGTCAACCTTCGCCTTCACAAGCGCGTCCACACGGTCGAGGATGTTGGCGGTAACGCCGACACCTGCCGCGCACAGCAGACGTCCCATCGAATCCTTGGCAGCAAGCGGATACTTGATCGCCTTCTCAATGTCCTTGATCGTGATCAGGCCCTTCAGGTTGCCGTCCTTGTCCACGATCGGGAGCTTCTCCTTGCGCGCCTTGGCAAGGATCATCTTCGCCTCCTCGAGCGTCACGCCCTCGTTGGCGGTGATCAGTCCCTCGCTCGTCATCGACTCGCTGATCTTCTTCGAAAAATCGGTCTCAAACTTCAGATCACGGTTCGTGATAATGCCGACCAGGCGTCTTCCCTCTGTGATCGGAACGCCGCTGATGCGATACTTCGACATCAGATCATTGGCATCCTGCAGAGTGTGATTCGGGGAGAGATAGAACGGATCGCTGATAACTCCGTTTTCCGAACGTTTGACCTTGTCAACCTCGTCCGCCTGTTCCTCGATCGACATATTCTTGTGAATAACGCCGATACCTCCCTGTCTCGCCATCGCAATGGCCATGCGATGCTCCGTAACGGTGTCCATGCCCGCGCTCATCAGCGGAATGTTGAGCTTGATGGCATGCGTCAGCTCCGTGCCGAGCTCTACCTGGTTGGGGATCACTTCCGAATAGGAAGGAACCAGCAGCACGTCGTCAAATGTAATGCCGTCTCCGATAATTGTAGCCATAGTCAGCCTCCTTTATTTTAATATTTTAATACTCTTGAATCTTGCGGGGCGCCTTCTTCTTCATCAGCGCAAGCATCGACTCGTCCGGCTCAAACCGGATGATCTCGTTGTCCGTCTTGCCCTTGTTGACGATCACGTACACCAGATTCTCCCGCTCGGGATCCAACGACGTGTAGTCAAAAGGTTTGCCCTGCAGATGCTTGTAGCCGTCCAGCGCGTGCGAGCGCTGCGGCGCCACAACGATCGCGGTGTCCAGGTCGATCCGCTTAATGTGCTTGCGCGCGTTGCCGCCGAGGATCTTGTCGAAATCGATCTGTCCGTCGACGAACACGTACTCATACACCACATGGAAGCGCGACCAGAACGCAAAGATCAGATACCATGCGATCGCCGCTACCAGCAACAGAAAGGGAACCAACACGCCCAGGAACGTCAACAGCGACGCTCCCGCAATGAGAAGTCCCTTGATCACAAAATCCTTCGTCGTCGCTTTTCTCACGACGATGCATTCCCCGTAATTACCCTCGTTCATACTTGCTCCTCACATCACTTGCATATGTAGACCTGTGTTTTGGAAAATGTCTTACTTCTTGCTCTTCTCCTCGACCGAGATGCCGTTGGTCTTCTGGATCGCGCGGATCAATGCATCCTTCGAGTTCTTCCAGGGCGCATCCGCGTTGCGGTAGTCGAACTTGTCCGTGAACCACTCCAGATCGTCGCGCACGCGCTGAAAATTCTCGATCATGATGCGGTTGATACACGTGTCAAACTCATCGAGATTGCTCTTGCTCAGGTGCGAGGGAGCCATCTCGTGCAGCTCACCGAAATGCTTCATGCAGAAGCCCTTGGAGCGCGCAAACTTCTCGCGGAAGGACGAATCACTGTTGTACAGATAGAGCGTCGTCACGAGATATCGCTCGTAGGAGTGCTTCATGCGGTCGCACACGTAGCAGGTGCACTGCTGCTTCGCCATGTACTCGGCCGTCGCATCACCGCCCGTGTTCTTCGAAAACCACGAGGTTGCGCCGCGCTTCTTGCCGGCGAGTTTCTCCATCTCCTCAAGCTGCCGGTCCATGTACGTGAGCATCATGAGACCCAGGCCCAGGCGGTTCTGGTTCTTATACATGAGCGGAAGATGCTTCGCACAGAAACCCTTCTTGTTCGTCTCCATGCGGACATCGTCCTCCATGTAGCTCGCGCCCATGACGAAGTCGATCGCGTCCGCCTCCAGCTTGTCGTACATCGCGCAGACGGGACATTCCGTGTCCGCGTCGAACGCATCGTTGACCGGTATCGTGTAGAGCTGTTCCTTCATGCTGCCTCCGCCCTGCGCATCGCGCATTGATCTTTCGGAAAATGTCAAACCGGCTTGTAGCTGCTCTTCATCGAGCAGACGCGGTTGAATACAAGCTTGTCCGGCGCGCTGTCCTTGCAGTCTACGCAGAAGTATCCGTTGCGCAGGAACTGGAACGTGTCAAACGCCTCTGCGCCCGCCACCGACGGCTCCACAAAGCCCTCGCGGATCACGAGCGAGTTCGGGTTGACGTTGACCTTGCCGGTCTCCTCGTCATACACGCCCTTCTCCTCATCCACAAGGTTCTCATACAGGCGGATCGTCGCGGGAACCGCTGTCTTCGCTGCCACCCAGTGGATCGTTCCCTTGACCTTGCGGTCGGCGCACTCGCCGCCCTTCGTTGCGGGATCGTAGGTGCAGTGAACGCACGTCACATTGCCGTCCGCATCGGTGTCGTAGCCGGTACAGCGAACAAAATATGCGCCCATCAATCGAACCTCGTTGCCGGGGAAGAGCCGGAAATACTTCTTCGGCGGCTCGACCATAAAGTCCTCTCTCTCGATGTAGAGCTCGCGGCCGAACGGGACCGTACGGCTGCCGAGGGCTTCATTTTCCGGATTGTTCGAGACCGTGACGTCCTCGGTCACATCCTCGGGATAGTTGTCGATCACCAGCTTCACCGGATCGACAACAGCCATCACGCGGGACTTCTTGAGCTTCAGGTCCTCGCGGATGCAGTACTCGAGCATCGCGTAGTCGACCGAGGAATTGCTCTTCGAAACACCGCACAGCTCCATGAAGAGCTTGAGGGACTCCGGCGTGAAACCTCGTCTGCGCAGCGCCGCGATTGTCACGAGACGGGGATCATCCCACCCGTCCACCGTGCCGTCCTCGACGAGCTTCTTGATATATCTCTTGCCCGTGACCACGTTGGTCAGGTACATTTTGGCAAATTCGATCTGCTTCGGCGTCTCATCGACGCTGTTCTTGTAACCGCACTCGATCATCACCCAGTCGTACAGCGGGCGATGGTCCTCGAACTCGAGCGTGCAGATGGAGTGCGTGATGCCCTCGACGGCGTCCTCGATCGGATGCGCGAAGTCATACATCGGATAGATGCACCACGCATCGCCGGTGTTGTGGTGCGTCATGCGGGCCACGCGGTAGATGACCGGGTCGCGCATGTTGATGTTGGGCGAAGCCATGTCGATCTTCGCGCGCAGCACCTTTGAGCCGTCCGGAAATTCTCCGTTCTTCATGCCCTCGAACAGGCGAAGGTTCTCCTCGATGCTGCGGTCTCTGTACGGGCTGTTCTTGCCGGGCTCCGTGAGCGTTCCGCGGTACTCGCGGATCTCGTCGGCCGTCAGGTCGCACACGAACGCCTTGCCCTTCTTGATCAGGCGGACAGCCGCCTCGTACATCTCACCGAAATAGTTCGAAGCAAAAAACAAACGGTCTTCAAATTCCGCACCGAGCCACCGAACATCCTTCGCGATCGATTCCACAAACTCCGTCTTCTCCTTCGTGGGGTTCGTGTCGTCGAAGCGCAGGTTGAACCGACCGCCGTACTTCTTCGCAAGACCGTAGTTAAGCAGTATTGACTTTGCATGGCCGATGTGGAGGTATCCGTTCGGCTCGGGCGGAAAGCGCGTGATCACCGTATCGCAGTTTCCCTCCGCAAGATCCTTCTCAATGATCATCTCAATGAAATTCTTCGATGCCGTCTCGTTGGTCATCGAAGCCTCCACGGACTCGTTCACAAAAGCCATGACTTCCTCCCGAAAAAACATTTTCAACATTCTACCACAAAACAACAATATTGAAAAGATACAAAATGCGTAAATTTCGTCCCGTTTTTTACCTGTATTTGCGGTAAATGTGATAATACAGATCCGCGCGTCCCGTCTGCGATGTCATCTCCTCGAGCTTTCGGTGGATCTCCGCGTCCTGCTCGATGAAATTGATGATCTTCGGGTTGTAATGCGTGCCCGCCGCCTTCTTGAACTCCGCGAGCACCGTCGCAAAATTCTTGCCCTTCGCATAGTTGCGTCCGAACACGTCGGTCGCCGCATCCATGCAGTCGCACACCGTCAGAAGGTCGATCAGGATGCGGTATCGGCTCGCGCGGTTGTCGAAAAACTTCGGGTAGCCGCTGTTGCCGTCGTAGCTGCGGTGATGTCCGAGCGCGATCTCCGCATAGTTCTGCAGGATCGGGTTGCGCATCAGGATCTCGTAGCTCCACTTCGGATGGTACTTGATATAGGAATACTCCATGTCGGAGAGTCTTCGGATCTGCGTGTTGATGATGTTCGCGATCAGGATCTTGCCGATGTCATGGCAGCGCGCCGCGTTGTACATGAGCGTCATCAGCTCGCCCTTACGCGCGGCAACCTCGCGGAGGTCCTCCGTGTCGAGAACGGTGGTGAACAGCTCGGGATGCACATCGATCAGACGGTCGAGGATCGTGTTCGCGAGCTCGCCGGTCATCACGGTGTGGATCAGGGTCGCCATTTGCCGACTGATGACCATGCTGTCGATGAACTCGATCGCTACCTCAAGGATATCGATGTAGCCGATAAGGTCGTACAGCAGGTGGTACAGAGCCTGGTCGAGGTATTCCTTGCATGCGCACTCGCGCGGGATCGTCTCGATGTACGTCTTGACCTCGTACAACAGCTCCGCCTTCATGCGCTTCTTCTTGTCGTCGTCACACGAAAAATGATCGATCATCTCGAACATCGGCTTGGTCGTCGTCGTGATGACTGCAAACCGGCTGTCATCGGGCTGCTCGTACCAGTTCGGGTCGTTGAAATCGTACTCCTTCGTGATCGTACGGCTGTAGGAACGAAGCAGCGTGAACGTCTGCTCCGGCTTCAGCAGGCCCGAGTAGAACGCGTACACGATATATCCGACGTACACCTTCATGTCGCGCTGCTCGACCGGAAGCTTCGTCTGATCGATGAAGCCGATCGGGAACGCCGGTCCGATGATCTCCTTGAGCTGAGCGTCCACGGACTCCCAATGAAGGGCCGCCATGAACATCACGTCCGTGCCGACGTCGTTGAGCGGACGCTCGAGCGTCTCCCACACGTCATCCGGAAAATACTTGCGGTACTTTCGGATCTTCGAAAGATTGTTGAAGCAGTTGATCATGCGGTTGACGTTGGGCTCGAAACGCGAGCGCTCCATCTCGTACTGTCCGTGCAGCGTCTCGAACACGCGGCGCACGTCCGTGTAGAACGCCTGGTCGTCGTCCTTGTGAAGCTTCCGCAGGTAATCGATCCTGTCGATGTACTCGCTGACCAGCTCCGCCTGCTCCATCGCGTACTTGCGCAGCTTGCCTTCCACGTTCAAGAAAGCATTGTTGGAAAATGCGCACCGGCACGCGCGCTCCATGTATTCGTCTCCGCGCGACTGATAGTACTCCCAGAGCAGCTTGAAGATCTGGGACTCCATCACGTCGTCGTACATCGCGCTCTCATAGTATTCGCTTGCGCCCTCGAACAGCTCCGCCGCCTTCTCGTCGTCGAGCGGTTCCGCACCGTACAGGTACGGGTTGATCAGGCTGTTGAGTTCCTTCTCCGTCATGCCGTAGTACTCGCGCACCAGCTCGGACTTGCGGAGAAGCGCCGCGTTCCAGGAAGACTGCTCATTGGTATGCAGCAATTCCTTCTCAATGCGGTCCACGTCCTCAAGACGCTTGCGATATTCGCGGTACAATTCGGGAATCGTACTTGCCATGAGCATCCTCCTTTCTTCCTTTGTGACAAGGGGACGGTTCTTTTGTCACTGTCGCATTCCCTTGTCTTTCTTACTCTTCTGTGGTGCCGTACATCAGACTGTCATAGAAATCCGATCTCTCCTCGAGGAGATCGTTGAGCTCCTCCCAGCCGTATTTTTCGAGGATCGTCTGTTCGCCGGAGTAGAGGTTGACGCCGAGACCGAGGCGGTTGCCTCGGATCTCGAACCCGAGGGCCGCCAACGTCGTCGGATACATATCCATCGGCGTGAACTCGCGGTACTTCGGGTCCTTCTCCTCCGCTACACCGTTCAATACGGCGCAGTAGCATTTGCGGACGTATCCGTCCTTGTTATACGGCAGCTTGCTCGTGTACTTCGTGTCCATCGTCGGATGGTCGCCGACGATCACGATCGTGGTGTTATTGCAAAACGGCTGCTCGATAAACCAATCCAGGAAGGACTGCAGCTGTCTCGACGCGCATGCGATGACGTTGCTGTACTGGTCCGAGTACGTGTCCGGGCACAGCCGGCAGCGATATCCGTTCGTAAAATGCGTGTCCATCGTCATCATCGTGAACGCGAACGGCTTTCCGCACTGGGACAGCGTGGTAAGCTCCTGTTTGGCGTATTCATAAACCTTCTCGTCCTCGAAGCCCCACCATACATAGTAGTCCGAGGGAAGTCCGTGCTTGTGATAATAGTGCAGGTCGCGGATCTCATAGTTGCCGTGTGTCGTCATGTAGATGTCCGCGCCCGAAAAATTCTTCTCCGAGCCGATCAGGTACATCAGTTCATACCCGTTATCCCGGAGCACCTCACCGAGAGTGTACGTGCCGGGGAGAAACGTCTTATAGGCCTTCTTGCCCATCGCGTTCTCGCCGATCGGGATCGTGAGCGGGACGCCCGCGGTCTGTGCGACGAGTGACCCCATCGTCCAAGTTGTACCGACGCAGGAGTTCGCGCCGTTCAATCTTCCGTTTCCGCCGTTGAAGCAGGTGTTTCCGACAGCGATCGACGACATCTCCGGGATCATGTTGTCCCTGGATGCTCCGCCGAGTCCGTACTCCGAATAGGAGATCTCCATCGACTCCATGTAGATGTAGATGAGGTTTCTCTTCTGCTCCGGCGCCGTGATGACCGCAGTCTTCGGATCGACATACTCATCCTTGTAGATCGGTGAGTTGCCGAACTGATTGATCACATATTTGACGACGTGCAATCGATATCCGACGATGCATATGGCGATTATCATGAAGAACACTGCGACCATGCGCCGGTGCTCCGTGATCCAGCTCGATACTTTCGCTTTCTTGCCGGCCGCCTTGCGCTTGTTCCGGATCTTCGCGATCAACACGAGGATCCCGATCTCGACTGCCGTCGCCACCGGTCCGATGGTGAACAGCAAAATGAAAATTTCATAGAAGTTGGTGGGATCCGCTCCGCTGATCGGCACCTTCAACTGAAACAGGATCGCTGTCATGTCGATGGTTCCGAATCGGATGCTCACCCATACCGCTGCGATGATCAAGAAATTGCCCAACAGCAGGAATACTGCCGTTGCGATGTTACGCCCGGTCCATACGGGCTTTCGCTCCTCCATACTACGCAAACGCCCCCACAGGCGTTTCTTCCTCCGTTAGAATCATATTAGGAAAGACCAGCACGGTTAAGCACTGGTCTTTCTGTTGTCAGTTTTCACCGTCATTCCGGTGTCTTATTCGATGTCGAGATCCTTCGCTCCGCCCTTGGCAAGCATGATTACCGACCAGTTATCGCCGTCCTTCAGCAAAATGTAAACATCCTTGAGCGTCTTCGAATCCTTGTCGCCCTTGTATTCCGTGATCGCCTCTACGAGGTACGCCTTGGAGATATCAAACTCCGCACCGCACTTCTTCTCGAGTGCCTTGGCAAGCGACTTGGTGTCCTTGATCTCGTACTTCAGGTATGCATCCGTCGAAGCCGTGATGTTGCTTCCGCAGGAAGCTACGCTCTCCGCGCAGAATGCGATGAAGTCATTCTCATCCGAGCAACCGAACGACTCGCAAACATAACCGAGTGCATTCGTGTTCATACCCTTGCGAAGCTTACGGGAGCTTCCGGTCAGGATACCGGTGTTCACGTTGTCAACAAGCTCGAGGAAGGTCGTCTCCTGCGAGGAGGACAGCTGCGTGAAGTCCGCAAAATTCCAATCCACACCGAGGTAGTTCTTCGCACCGTTCTTGTCGAAGAACGTGAGGTATGCTACCCAGGATCCGCACAGGATGATCAGGATCAGCAACGTGCAGATGATGATCACCGGCGCCTTGGACTTTTTCTTCTTCTGAGGCACAGGCTGCTGGTAAACCGGCTGTGCGAACACAGGCTGCTGGTAAACCGGCTGCTGTACGGGCTGTTGATATACAGGCTGCTGAACCGGCTGCTGGTAAGCGGGCTGCTGTACCGGCTGCTGATATACAGGCTGCTGAACCGGAGCCTGCGGTGCTGCGGGCTGCTGTACCGGCTGCTGATATACAGGCTGCTGAACCGTAGCCTGCGGTGCTGCGGGCTGCTGTACCGGCTGTTGATATACAGGCTGCTGAACCGGAGCCTGCGGTGCCACCGGCTGCTGTACCGGCTGCTGGTATACGGGCTGCTGTACCGGAGCCTGCGGTGCTGCGGGAGCTGCAGGGATCACGGGTGCAACCGGAGTCTCAACCGCTGCCGCTACCTGCTGCGGTGCCGCCTCTACTGCTGCCGCTGCCTCGGCAACGGGTGCTGCAACATACTCTGCCGCCTGCTGCGGAGCTGCCTCAACCGCTGCTGCAACCTCTGCAACGGGTGCTGCTGCCTCAGCCACGGGCGCTGCAACATACTCTGCTGCCTGTTCCGGAACTGCCTCTACGGCTGCCGCTACCTGCTCGGGAGCTGCCTCAACCGCTGCCACAGCCTCAGCTACAGGAGCTGCCGCCTCAGCAACGGGTGCTGCAACATACTCTGCCGCCTGCTGCGGAACGGCCTCAACCGCTGCCGCCGCCTCTGCCACGGGTGCTGCTGCATACTCTGCCGCCTGCTGCGGAACAGCCTCAACGGCTGCTGCCACCTGCTGCGGTGCTACTTCCACGGCTGCCGCTGCCTCTGCAACGGGTGCCGTAACATATTCTGCCGCCTGCTGCGGAACAGCCTCAACGGCTGCTGCCACCTGCTGCGGTGCTGCTTCTACCGCTGCCATTGCTTCCGCCACGTACTCCGCGACTTCCACTTTCGTTCCGCAAACACCGCAGAACACGGCACCGGGTGCTAAATTATTACCGCAATTCTTACAAAACATGGTGTCCCTCTTTCCGCGCTCGCGCGCTTCTTTCGCGTATGACCCACTACGGGGTATGACGATATAGAATAATTATATTGCATAATCCCGGTTCTATCAAGCATTTTTGCACTCATTTTTCGAAAAATTCTGTTGAAAAACAGGTTATGCGCGGAGTTCGATGATCGGGGCTCCTTTTTTGCGGATGTAATCGCCGGTGATGGTCACCGTGCCGATCGTATCGTCCTTCGGGATCTCATACATGATGTCGAGCATGAAGTCCTCGATGATGGACCGGAGGGCGCGCGCGCCGGTGTCCCTGGCGACTGCCTCCTCGGCGATCACATCGAGCGCGGAATCGTCGAATTTCAGCTGCACCTCGTCCATCGCGAGAAGCTTCTGGTACTGCTTCAAGATCGCGTTTTTGGGCTCGGTGAGGATGCGCTTCATCGCCTCCTTATCGAGGCCGCGCAGCGCGAAGATCATCGGCAGACGACCGATGAACTCGGGGATCATGCCGAACTCGCGAAGGTCCTCCGTCGTCGTTTTGGCGAGAAGGTCGGGGTCCTTGTCAAAGCTGTCCTTAAGGTTGGCGTTAAAGCCCATCGTGAACGACTTCGTCAGACGCGTCTTGACGATCTCATCGAGACCGGGGAACGCGCCACCGCAGATGAACAGGATATTTTTCGTATTGATCGTTGTCTGCGGCACCATCGCGCTCTTTGAGGAAGCGCCGACCGGAACCTCCACCTCGGCCCCCTCCAAAAGCTTCAGCAATCCCTGCTGTACACTCTCACCGCTGACGTCGCGGCTCGTCGTGTTCTTCTTCTTGGCGATCTTGTCAATCTCGTCGATGAAGACGATGCCGTGCTCCGCGCGCTCCACATCGTCGTCCGCGTTGGCCAGCAGTTTGGACAGAACGCTCTCCACGTCGTCACCGATGTAGCCGGCCTCCGTGAGGGAGGTGGCGTCGGTGATCGCAAGCGGCACGTTGAGAAGCCTTGCGAGCGTCTGCACGAGATACGTCTTGCCGCAGCCGGTCGGTCCGATCATCAGCATGTTGGACTTCTCGATCACAACGTCGTCGCGGAACTGCTCTTCCTCCTGGCGGCGCACGCGCTTATAGTGGTTGTACACGGCTACGCTGATGACCTTCTTCGCATAGTCCTGCCCGACGACATACTCGTCGAGTCTCGCCTTGATCTCATGCGGTGCCGGAAGATCCTTGATGTCCATGACATCGGGCAGTTCCTCACTGTTCTCCTTCTTCTGCTTCGGGCGGACGCGCGCGTTCTCGCCCTGCATCATGTCGGGAAATACAAACCGGATCCCGGAGAACGGCATTCCGCCGAACATTCCCTTGCCGTCCTTCTTGTCGTCGCCGTCATCGTCGCCCGGCGTGTCCTCGACCTCGCCGGTATGCACGGTCTCATCGTTCTTCGCACCGTCTCCGCCATCCTTCTTCGTGCTCTTCGCGGCGTTCGGATCGAGCTTGCCGGTCATCTCCGTGATGCGGTCCATGAGGCCCTGCAGGCACTGGCTGCACACCGTCATTCCCGGCGGCACCGTGATCAGGTTTCCGCAGTCGCGCTCACTCCTACGGCACAGCATGCAGAAGCGCGTAGTCTTCTTTTTGTCATCGCCATCATTTCGGTTATTGTCATTCGTATTGTTGTCGTTCGTACTCATAAAAACTCCTCATAATTCCTTCCCGGGTCGATGCGTCACACGCGCATGTCACCCTCCGCTATTTTACTATGAAACCGCCTCAAATGCAAGTATCGCAGACTTCCCCGGGCCGTTTGCGCGACACTTCACAAATACGTCACAAGTACCGTATATGATGGTACACAGAGGTTCGGCGGAAAATGTTGCCGCCGATGTGTAAGGGGTGAACGATCCATGAAATTTCTCAAGGTTTTGGTCCTGACGATCTGCTTTGTGCTCATTGCAGCAGGGACCGGTTATATCGTCATCTACGGCGTTCCGAGTCTTCGTTCGGACTCACCGGCAGAGCGTGACAAGTCCGACGGAACAAAGAAACGATCCACGCCGACGCCGTTTCCGACCGGCTCCATCATACTCAAGGAGACCGATCCGGTCCACGTGACGGCGATCCCGGAAGTTGAGATCAGCGATCTCGCGTCCGGTGCTCTCACCTCCGTCGTCCAGATTGCCGCAGACGTCACCGGCTACGACATGTGGGGGCGCATTGCACAGGGAACGTCCGAGGGATCCGGCATCGTTCTGGATCAGGACGAGGACACGCTCTATATCGCAACAAATCAACACGTCATCTCGAACGCCACGGCGATCCGGGTGACATTTTCCGACGGAACCTCCGTCGAAGCGACGCTTCGGGGCTCCGATGAGGCCGGCGATCTCGCGATCCTGACGATCCCGCTCTCGTCCCTGAGCGACACGACCGAGGCCTCCTACCGCGTGGCGACTCTGGGCGTCGAAACGCCGATCAAGGTCGGTGACATGGTCGTGGCTTTGGGCAACGCGCTTGGCTACGGCACTTCCGTGACGGTCGGCTATGTCAGCGCGCTCGACCGGGGAGTCTCCTCCGACCGCGGCGAACTCTCGATGATCCAGACCGACGCGGCCATCAATCCCGGCAACAGCGGCGGTGCCCTCATCAACATGAAGGGCGAGGTCATCGGCATCAACTCGATGAAATACGCCGAGAGCTCGGGCAAGATCGAGGGCATGGGCTTCGCGATCCCGATCACGCAGGCACTCCCGATTCTCAACGAGCTCAAGCGGCAGAAATCCTTCCCCGCGGAGGAGTCCGGCTATCTCGGCGTCCACATCACTACCGTCACGAACGAGATGATGGACAACTTCGGCTGGCCGAAGGGCGTCTACATCAAAGCCCTGGTGGAAGACGGCGCTGCGCAGGCCGCAGGTCTTCTCCCCGGCGATATCATCCTCTCCGTCAACGGCATCCGCGTGCTCGACACGTCGCAGCTGTCCGCCCGCGTCTCTGCGTACCAGGCAGGCACCGAGGTCACGCTCGTCATCAGCCGCGAGAACGGCGACGGTGACAACACGCGCACGGAGATCACCGTGACCGTCACTCTGATGGATCGTGAACGGATGCCGGAATAATCCGTTCGTCGAAAAATGATACCAAAACACAACGCGGCTGTCGCACCATCCCGGTACGGCAGCCGTTTTTTTCTTCTTGTCTGTTGTCAGGTCCCTACACCGTCGCCCCGAACTCCTTCTCGCAGCGGGCCAGTGCGGATGCGATCACCTTGTCCATGTCGTAGTACTTGTACTCGCCGAGACGACCGCCGAAGATGATCTTCTCATCCTTCTCCGCCAGCTCGCGGTAGCGCTCGTACAGCGCGCGGTTGGCCTCGTCGCCGACCGGATAGTACGGCTCGTCGCCGGGCTTCCACTCCGCAGGATATTCACGAGAGATCACGGTCTTCGGCTGTTTGCCGAACGCAAAATGCTTGTGCTCGATGATGCGGGTGTACGGGATCTCGCGCTCCGTGTAGTTGACCACGGCGTTGCCCTGGTAGTTATCCGTGTCGAGCACCTCATGCTCAAACGTCACCTTGCGGTATGCGAGGTTGCCGTAACAAAAGCCGTAGAACTCATCGATCGCGCCGGTGTACACAACGCGCGCAGCCTGCGCATCCCAGTTCTCACGGTCCGCGAGATAATCGACACCGAGTCTCACCTCAGCGCCCTCGAGCATGCGCTCGACCATGGCCGTGTAGCCGTTCACCGGGATTCCCTGGTAGCGGTCGTTGAAATAGTTGTTGTCGTACGTAAACCGAAGCGGAAGTCTGCGGATGATCGACGGCGGCAGTTCCGTGCAGTCTCTGCCCCACTGCTTCTCCGTGTAGCCCTTCACAAGCTTCTCAAAAACGTCGCGGCCGACCATCGAGATCGCCTGCTCCTCGAGGTTTTTGGGCTCCGTAATGCCCTCCTTTGCGATCTGCGCGGCGATGATATCCTTCGCCTCCTGTGGCGTCTTGATGTTCCACAGGCGGCTGAACGTATTCATGTTGAACGGCAGGTTGTACAGCTCGTCCTTGTACACCGCAACCGGCGAATTGATGTAGTTGTTGAACTCCGTGAAGCGGTTCACGAACTCCCAGACCGTGCGGTCCGAGGTGTGGAAGATGTGGGCCCCGTACCAATGCACGGAGATGCCCTCAACCTCCTTGCAATACGCGTTGCCTGCGATGTGATCCCTGCGGTCGATCACGAGCACGCTCTTCCCCTGCTTCATCGCCTCATAGGCAAATGTCGCGCCGTACAGTCCGGCACCGACGATCAGATAATCATACATTGGATTCACTCTCCTTCGCGCGTTCCTTCTCCGCCTCGACACGGCGCTGTGCGATCTCGTAATCCTCCGGCGTCGTGATCTTCATGTTGGTGCGGTCGCCGTCGACCACCTTCACATGGTAGCCCGCCGAGATGTACATGCCGCTGATGTCCGAGCGCATCTCGCGCTCCGCGACCGTCATCTTCTTGTACGCTTTTCTCCAGCGCCCGAGATACACGGTCTGCGGCGTCTGCGCCTGCATCATGTTGATGCGCTTGGGCGCCTCCAAAACCTCTTTATTCTCGTTCACACGCAAAATGGTGTCCGTCGCCGGAATGGCCGCCGTAACCGCGGTCTTGTCGTCCGAGGCGAGGAGCATTTTGCACGTTCTGCGGATGATCTCCGGCGTCACGAACGGACGCACCGCATCGTGCGTGATCATGATCGCGTCCTCCTCGGCGTGGAGCTTCTCCACGGCGTATTCCGACATCTTCCACATCGTCTCATTGCGATTCACGCCGCCCTCGGTCACGCGGATGCGACGGCGCTTGCCGCCGTAACCGGCCTCGTCGAGCAGCTGTTTTGTGTAGGTGACCCACTCCTTCGGAACGCCGATCACGATCGTGTCGATCTCGTCGCACGCCAAGAACGCGTCCACCGAACGAAGCAGGACGATGCGGTCCCCGAGCTTCAGAAACTGCTTCGGAACGGCCGTTCCCATACGGCGTCCCGTACCACCTGCAACAATTGCCCCGATCAACATATTACCCTTCTCACCGATACTCATAGTCACTCCCCTTGCAGTCGATTGACCGCGCAGAACATCGCGCGGATCGACGCTCTCGTAATGTTGGAACTGATGCCGACGCCGAACGTCGTGCGACCGGTCTCGTTGTCAAGCATCCGCACGTAGGCGGCTGCCTGTGCCTCGGAACCGGAATTGAGCGCATGCTCCGTGTAGTCGAGGATGCGGATATCCAGCCCGAGCTCCTGCTGCAACCCCTTCTTGACCGCGTCGATCGGACCGTTGCCGTAGCAGTCCATCTCCGCGTCCTTCCCGCGGTAGTTGTACCACAGATGCGCGTGCGTCGTGAACAGCTCCTCGGTGTCTGTGCGGTCGTCGATGCTGCACCGCAGAAAATGAAGCGGTTTCTTGCGCTCGAGGTACTCGCTGCGGAACACCCCGAAGATGTCTTCCCGGGTCAGCTCGCTTCCGAGCGTCTCCGCGAAGCGCTGCACGCGGTTCGCAAACTCCTTGTGCATCTCCTTCGGGAGGTTGAAGCCGTAGTAATTTTTCAAAACGTACGCCACGCCGCCCTTGCCGGACTGCGAGTTGATGCGCACGACGGTCTCGTAGGTGCGTCCGATGTCCGCCGGATCGATCAGCAGGTACGGTACCTTCCACTCGCCCGACGGGTCCTTCGCCATCGCCTGGAAGCCCTTGCTGATGGCGTCCTGGTGTCCTCCGGAAAATGCGGTGAACGCGAAGCGTCCGGCGTACGGATGCCTCGGCGAGATCGGCATTTTCACAAGCTCCTCATAGCTCTCCATGATCTTGTCGATGTCCGAGAGCGCAAGCCCCGGATCGATGCCGACCGCATAGAGATTGTACGCAAGCGTGATCAGATCCATGTTGCCGGTCCGCTCGCCGTTGCCGAACAGCGTGCCCTCGACGCGCTGTGCTCCCGCAAGAAGCGCAAGCTCCGCGCTCGCGATGCCGGTGCCGCGGTCGTTGTGCGTGTGCACACTCACGGTCACGAACTCCCTCGCGATCAGGCGGTCTGCGACCCACTCGATCTGGTCCGCATACACGTTGGGCGTGTTCAGCTCCACAGTCTCGGGCAGATTGATGATCGCACGGCGCTCCGCACACGGCTCCCAGACCTCCAAAACCGCGTTGCAGACCTCTGCAGCGTACTCCGGCTCGGTGCCGCTGAAGCTCTCCGGCGAGTACTCGAGAATTATCTCCCCGTCAAGCGTATCCGCCAACGCACGCACTTGTTTTGCGGCGTTCACGGCGATCTGCTTGACCTCCTCCTTCGACTTGCCGAACACGACCTCGCGCTGCAGAACGGACGTCGGATTGTAGATGTGGAAGATCACCTTGCGAAGCCCCGCAATGGACGCAAAGGTCTCCGCGACCTGCTCCTCGCGGCACTGCGTGAGCACCTGAATGTACACGTCCTCCGGCACCAATCCGTCGTCTGCGAGCTTCCTCACGAACTCCCGCTCCGTCGCGGAAGCCGCCGGAAAACCGACCTCGATCTCCTTGATCCCGAGATCGCACAGCAGGCGGAACAGCCGCAGCTTCTCGTCCACACTCATCGGCTCCACAAGCGCCTGATTGCCGTCGCGAAGGTCGACACTGCACCAGATCGGAGCCTTGGTGATGCTCTGCGAAGGCCAGCGTCGCGCCGCGTAATCCGGCGCCGGAAATTTGCGATATTTTCCTGCGTCTAACATAAAAAACTCCCTATAAAACGGCGAAGTGCTCCATAGACTAATTCACAGCATACAAAGCACTTCGGGTTACGATTTCTGTTGTCGATGCGTCCTGTGGTTTACAGAAGACCGAAGCCCGTGTTCACTCCCTCCAGGAGCTCACGGAGCGCGTCCTCCTCACCCTCGCCGTCGCACACGATCTCGATCTCCTCACCCTTCTTGACCTGGGCGCTGAGGATGCCGAGCACGCTCTTGGCGTTGACGCGGTATTCCCGGATCACAAGATACGCCATGCAAGGATACGCAAGCGCAATGCTGCTCATCTTGCCCGCCGGCTTAATATGCAATCCCTTCTCGTTCAATACTGTTGCTTTCCCCGTAATCATATCGCTACCTCCTCTTTCCTCCGCGCGCCGCAAGCAGCTTACGGATTACTCGTTACCCCTTGGTTCTCCGTTATCTCCTTCTCCTTCGGTGTCCTCCGCGCTCGTCACCACAACCGGGATCTTGACGTTGAGGGTACGAAGACTTGTCTCTATCTTCGGAAGCGTCGAATGCAGGTCTACCGTGACATTGCCGGCCTCCTCGACCTCCGAGAGGTCGATGTACAGACCGAGCTCGGACGTCTTATAATTCTCCAGATTCTTGTTCAGGTCGTAGATCGTGATCGCGATCGTCTCCTGCTCAAACGACGATTTCAGCGTCGTTGTCAGGTTGCGTACCGAGATGAACGCGGTGCGCTCCGTGAACGTTCTCGCCTGCTCCTGCTCCACGGTGATCTTCACCTGGATAATGTCGGACTCCGACGCAAAATAAACGCCGGGATCCAGCTGGCTCGACACGGACACATCGATCGTCTGGCTGTCCAGCATATTCTGGGACAGGCACGTGATCTTGATCTTGTCGATCGAGTCAAGCTTCGACTGCTCCGCCGCGATCGGGATCGTCGAGCGGTAGTCGATATCCACGATGCCTCGACCGCTTGCCGCCGTAATGTACGTCGTGTCCAGGAAGACCTCCTTGACCGCCACCGGCAGCACCTCGATATCCACGACGATGGTGGACAGCGGGAGTTTCACATCGGTGAGGTCGACCTCCTTGCCGTTGCGGTCGACCGCAGCGAGCTTCACCTCCGCCTGACTGAGGCTCTGGTGACTGCCCGCGAGATCCACCGTCGCAACGAGCGAGTTGATCTCCTTGATCGTCTTCTCCGCGCCGTAGATCTGCTGCATGCTCAGGCTCTGCCAGCTGCAGCGCGCGTAGTAGTTATCGGGAGTTCCGATGATGCGCACGATAACGTCCTTCGTGTCCTCGTTGGACTCCTCGATCTTGCCGCTGACCATCATCAGAGACTGCTTGGTGATCTCGATCTCGTCGGCGAGTTTCGCGTTCTTGGCCTCGACGTGAACCGGGACCGCGTACACGTTGCTCATCTCCTTGAAGTCGATATATGCGCAGTAATCGTCAGCGGAGACGTTCTCCAACTTCGATCTCGCGCCGGTGACGCGGATGGTCACCGTCTTGGGGGAATCCGATACATACGTCTGGTTCTCTCCGTTGACCAGCGCCTCGTTACGGATCTCGATCGGGATGCCCGAGAGTGTCTTCGTAACCTGCGGGTCGGACAGATTGATGATGGAAACCCACACGAGAAATGCGATCGCAATCGAGACAAGCTTCATCCCGATGTTGCGAGTGAACATGGCTTTAAGCTTGCCTTTCATGACTGTTCCATTCCTTTCTGAACAACTTGCGCTGCGTGCCCGTCGACTTGTTCTGCGACTCGTTCAGCTTGCTGCGGAGCAGATTCTCATCGACATCGCGGATCAGCTGCCCGCGCTGCGCCAATGCCACCTTGCCGGTCTCCTCGGAGACGATGATGGTAAGGCAGTCGGACACCTCGCTGACGCCGACACCCGCGCGGTGGCGTGTGCCGAGCTCCTTCGAGAGGCGCATATTTTCCGAAACCGGAAGAATACAGGTCGCCGCAACGGCACGGTTGCCGCGAACGATCACGGCGCCGTCGTGCAGCGGCGTATTGTGCTCAAAGATGTTGATCAGCAGCGCGCTCGTCACGAGCGAATCGAGCGCGATACCGGTCTTCTCATACTCCTCCAGCGAAACCTTCTCCTCGACGACGATCAGCGCACCGGTCTTGACGGCAGCCATCGCCTCCACTGCCGCAATGATCTCCTCGCGCGTTTCGTCCGAGAAGCGCTCGATACTGCTCTGTCTCGTGCCGAAGAAACCGACGATACGGTTTTGGCCGAGCTGCTCGAGAGCGCGTCGAAGTTCCGGCTGGAAAATGATAAAGATCGCGATAATACCGACGCTGATGGCGTTTCGGAAGATCCACAGGATCGCGGTGAACTCAAAGATCGTCGCGACGATCCAGATGATCAGAAGCATCGCGAGACCCTTGACCAGGTACCACGCGCGCGTCTGCTTGATCCAGTTGATCAGGTGGTAGATGAGAAACGCGATCAGCAAAATCTCGATCACATCCGTCACCGCAAACTTCGGCAGGGAAATCCAGTCAAACGATTGTTTTATACTGTCTAAGATCGCCCGCATCGCGCTCCTCCTTTCCTCGAAACTCTTCGCATCATTGTCTTATGTGCGGAACCCCCGTCCCGCTGTGAGGCCTCCTTACAGGTAGTCCTCATCCTCATCCCCGTCGGCTGCCTCGGGCTTGGTACTCACCGGCGCCGCCGTGCTCTTCGGCTTGTCGCCGCCGACCGGAAAATATCCCTGGATGACTTCCTCGTCATCGTCGTCATCATCGTCATCGTCGAAGTCGCCGAAATCGCCGACCGCAGCGCTCACCTTCGAAGCCGCTGCCGCGCCTGCCTTCGTCGCATCACCCGCCTTGGATGCGCCTGCACCCACGAGCTCGTCAATGTCGTCGAGATCGTCGTCGAGATCATCGAACTCATCGAGGATCCTCTTCGGAGCCGGACGCTTCTTCGCTTCGCCGGCATCGTCCGCGTTGTCCTCACCGACGCGCGTTCCGTAGCGCGCGGACTTCTCGTAATCGCCGAGACTCAGGTCATCGCCGAACTCGTCGTCCTCTTCCTCCGCCTCGATCTCAGCGGCCGTGCGCTTCTTCTTGATCGTCGGACCGCCGCCCGGCGTCTTGTCATCGTACTCGATCAGCCCGAGAGCTGCATCCTCGTACTCCTCCTCATCCTCATCGTCGCCCTTGCGGCGTCTGCGGATGACCTTCTTCTCCTTATGCTTGGGCGCACCGACCTTGATCTTCGGGATCGCCTTGACGTAGTAGTAATAATCGTCGTCCTCGAACTCGACATTTTCCGCCGCGGAGTACTGCAAGGTGCGGTAGAAGAACAGCATGAACAGCACAACACCCGCGCAGATCAGGCAGGAAATGACCATGCTTCCCACCTTGATGCCCATGTCGTACTTGAGGTCGCCGATGATATAGCCGAGCATCATGAGACCGGTGCCGACGGCGATACTGATCTCAAACGCATAGTCCATGCGGATGCGGCGGATGAAGTAGACTACCGTGATGACGAGCGCCATGATGAGCATGGTGACGTACATCGCGGGATTGACCACGATCTGCTTCAAAACCTTCATGTACAGGCCCTGAGGATCCACGAGGTCGCCCGTCTTCACGTCGGCCATCTTGGAGAGCGTCGTGATGTTCTCCTTCGCGTAGTGGACCATGTTGTATCCGAAGATACCGCAGCAGACCGGAACGATCGAGATCGGGTTGCCGAACACGCCCATGAGAAGGGGCATTGCGTACGGGAATCCGAAGGTCTGCAGCACCGGCGTCGCGACGACCGCGGCACCGAACTTCGGCGTGAACCGGATAAAGAAGCAGTAACAGATCATGAACAGCGCGAACACCGTGATCGCAAGGATCAGCGAGTTCTCGGATGCCGCGTAGATCTGCAATGTCACATACACCGCGGCGATAAATACCATCAATGTGGACGGCAACACCGCGCTGATGACGGAGATCGCGATGATCACCGAGCTCTTGCCGAGCGTCGGGTTGTAGTCGAGTGCGCTCCTGATGCGGCTGAACGCAATGAAGCACAGGATGATCCGGGCAGCCAGGTTGAGCCAGAACGCGTAGCGTTGGTACACCGCCGTGATCTTGGCCCGGAGTTCAAATATCAGCATCATAGGATTCTTCCCCCTATTCCTCTTCCATGTCTTTATCCCACTCTTCCTTCTCCTCGATCTTGCGAACCTTACCGAGGATCCGGTAGTAGTTGTTCAATCGATGGTGGGAGCGCAAATAGGCGATCCGGTGCACGATCCAGGTGACCGCGACGCCCACGACTTCCAGTATGAGGTAGTAAGAAAGGATCTGCCGTCCGATCAGCTTGTAGTTCAGGATCAATGCGTTGTCCAGCAGGTACTCCATCTGGTAGCACAGAACGACGGCGACCAGAATGATCGTTCCCAGCGTCACCGCAAGGATCGTCTTCAGGATCTCGTGACGGATATAATCGGATCGAAAATAATTCGCGACACGCATGTCGTCCTTGCCCTCGGTGTTCTCATACACCGCGAGCTTGGTCATCAGGCGTATCTTCTCGTTGTTGACCATAGCCATACCTCGTAAGACAGGATCTTTTCGTGTTGCTTCGTCCCCTCTCCCTGCGGCCCCACTCCGCGTCAGGGCATACGAACCGACACTACGTTATGCATATAGAGCATTGTAACATACTTCTTCGGAAAATACAACAAAAAGCGGCCTTCCGCACAAGTTTTCTGCACGGAAAGCCGCATGTTTATTCTTTTGTCTATTGCACGTAAAACAGGATGCCGATCGTGCCCGGTCCGCAGTGGCTCGAGATCACGCCGCCGGCGTGCGTCTCGCAGATCTCATCGAAGTAATCAAGCTCCTCGAGGAACCGGTGCGCCCTCTCGGCGAGCTCCCTGTCACAGATCGAATGTGTGATGAACACGCGCTTTCGCTCCGCCCGTGCCAGATCCTCGCGAAGGTCGTTCATATAGCGCTCCAGCGACGAGTTCATGTTGCCGCGGTACTTCTTCGCAACGCCCATCTTGCCGTCCTTGACTGCGATCATCGGATGGATCTTGAGCGCATTTCCCAGGAATGCCGCAACCGCGCTGCAGCGTCCGCCGCGCGCGAGGTATGTGAGCGTGTCCACGATGAAGCTTGCCCTCACGCGGTCTCTCGCAGCCTCGATCTCCGCCACGATCTCCTCCGCGGTCGCTCCGGCCTGCGCCATCTCGGCAGCCTTGAGCACCTGAAGTCCGATGCCGGTCGAGAGGTTCATCGAGTTGACGACGAACAGGCGCTTATACTCGCGATCCTCGCCGAACATGCGCACCACGTTGCAGGTCATGCTCATGTCCTCGGAGATCCCGAGGAAAACGATGTCCTCCCCCGCGTCCATGAGCGGCGCGAGCCGCTGCTCCAGGATCTCAAACGTCACCGCAGCCGTTCCCGGGGTGGTCTTGTTTTTGTCCGCCCAGGCGTAGATCTCCTCGGGCGTCGTCTCCTCACCGTCGTAATAGCTCTTGCCTTCCATCACGATGCACAAAGGAAGGACGAGGATCCCGTTATTCTCAATCTGCTCCTTGGACAGGTCGCATGTGCTGTCCGCCACAATCCGTACTTTACCCATAGCAAACCTCCGAACGTGCGCAATTTCGCGCCGGATTCGTGATCCGTATAAGAAACATTATAAAACTTCGAACGTATTATGCAACCTTGCAAATATTATATTTTTATAAACTACTCGCTCGGAAAATGATCATTTTCCGCAAAAAACAGCCGCTCCGGATTGTCCGGAACGGCTGGATCTTTCGTAATCTCACTTGTCGCCGGCAGGCGGAAACGCGATCAAACGCGCTTCATGTACTCACCGGTACGGGTATCGATCTGGATAACCTCACCCTCGTTGACGAAGAGCGGAACCAGAACGGTTGCGCCGGTCTCAACAATCGCGGGCTTCGTAGCGCCGGTAGCGGTATCACCCTTGAAGCCGGGCTCCGTCGAGGTGATCTGAAGCTCAACGAACATCGGGGGCTCGATCGCGAACACCTGACCCTGATGCGAGAGCATCTTCACCATATCGTTCTCCTTGACGAACTTGAGAGCGTCACCGACCTGGTCAGCCGTCATGGCGATCTGGTCGAACGTCTCCGTGTTCATGAAGTTATACATATCACCGTCTGCATACAGGTACTGCATGTCGAGTCTCTCGATGTGAGCCTGAGGGAACTTCTCGGTCGGACGGAAGGTTCTTTCAACAACACCGCCGTTCTTGATATCCTTGAGCTTGGTGCGCACGAATGCGGCGCCCTTGCCGGGCTTTACATGCTGGAACTCTACTACCTGATACACAGCGTTCTCAATCTCGAGCGTTACGCCGTTTCTAAATTCTCCTGCTGATAACATATAGGGTATTCCTCCTAACAAAGACTTCAATTAAGTTTATCCCATTTGCCGTATATTTGCAACATTTTTTTCGAAAACGGCGAAAAATCTCAGTCGATCTCGATCAGATCCTTCCTCGACGATGCAAGGTTTTCGCAGCCGTCCTCGGTCACGAGCACAAGGTCCTCGATCCGGACGCCGCCGAAGCCTTCGACGTAGATTCCGGGCTCCACGGTCATCATGCTGCCCGCGCGCACGACCTCTTCGCTCCTTGCGTTCGCGTACGGCGGCTCGTGGATCTCAAGTCCCACACTGTGCCCGAGTCCGTGCCCGAAGCATCCCTCGTAGCCGGCCTCGTTGATGATCGTGCGGGCAATGCCGTCGATCTCCTTGCCGGTCATGCCGGCGTGGATCTTGTCAAGCACCGCCTGCTGTGCGCGCTGTACGGTCTCATAGATCTTCCGCTGCCCCGCGTCGGCCTTGCCGAGCACGACCGTGCGCGTCATATCCGAGCAGTATCCGTCGTACACGCAGCCGAAGTCCATCGTGATGAAGTCGCCCTTCTGAATGCGGCGCTCCCCCGGGATCGCATGCGGCATCGAAGAGTTCACGCCCGATGCGACGATCGGTGAGAACGAGTTGCCCGTGGCTCCCTCCATGCACATGTAGTACGTGAGTTTCGCAGCGATCTCCAGCTCCGTCACCCCGGGCTTTAAGTCGCCTAAGATCTTGGAAAATGCGATGTCGCCGATGCTCTCCGCGCGGCGCAGCTTCGCAAGCTCGTCGGCGGTCTTTATTTTCCGAAGCTCGATGAGGATGTTGTCGACCGGGACAAGCTCGGGCTCGATGTGCTTCGCCATCGCCTCGTAGTCCTTGTACTGTGTCGCCTCGCGCTCAAACGCCACGCGCGACGCACCGTGCTCCGTGAGCACCTTCGCGATCAGCTCCTCGTAGGTGGTGCCTGCGACATCGAGGACGTCGCAGTCCTTCGCCTGCGCCTTCGCCTGGAAGAGGAACCGGAAATCCGTGATCAGCGAGGCTCCTCCGTCCTTCGTGAGCACCAAAACTCCCGTGTCGTTCGTGTATCCCGTGAGATACCGGATGTTCGCGATATCCCGCACGATCATTGCGTCCACCGACTGCTGCTCTAAGATCGGCAACGCACGCTCCCATGTTTTCATCTGTGTGCTTCCTCTCTTGCGCGCTGTTCCAGAATGTGGATGATCAGATCCATCGCGTCCGCATAGCCCTCAAGGCCGCGGCCGTACACCTGGCGGTCGCACGCCTGCGCCGTCACGGAGTTGCTGCGGAACGACTCGCGCTTGTATATGTTGCTCAAATGTACTTCGATCTTGGGCACCGACAGCATCAGAAGCGCGTCGTAGATCGCGTAGCTGTAGTGCGTGTAAGCGGCCGGGTTGATGATGATGCCGCAGTATTTGCCGTCCATGGCGCGATTTAAGCGCGTCACGATCTCCCCCTCCGAGTTGCTCTGGAAGATCTCGGTGAGGTAGCCGCGCTTCTGGGCCTCCGAGCGGCAAAATGTCTGCAGGTCATCGTAGGTCTCGCGACCGTAGATCTCAGGCTCCCGCTTGCCGAGCATGGCAAGGTTCGGTCCGTTGATGATCAGCAATGTCTTGACTGGTGCCATAATTCTCCTCCTTTACAGTGAATCGCGGATCGCATCGGCGATCTGGTCCGGGGTGCGGTCGTCGATATCGACGGTGCGGTGCGCTACCATCGGGTACGCAAAACGCCAGCGCAGGAACAGCTGCTTGCGGTCCTCGTCGGTCACCTCCGACTGGAGCACCGGTCGCTCCTCCGGGCTGAGCTCCGCGATTCGAGGTGCGAGTGTCTCCTCGCTTCCGTTTAAGTACACAACAGTACCGAGCTTTCGTAGCATCTTCTGGTTCTTGGTGCGGATCGGCATTCCGTCACCGGTCGCGATGACCGTGTGCGTCGCGGACTTGAGAAGACCCCGAAGAGCCATCGTCTCGAGGTCTCGGAAATACTCCTCTCCCTTCGTCCGATAGATCTCCGAGACACTCATGCCGACCTTCTCCTCGATATAGCGGTCGGTGTCTATGAAATCAAATCCCATCTCCTTCGCCAGGATCTCCCCGGCGCTCGTCTTGCCAGAGCCCATGAAGCCGATCAGGACGACGTTGAGCTGATGCATCTTCTCCCAGCGGTCACGCCGGTAGAAATGCATCACGACGCGCTCGAGTTTTCGCTTTGCGACGATCTGAACCTCCTCCGCCTTGTTGATCGGTTTCACAAGGATGGAGCGGATACCGGAACGGTTTGCGCCGTACACGTCGGTGAACAGCTGGTCACCGATGAACAGCGTGTTCTTCTTCGTCGTGCGCATCAACACCATCGCCTTTAAGTAGTTGCGGCGGCGCGGCTTGTGCGCGTTGAAGATATAGTGCAACTTCACGCCCTTGACGCGGGCGCCCCGGTAGAACCGGCGCACGCGCGGTGCCTTGTTGTTCGACAGAAGGCAGATGCGGAAGCCGATCTTATTCAGACGCCGAAACAGCTCGACGACCTCCGCGTTCGCGTCGGCGCCGTGCTCCACAAGCGTGTTGTCAATGTCGTAGATCAGGCCCCGGTACCCCTTGCGATACAACTCTTCGTAGTTGATATCATACGAGGACTCGGCCATCTCCGCGGGATAAAACATTCGAAACATACGTTACTCCTTACGGGGTTTATCGCCTCACAGTGTAACAATCTTTGTCTGTGTTGTCAATCGGATCACTGCCGTAAACAGCAGGTCACTTGTCGTCGCGATCCGGCAGAAGACCGATCTGAAGCTCCCGGTCGATCTGGAGCAGCTCGTGCTCCACGCTCTCCCGCTTGATCCGGTTCTCGTTCTGGATGCGCATCACCTCGTCGAGGCTCTCGATCAGCGCGCGGTTGGTCTCCGCGAGCGTCTCCGGGCGGATGCTCTGCTCACCGTACGCTTTCTGCGTCTCCGCCGTCACACTCTTTAAGTTCTTCGCATTTTGCACGAGGAGCTTGTTGGTCATATCGTTGATGGTGCGGTCCGTCTGCAGCGCCTGCCTTGCGTGTTCCGCGCCGAGCGCAAGCACGATCTGGCTCTTCCACAGCGGGATCGTCGTGTACAGCGTCGTCTGCAGCTTGTCCGCGATCACCGCAAAATTGGCCTGCAGCATGCGGATCTGCGCCGCCTGCTGACGGGATACCACGCGCGTTGTCGCAAGCTCCGTAGCCCGTTTCTCAAGCCGCTCGATGATCGTGTTCCGCCAGGAGTCATCGACCGCGGTGTCGTCCGCCATGATCGCCTGATCCCTCAGTTCCTCCGCCTTCAGCTTCGCAGCCGCGATCTTGATCGCCGCCTCCTGATAGTACTCCTCGTTCAGATCAAACAGCTGATTGAGAAGAGCACAGTCCCGGAGAAGCCGGACCTGATGATCCTCCAAGACGGCCGCGACGCGGTCCACGTTGCGGGACGCCTCATCGTACTGCTTGCGCGCCGTCACGGAACGGTTCTTCTTCCGCCAGAACAGAATGCCGGAGCTTCCGTTGTCCGGGTTTTCATTGATGTCCGTAAGCGTCTCGATCGTCCTCTTCATCAGCTCATCGACGTCGTTGATCGCCGAGGAATTCAGGTTGTTGAGAACCATCTGCGACAGGTCCGCCATGTGCTTCTGCGTGTCGCTCCCGAAGCGCGTGATGCTTGCGATGTCGTTCACATCCAGCGCTGCCATCGTTTCCTCGATCTGCGGCAAATGGCTCTCCGTCACGTCGGAGAGCTCGTTGTCCACCAAAACGCGCAAATACTTGATCTGTGTCTTATCGTCCATTCCTACTCCTCTGCCGTCTCATAGTTCGGTACCGCGATCATCCCGTCCAGTTTCAGGCTCCGCAGGAAACTGTCGGCGTCGCGGAAAATGTTGTCCCCCTGTATCCCGAGGCTCTGCGGTGTTCCGAGAAACAATCGCTGCTTCTCCGTGCGCCCGCCCGGGCTCTCCCCCGCGATATCCTTCGCCACGGGGATCTTCCAATGCCGGTTGAGAAACAACAGCTCCTGCAGCTCCTCACCGGACACCTTTCTTCCGGCCATCTCCGGGTCCACCTGCGGACGTGACTCCGCAAACTGCGAAAGCGTCCTCCGAAGCAGCGGATACCCGCACAGCGGATAGTACAGCCTTCCCGGGTTCAGCTTCTCCCCGGGTTTCTTGAGCGTGACACCGCACAGGTAGATCGCCTTGCTCTCCACGGCGGCCTCAAACGCCCGAAAATCCACGATGTAATCGTTGCTCTCCAGAATGCGGATCAGGTTGAGCGCCAGGATCCCGCGGTTGCGGACCTGCGCCTCCTTCGTATTCTCGGAGTAGGTCAGGTTCAGGAACACCTGAACGACCTTCTTCTCCTTCGGTCGCGCCATCCGGTACATGTTCTTCGGCGCTCCCGCCACGTACGCCGGCACGTTCGGCCGGCTGCCGACAACCGAGGGCTCCGCGACATTGGCGTGAATGCCTCTTCGGTTGATCATCTCCAGACACTCGGCGAGCTGCATAAACCTCCCGAAGCCATCGTCGGGATCCCCGGATCTCGTTTGCGTTGTCCCGGGCTTTGCACTCTCCGCGGAAGCAAAATCCGCCCGCTCGCCGCCCGATCCCGCCATGACCTCCTTGACCGTGGGAAGCTCCTCGTCCGAATACTCACACAGCTCCCGCAGGGAAGGAAAACTCAGGTGAAAGACCTGAAGAGGTCCGAACAGTCCGACCCGAAGATTCCTGCGCTGCAGCTCCGTCAGTGTGTTACCCCCCATATGCTAACCCCTCATCAAACGGTACGTACCGTGTCCTTGCCCGAAATAATCTCCACGGCGCGCTCGTGGAAGATCCTGTAGATCTCCGCGCACGGCTTCTTCATGCCGGTCATACGGTCGCGCAGCTGTCTGTCCAGAAACTCGAGGTATTCCTCGTCCTTCGTCTGGATGAACTCGTACTCGACGATCTTCTTCGGTGAGAAGCTGCCGTTGTCCAGGTACTGGCAGATCTTGGTCGCATCGCGCGTCGTGATGATGCCGGAGGCCCCGGCGTGCGTGTATTTTGCCCAGGCGTCCGTCGCCGCGCGGAAGGCCACCAGAAATTGGAACCACTCCGGATGGTCGGCCATGATCGCCTCCTCCATGCGATTGTCGTAACCGACGTAGATCGGCATGAACCGCTGCTGTACCGACTCCTCGATCTTCTCGCGGGAGTTGTAGTTCGCATCCGCGCCGTTGCCGATCGTATTGCCGGCCGCCACGATCCGGAAGTTCGGATGGCGCGGCACGTTCTCCCCGTTCGGGAAGCTGTAGCTGACATTTTCCGTGTTCGAGAGAAATGAGTTCAGCTTGACCGTGGCGCGGCTGTTGCCGTTGTCCAGCTCATCGCAAAATGCGATCTTGCCGTACTTGTAGCAGCGATAGAAATTCGGCCGGCTGTAGCCGCCGTTTGCCGTCTGGAAACCGAGGATGTCGTACTCCTCGTTGATATATCCGATATCGATGTGCGGAAGGCCGAGGATCTGCGCGATCTGCCGTACCATGTAGGTCTTGCCGCAGCCGGAAGGCCCGATCAGGTACGGGTTGGAGTTCTCCATGACCGCCGTCAGCACGTCGTCAAACATCTTGTGGAACAAGACGCCCTGCTTCTCCATCTCCGCCTTCGCCTGCATCGCCTTCTCATAGCGCATCGCAAAGGGTACCTGCGGATCCAGGAGCGGGCTTACGGGACCGATCTCCGACTCTGCGTCCGCCTCGGGGATCTCCGGCTCCTCCGAAATATCCGCCGCAGGCTCCATAGGCTCCGCCTCGTCGGCAGCCTGTGCGGTGTCCGGACTGCCTGCAGGAGCTCCCGCCGCAGTCTCCTGTCCCGGTGCTGCAACGACCGTGATCGCCCTTCCGAGGCTGTTCTCATTGAGGATCATCAGCCGGTTGATCTTCTCGTTCAGCTGACGGCTCTCCTCCGCGTTGTCCAGGATCTCGCGGATCTGGGTGTTGTCCTGAAAGAATGTCTCCGTCTTCGCGATCACCGTGGCCGCCTCGCGGTTTGCGCGAAGGATCTCCTCCCTCGTGTTGGCCACAATGTCATTGGCATCCCTGCGAAGCGCCGACAGACGCTCCTCGCTCTCCGCGATCACACTTCTCACAAGCGCGTCCTTCTCGGCGATCACGGACTCGCGCTGCGACTCCATGAAATCCTCGTGCGAGCGCTTCATATCATCGCGAAGGGAGTGCACGCTCGCCGTTACGCGAAGCACCTCCCGGTCGCTGAAATTCTTGATCGTCTTGAGTGTCGACTCTGAAAGCTCGCTCGCTGCCTTCATTCGCTCCTCGGAGAGCGTGAGTGCCTCCGCGAGACGCTCCGTCGCGATCTCCACGGTATCGATCTTCTGCTCCGCCGTCGCGATGCGCTCCTCGCTCACGGTATAGATCCCGGCGAGATGCCGGAAATTCTCATACGATTCCTCCGCAACCGTCGCGGGATCCTCCCACGACAGTATCCTCGTGATGAAGGCTGCCATCGCCGCGGTGAAGACCTCCTCATCGGCGCAGTAGCCGCGGATCTTCAACGCGTAGTCGAGGATGTACTGATCCTCCTTGTCGAGCCTGCGTGTCCCGGGCAGTGATCTCGCGAGCCGGAGATAATTGACCGGATCGAAGAAGAGGTTGTAGAGCCCCGGGATAAAAAACCGTCTCGACACAATGCCGCCGACGTCAAACATCTCGACGAAGAGATCGCACAGCTGCTCGTACCCCGGCGTCCGCTCCTCCATGTAGAACATGTGGGGATACACCACGCTCTCACCGTAGACGAGCGCATCCTTAGCCGCGTCCCCCTCGAAATCGGGGTTCTTCATCACCATCTCCAGCACGTCGAGAAACAGAGAGTACGGCCGGATCTTCTGCGTGCTCTCATCCTCCCCGTAGCGAGTGATCCGTCTCTCCAGATACTGCGACTGCACTGTATTTTTCGACTTGAGCTCCATCTTCAGGCGCTCCGCTCTGCTGCTGTCGCTCTCCGTCCGGATCCAAGAAAAAATGCCCATGTTTCCATCCCTCTTCTGTATTATTTCGTCAGAAAATACTTCCCCGCCAGCTTGCTTTTGTAGATGCCCGAGGCCCCCGTGACCTCCGGCACAAAGAATGTCTGGTAACATCCGTCCGACAGACGCGCCCGCTCCATACGCACCGAATTCTTGCGCAGGACCACCTGTGACTTCGCATTGTTCACAATGGTCCATGAGAGCGTCTCCGAGTACCCTGCGCCCTCGAACAGCAGCACCGAGCAGTAATCGGTCTTGACCACGTCCCGGTAGCTCGATCTCTCCTTCGCCACCGTGTACAGAACTCCCCACGGAAGCCGGTACACAAACGGAAAATGAAATCCCTCCGGCAGCAATCCGACCGTCTCCCCGAACACCTCGGGATCAAACGGCTCCCCCGAGAACGTCTCCCGGTCGTAATAGATCTGTGTATCCTCATGCGTGGCCTCGTACAGGGCCTCCACACCATTTTCCGAAAAATGATAACCAAAGCGCCCCGACAGTCTCCCTCTCGTCGTGGCAAACGCCACATCAACGCGCCCGCTGTCCGTCACAAAATCAATCCGGATCGCGTCCGCGGGCTCCGGCCAGTCGCCGATTCGGATGCGGTACTCACCGTCCCGTATGCGGGTGACCTCCACCGGATGCAGCGTGTCAGTGCCGCGCGAGTTCATCGTGATCGAGCCTCTCCCGCGCCAACCGCACCGCGTCGTCACGATGCTCGCCTTGCGGTTTAAGAGCTCGCAGCACGACTTGAGCACGTACTCCGCAAGCGGAAGGAACATCCGTATGCGAAGCGAGTCGAACGGGACTGCAGGCATGGCCACGCTCTCCCTCTCGGCGAACGCCCGCTGGTAGTGCGCCTCCTCCGTGAACCGGCCGCTGTCGAACAGCTCGCGCGTCTTCGCGTTCATGAGCACCTGATCGGTGTCTTCCATCCGGCTGTAGAGCTCGAACAATCGCGCCACCAGATCCTCGTAGTGCGGGTCGAGTTCGCTCATCGTGAGCTGCTCGTTGTCGCCGTGCAGGACCGTGATCGCCGTGCAGCCGTCCCGCTCCGGATCCGTACCGTGAGGACGGTTTTCATCACGCGAAGTCGCCTCCGTGAACTCGTAGACCGCCACCATGCGAAGATCCCGGATCCTGCGGATCGCGATCTCCGCCTCTGTCATTCTGTGAAACATAGTTCTCCCCCGATTATCCCAGGATAGAATCATTCGGATACAATATACTGCAGAGGTCGCAAAAAAGACACGACCTCTGCAGTAATGTAAACCCCAACATTGCTTGCTTAAGCGGATTACTCCTCGTCTTCGACCTTCTCAGCCTCGTCGATAACCTTCGCCTGAACGTCCGAAGGAGCGGGCTCGTATCTTGCGAACTCATAGGAGTAGTCGCCGATACCGCCGGTCATGGAACGAAGATCGGTCGAGTATCCGTACAGTTCGGACATCGGAATGTCCGCGATGATCTCCTGCTTGCCGCCGGTGATCGGGTTCATACCCAGAACACGGCCTCGGCGCTTGCTCAGATCGCCCATGATGTCGCCCGTGAACTTGTCCGGAACAACAACCTTCATCGAAGCGATCGGCTCGAGGATGATCGGTGTAGCGTCCATGATACCTGCCTTGAACGCCTTGCGTGCAGCCAGCTTGAACGCCATTTCGTTCGAGTCTACCGGATGGTAGGAACCGTCGATGAGCGTCGCCTTGATGCCGACTACCGGGTAGCCTGCGAGAGGTCCTGCGAGAACGCTCTCCTGAACACCCTTCTCAACTGCCGGGAAGAAGTTGCGCGGCACGGAACCGCCGAAGATCTTCTCCTCGAATACGTACGGCGTCTCAAGATCGCCGGAGGGCTCAAACGTCATGATAACATCACCGAACTGGCCGGCACCGCCGGACTGCTTCTTGTGACGTCCCTGAACCTGAACCTTCTTGCGGATGGTCTCACGGTAAGCCACCTTCGGCTTGGAGGTGATCACCTCAACCTTATAGCGGCTGAGGAGCTTGCTGACGGTGACATCAAGCTGCTGCTCGCCGATACCGTACAGAAGCGACTGACGATTCTCCTTATCGTTGACGATCTTCAGCGTCTTGTCCTCTTCCATCAACTTCGCAAGAGCCTGCGAAACCTTGTCGTCATCGCCCTTGTTCTTCGCCTCGTAGCGAACGTAGGTGTACGGAACGGACATCTTGATCGGATCGTAAATGATCGGGTTCGCCTTGGTCGAGAGCGTGTCGCCGGTCTGCGTGTCGGACAGCTTGCCGATCGCGCCGATATCACCTGCGTAGAGCTCCTTCACCTCGATCTGCTCCTTACCACGAAGGATGTACAGACGGGACAGTTTTTCCTCAGTGCCCTTGTTCGCGTTGTAGATCACGGAGTCGGACTTGAGAACGCCGGAGCAAACCTTGATCAGGGAGAACTTACCGATGAACGGATCCGCGATCGTCTTGAAGACGCGTGCGGAGAAATCCTTGTTCGCATCGTAGTCCGCGAAGAATGTCGTCTCGGTCTTCTGGCTCATACCGGTGATGACGTTCTTGTTCGGCGACGGGAAATACTTGTCGATCGCCTGCAACAGTGCGAACGTACCGCGTGCCTGGATACCGGAGCCGCAGAGAACCGGGATCATGTCACCCGAAGCAACGCTTCCGCGGATGGCGTTCTCAATCTCCACCATCGTGAACTCCTCGCCCTCGAAGAACTTGTTCATCAAGTCTTCGCTCGTCTCGGCGATGGACTCCATCAACGCGTCGCGATAGTTATTGACATACTCCATGCAGTAATCCGGGATATCGCCGTCAACGTACTCGCCGAGGTTGTTGCTGAAGCGGCGGCCTGCCATCTTCACAACGTTGACGAAACCGATGAACTTCTCGTTCTCACGGATCGGGGTGTGGAACGGAGCGATGCGGTTGCCGTAGTCCTCCTTCAACGCCTCAACGACGTTGCGGAACGACGCGTTGTCATCGTCCATATCCGTTACGAAGAAGATTCTCGGAAGGTGATATCTCTCGCAGATATCCCATGCCTTCTTCGTGCCGACCTCAATGCCGGCCTTGGCGGAAACAACGATGACCGCTGCATCTGCCGCACTGATCGCTTCCTCAACTTCTCCGACAAAATCGAAATAACCCGGTGTATCCAGGAAATTAATCTTCGTATCTTCCCAGAGGATCGGCACCAGCGTCGTGCTGATGGAGAAGAGTCTCTTCTGCTCTTCCTTGTCGTAATCGCTGATGGTGTTGCCCTCTTCCACGCGGC
Organism: Lachnospiraceae bacterium; assembly: GCA_017551165.1. Lineage (GTDB taxonomy): Bacteria > Bacillota > Clostridia > Lachnospirales > Lachnospiraceae > ISDg. The sequence continues at coordinate 77,573 of JAFZMO010000049.1, forward strand.
CCATACGCTTGGTGATACCCGTCGTATACGCCATGGCTTCCACGAGAGTCGTCTTACCGCACCCGCCGTGTCCAAGGATGGCGACGTTGCGGATCTTCTCGTACTTGTACGTCTGCATGTTTGTAATCCTCCAATACTGTTAATGTTCCGGCCGGGCCGGAAACCATATGTTGATTTTACCAATTTTTCGTAAAATATTCAATTCTTTTTGTATGTTTTTCTAAACTTTTTTCTCGCCGGCGCGTTTTCGGCGCATTTTTCGAAAAATGGCAAAAAAGCGGCAGTCGACACGTCATTTCGTGCCGGCTGCCGCCGTGGTTTTCTGCTGTTGTACGTCCTGACCGAAGCTTACTTCTCCGGTGCGAGGCCGAGGTGCTTGCGAAGCACATCCATGCTCGCGGGACCTACCTCAAGGAACGCCTGGTATGCATCCTTGCGGGACATTCCCTTCGCCATGAGCTCGTCGATGATGTCAAGGCACTGGAAATGGCTGAACGTGTAAGGAAGATACAGTGCCGGATCCGAGGTTACCGCCTCGAAGATCGCCTTCGCGGTCGAGTCGCCGGAACCGAACAGCGTGCCGCCGAGGTAATCCTTCAGCTGCTTCAGATCCCATCCGTAGTAGTTTACGCCGATGTCGCAGGCAGCGACAACCGCGTTGGAGTACGTGTAGTCAAAGTCGAACATGAACGCCACGGTCGTGTCGCCGTTGGTCGCCCAGTCGTACGCATTCTTGCCCATCATGGTCGCCCAGCCTTCCTGGTAACCGACGTAGCTGAGAACGTTGTTGATGATGTGGTAGCCCTCGGTGTGGCGGAAGTACTCATCCTGATAGAGATGTCCCGGGTAGCCCTCGTGTGCGAGCGTCGAGAACAGCTCGATATCGGAATCCTCGTTGAGCGGGTTCACGCGGATGACCTTACGGTCCGGGTTGTCATACTGAGGCGACATGAAGTACGCCAGAATGCCGGGCACACACAGCTCCGTCGGAAGCGCGGACACGATGTATTTCGTATCGCGCGTCGCCGGATACTGCTCAGCCGTGAGGCGCTTGAGCGTGTCGAGGATCTGCGTAAAATCACGCGTCCCGTACTTCATGTTCTCCATGCGATCGATGGAATCCATATCCTTGAAATACAGTTCACGGAAATCCGTCACCATCTTTTCAAGCTTCATGTTGAGGTAGTTGTACATATCTTCCATCGAAAGGTTCGATCCGGTCTTGCCCTGTGCAAGGTACGCATAGTACTCCTTGCCGCCCTCGCGGGAAGCGAGACCCTTCGCCTCGGAGATATACGACTCCAGTGACTTGATATTGTCGCGGAACTTCTCCGCAGCGGGCGAGATCTTGTCCTGAAGGAGCTTGATCAACTCCTCTGCATAGCTGTTGACCGTAGCCTCGTCAAATCCGCCGGCCAGCGCATTGGCCTTGAATGCCACAACGATTACGCTGTCCTCCGTCTCGATCAACGTCTCGATGTTCTCGAGCGTGGTGTCATACATGTCCTGCGTCGGGCATGCACCGACCTCGCAGAGCTCCTTGATCACCTTGAACAGATCATCCATGTAAGGACCGACAGCCGCAACGTCGAGAAGGAACTCATCCATATCCTTCTTCTCGATGATCGGATACTCGGTGAGCGCCGTGAGGATCGAATTCACACAGTTGTTGTTGGACGCCATCAGGAAGTTGTTGACCGACTTGATGTCGATGTTGCTGTACCTCTTGGTGAACTGCACCTCATAATCCAGACGGTCATAGTTGATCTGCTGTGCCTTCGTCAGGTTGTCATAGTTAAACGTATAAAGATCCGCGCACGCGTCGATGAACTCCTTGGACGTCGTCGGAACATCCATCTGTTCGCATGCGATCGTATGCTCAGCCTCGATCCCGTATACTTCCGGATGCTCGAGAATATAGTGAACATTCATGTTCTCCGTTCCGATCAGGTACACAAATACCTCGTTGAGGAACTTGTCAAAAGCCGCCTGCTCCTCTTCCTTGGTCTTGTAAGCAAGCGTCGGAGTCGGCGTAGGCGTATCAGGCGTACTCGTGGGCGTCACTTCCGCGGGCGTGGGCGTTGCCTCGCCGGGAGTCGGCTCTGCCGTAGGGGTAACTTCACCTGTCGGCTCGCCCGTAGGCTCACCCGTCGGCGTAACGTCACCCGTGGGCTCGCCCGTAGGTGTCGTCACCTCGGCCGTGGGCGTTGCGGTACCGTTTTTCTTGCCATCGCGCTCCTGCAAACCGCTGCTACCGCATCCTGCCAGCATAGCCACAACAAGGATGAGGCACAGACATCTGCGCAACATTTTCCGTGTCTTCATACTCAAAATCCTTAATCCCTTTCCCGGGTCAGACCGGCCACACGCCGTCCGTCCCGAACGCCATTTGCACAATATTACGTCAGCGTTAAGTCAATTATATGAAAATACGTCAAATAATACAACGAAAATATTACGAAACTTTTGTGAAACCCTATTGCATTTTCCGTAAATATCTGTTACAATCCAAGTGGTTGTAAACCAAGTTTACGGATAAGGAGGAATACAATGGACAGATCCGAAATTGGTCGCATTATCAAGGAAGCCCGCCTGGCCAAGAAGATGACGCAGAGTCAGGTCGTAGGCAATTTTATCACGCGCAATATGCTTTCGCAGATCGAGAGCGGCTCGGCCGTACCGTCGATCAAGACCCTGGAATACCTTTCGAAGAAATTGGACATTTCCATTCATTTATTGACTCCCGAGGAGAGACGTCTCTCGATCACTGAGAACGAGGGCGATTCGGTACCTCTTCGGAAGGCGAAAGATTTGTACCGCGCCGGTGACTATCGCTCCGCTGCCGCCGCCGTAAAGGATCTTCTCAATCCCGAGAATCTCTTCTACGACGAAGCATGCGCCGTATACACCATGAGCTGCCTCGCACACGCAAAGGAGGTCGGTGTCCCGGCTTCGGAATCCAGCGCTTACGCGAAGGAGGCCATGTTCTACGCAGACAAGGGCTTCTACTCCTGCCGCGAGTGGAAGGTCGAGGCGTGCTGCCTCGTAGAGTCCGTGCAGAGCACCGGCAACGAGAAGGACTGATAATTCAATAAGACCACAGCAAAGGGGACGGTACAAAACCGTCCCCTTCCTCGTTTCTTTCTAAGCATTCAGGCGATACTGCAGCACCAAATCCAGCAACTGCTAATGCGCCAAGCAAATGGATACCGACTTCTTTCATGCAACATGCCTCCATCCATTTACCAGTAATTCATGCCTGCATTCATTACTCTATCGGCTGCTCATATTTCTCTCCCCATACAAATTCGCCCACAATTTCGCCATTGCCATTATCTACCGACTTCGTAAAATACACTTCCATGACCAGCACAACCTCTCCCTGATCATTTTTTGAGACATATGTGTTCCGGATTTCTCTGGTACAACTCGTAAACATACCAGCGATTCTGTCAGAAAGAATACTTTGTGCATTAGCGTACTTCTCCGGCGTCAGGGCGATCATGTTATATCTCCCGTGATTAAAGTCGGAATAC